>NZ_JBEZYB010000013.1:0-157218 GCF_040638285.1 Amycolatopsis sp. NPDC026612
GCTCGCCGCGGACCCCCGCAACCCCGCACTCCCCCCCCACCCCCCACACGCGCGCCACACCCCGGCCGGGGTGACGGCACCGCAGCCCCACCTGGCGCTCGGCGGCTACCGGCGCGGGCTCGACGGCGTCAACGGCGACAACGGCACGCCGTCCACCACCGAAGGGCTCCTGCACCAGGACGGCTGGTACCTGCTCGACGACACCACCTCCGCGCTGTACGACACGCGGACCCGCGCGGTGACGCCGCGGCCGTCCCACACCGGGAACCCCTACCAGGACGGCTACCTCTTCGCGTTCGGCCACGACTACAAGGCGGGACTGCGTGACCTGGCGACCCTGACCGGGCCGCCGCAGCTGCTGCCGCGCTGGGCCTACGGCGTCTGGTACTCGGAGTACATCGACCGCACCGCGGCCGACTACCGTGACCGCATCCTGCCCCGGTTCCGCAGCGAAGGCGTCCCGCTGGACGTCCTGGTGACCGACACCGACTTCAAGGCCCCGGACACCTGGAACGGCTGGCAGTTCGACACCGCGAAGTTCCCCGACCCGGCCGGCTTCTTCGCCTGGTCGAAGGCCCAGGGGCTGCACAACAACCTCAACATCCACCCCAGCATCATGGGCTCGGACCCGCAGTTCGCCCGCGCCCAGGCGACGGCGAAGGGCAAGCTGGTCAAGTCGAACTGCGGGAGCGACTGCTACGTCTTCGACTGGGGCGACCCGGACCAGCTGAAGGCCTACCTCGACTTGCACGCCGGGATGATGCAGCAGGGCAACGACATCTGGTGGCTCGACTGGTGCTGCGACGCCTCGCGCTCGAGCCTGCCCGGGGTCACCCCGGACGCGTGGATCAACCAGCAGTACGCCGACCTCGCGGCACCCGCGACCGGCCGCGGGTTCGTCATCTCGCGGGCGTACGGGTCGCTGCAGGCCGGCGGCTACGGCGGTCCCACGGGACTGGCGACCGGGCCGTGGGCTGACAAGCGCAGCACGCTGCACTTCACCGGCGACACGTCCTCGACGTGGGGCACGCTGCGGATGGAGGTCGGCATCACGCCGGCGGAGTCGGCCGCGACGGGCATGTCGGCGATCAGCCACGACATCGGCGGCCACAACGACACGACCGGTCTGCGCGGCAGCGAGACCTACACCTCCGGCGGGCAGCAGCACCAGACGGCCAAGCTGCCGGACGACCTGTATGCGCGGTGGGTGCAGCTCGGCACGTTCCAGCCGGTCGACCGGCTGCACAGCAACCACAGCGACCGGCTGCCCTGGCAGTACGGCGACGCGGCGAAGGCGTCGGCGACGAAGTTCCTGAACCTGCGGGAAAACCTGGTTCCCACCACCTACTCGCTGGCCCAGGAGGCCGCGACGACGGGCGTTCCCGTGGTGCGCCCGACGTACCTGGAGTACCCGGAAGAGCCGGGCGCATATGCGGCGGCGCAGAGCGAGTACTTCTACGGGCCGGACATGCTGGTGGCGCCGGTGACTTCGCCGGGCACGTCGGCGACGACGTCGGTGTGGTTCCCGCCGGGGCAGTGGACGGACTACTTCACCGGCAAGACGTATGCGGGCGGCACGACCCAGCAGGTCACGTCCGACCTGGGGACGATGCCGGTGTTCCTCCGCGCGGGCGGCATCACGGCCACCCGGACGGCGGACGTCGCCAACGACGTCCAGAACCCGCTGAACCGGGCGACGGTGACGGTCGCGCCGGGCGGCTCGGGGACGTTCTCGCTGTACGAGGACGACGGTACGTCGTCGTCGCGCTCGTCGTCGACGAAGATCACCTACACCGAGTGCTTCGGAGCGCACACGGTGACGGTGGCGCCCGCCCAGGGCTCGTTCCGGGTGGCGCCCCGCGAGTGGACGGTGAAGTTCCTCGGCGTGCCGTCGGCCCCCGGCCGGGTGAAGGTCGGCAACGGCTGGGCACCGTCGTCGGCTTGGAAGTGGGACGCGGCCACGAAGACGCTGACGGTGACAGCTCCGGCTCATCAGGGACGGGCGCCGGTCACGGTCACGTACTGATGCACCGGTCGTGGAGGCCGCTTCAAGCACATCGAAGCGGCCTCCACGAACTCACGCTGTCTTCGCGAGTGCCTCGGTTTCGCGCGCACCTTCCGCGCCGACGTCGCGGGCCAGCTCGCGGGTCCCGGTGTCCGCGCCGGAGGCCTGTTCGCCGCGGGACAGCACGACGAGCTGGGCGGCGTGCGCCCGCAGCAGCGCGAGCAGCCTCCGGTCGAACGCCGGACCCCGGTCGGTGCGCAACGCCACCAGGTCGGCCGCGGTGACCATGCCCGGCATCCGGTGTCCACTGTGGATGCCGGAGGCCGGCAAACCCGCCCGGTCGCGGACCGCCCGCAGGCGGACCAGCAACCGGTCCTGCGGGCCCGCGAAGGCATCCGCCGCCGAGCGGACCGCGGTGCTCGTCGCGTGGTCCGGTGCCAGCCGGGCTGCGGAGAGGGCGTTCTCCGTCATCGGCACCACCAGCTGCAGCCAGGCCACGTCGGTCGGGTTGAACGCCGCCGGAGCGTCGGCAGCCGACGGGGTGGCGGCCGACGGGGTGGCGGTGCCGGGGCCGGTGGTGGCGCATCCGCCCATGGCCAGCGCCACCACCACCCCCAGGGCCTGTCGTCTCACGGACGGCCGGGCAGCCGGTAGTTCGGGCCGAGCACGCTGCCGCGGTCCGGCTTGTACAGGTCGAACCCGCGCGGGTCGCACTGCAGCCCGCCGTTGATGCAGTGCTTCACCAGCGCGGAGAGGGTTTCCGGGTCCCACGCGTTGAAGAAGTCGTAGTGCCACGAGTACCCGCGCCCGCTGGCCAGGTGCACGCCGGACATGTCGCCGCTGACGGGGAGCGCCATCTTGAACTCCAGCATCGGCACCGCCACCGGGTGGTCGGCGGGGCACGTCAGCGTCGCCCGGTCCGGGTACGCCAGGTGGCTCTTGTGGTCCGCGGAATCCAGGTGGACGCCGTCCCAGCAGCTCGGCGCCTGGTACCGGATGTTGAGCTGGCTGCCGTCCACGCACCGCACGGGGATGTCCCAGTTGTGGAAGCTGTCCCCGCACTCCCAGCCTTCGATCGCGCCGGGGGCGTGCTGGAACTCGTCCAGCGTCGCGGTGACGCTCCCGGCCACGTACCGCAGGCCGGGCGGGAACGGCACGACCTTCGTGTAGTCGAGGATGCCGGACTTGTAGTAGACGACCTGCGCGAAGTTCGGCAGCACCACCTGGTTCCCGTTGTATACAGTCGGGAACCAGTACGCGGACAGGTCGTCCGGCGCCAGGCAGGTCGTGGTGCCGACGCCCGCGGCCTGCAGGGACTGCAGGGTCGTGCCGGCGTTCGTGGTCTTGTTGCCGAGGAACGTGTGGTCGTGGGACGCGCCGGGCAGGCCGGGAAAGACGATCGGGTCGTCCGGCTGGTGGTGGCTGGGGGAGCAGTTGACCTGGAACTCGTGGTGGGTCACCAGGTCGTCGGCTCCGGCGGGCGACCAGGTGGCCGCGGTCAGGAAGGCGCCTGCCAGCACGGTGGCGGCGGTGCAGGCGAGGAGCGCGGCTTTCGTTGCCAAGGGTCCTCCACGGTGAGGGGGCCAAGGATGGGAGAGCGCTCTCCCACAGCATGCGCACCCGCCCGCGGCGCTGTCAAGGAATCCCTGGATTGCACCAGTGGACAGTGATTGTCGGGTTTGCGGGCGAATCTTGACAACGCGGGGCCGGTGCCCAACCATCGGTCGCGCCGGAGAGCGCTCTCCAAGCCTCCGCTCCGCTGTCGTACGGGAGTCATCGTGGACCGACCGTCACTTCTTCGTGCCGTCCCCGCGCTGGTGGCCCTGCTGGTGCTGGGCCTGCTCGCCGGCCCGTCCCCGGCGCGCGCCGCCACGCTCCTTTCACAAGGCAGACCGGTGACCGCGTCGAGCAGCGAAGGGGCAGGCACTCCGGCGTCGGCCGCGGTTGACGGTGACCCCGGCACCCGCTGGGCGAGCGCCCGGAGCGACCCGCAGTGGCTGCAGGTCGACCTAGGCGCACCTGCCGACATCAGCGAGGTCACCCTGGACTGGGAAGCCGCTTACGCGACTGCATACGAAATCCAGATCTCGGACGACACTGTGTCTTGGCAGACTGTATACAGTACGGCGACCGCGGTCGGCGGGATCCAAAAACTCGCTGTCACCGGTCACGGCCGTTACGTCCGCCTCCTCGGCACGCACCGCGTCGGCGGCTACGGCTATTCACTCTGGGAGTTCCAGGTCAGCGGCACCCCGGGGACGCCGGTGCCGGGCCCCGGCGTCACCCGGGTGACCGGTACGCAGGGGAAATGGCAGCTCACCGTCGACGGGATACCATGGACCGTCAAGGGGCTGACCTGGGGGCCGCCGGTCGGCGAAGCCGCCGGGCGGATGCCCGAGCTGCACGCGATCGGCGTCAACACCGTCCGGACGTGGGGCACCGACGGCACGACCCAGCCGCTGCTCGACGCCGCCGCGGCCAACGGGATCAAGGTCGTCAGCGGATTCTGGCTGCAACCCGGCGGCGGCCCGGGCAGCGGTGGCTGCGTCGACTACACCGCGGACACGGACTACAAGAACACGATGCTCGCCGAGATCCGGAAGTGGGTGACGGTATACAAAACGCACCCGGGGGTGCTGATGTGGAACGTCGGCAACGAGTCCGTCCTCGGGATGCAGAACTGCTACACCGGCACGCAGTTGGAGCAGGAGCGAATCGCCTACACGCGCTTCGTCGACGAGGCGGCGCAAGCGATCCACGGCATCGACGCAAACCACCCGGTGACGTCGACCGACGCCTGGACCGGTGCGTGGCCGTACTACAAGGCGTACGCGCCGGACCTCGACCTGTACTCGGTCAACTCCTACGCCCACGTCTGCCAGGTGAAGCAGGACTGGCTCGCGGGCGGCTACACGAAGCCGTACCTCATCACCGAGACCGGCCCGGCCGGCGAGTGGGAGGTGCCGAACGACGTCAACGGCGTGCCCGCCGAACCGACCGATCAGCAGAAGCGTGACGGCTACGTCAACGCCTGGAACTGCGTGCTGGCCCACCCCGGAGTGGCGCTCGGCGCCACGCTCTTCCACTACGGCACCGAGGGCGATTTCGGCGGCGTCTGGTTCAACATCACCACGGGCGGCGAGAAGCGGCTCTCCTGGTACGCCGTCCGGGGGCTCTACAGTGGACAGACGGGCGGCAACACGCCGCCGGTGATCGCGTCGATGAACCTGAGCCGCGTCACCGACGTCCCGGCGGGCGGCACCTTCACCGTGACGGCCGGAGTGTCCGATCCGGACGGTGACCCGATCACCTACGCCATGGGCTACAACAGCAAGTACATCAACAACGCCGCCGGCCTGATCCCGGCCGCGTTCACCGGGAGCGGAACGTTCACCGTCACCGCGCCGCAGCAGCTCGGCGTCTGGAAGCTCTACCTCTACGCCCGGGACGGCCACGGCAACGTCGGCATCGAGACGCGCTCGCTGCGCGTGGTCGCCCCGCCGGTGCCGGGCACGAACCTGGCCCGTGGGGCCGCGACCACGGCGTCGACGTACCAGGCCGACGGCCCCGGCGCGCCCTACCCGCCGCAGGCCGCCACCGACGGCGACAGCGCGACGCGGTGGGCGAGCGCGTGGGGCGACCCACAGTGGCTGCAGGTGGACCTGGGCCGCAGTCAGGCGTTCGACCACGTCCAGCTGGTGTGGGAAGCGGCGTTCGGCAAGGCCTACGAAATACAGGTGAGCGACGACGCGGCGAATTGGCACACTGTATACACAACGACGTCCGGTGACGGTGGCGCCGACGCCCTCGCGGTCTCGGCGACCGGGCGGTACGTACGCGTGTACGGCACTCAGCGCGGCACGGGATACGGCTATTCGCTGTACGAGTTCGGCGTGTACCGGTCATGACGGCGCGGTGGCCCCCCGGCGTCGATGGGCCACCACGGGTTCAGCCTTCGGCGAGGCAGAAGAGGTGCCCTTCGGGGTCTTGGAGGACGATCCAGTCGCCGCCGCCGGGCTGGAAGGCCGGTTTGGTGGCGCCGAGCGTCACGCATTCTTCGACGGCGACGGCGAGGTCGCCGACCCGGAGGTCGAGGTGCGCGTGCTTGGCGGCGTCCGGCCAGGCAGGACCGCGGTAGCCCGCGACGCGCTGGAAGCCGAGGCCGACCGGGCCGCCGCCGAGCTGGACGGTGTCTTCGTCCTCGTGGGTGACCTCCCAGCCGAGGGCGTTGGCGTAGAAGGCGGCGAGCGCGGCCGGATCGGCACAGTCGAGGACGACGGTGGTGAGTTCTGCGGGCACGGATGGCTCCTTTCGTCGTGCGCAGCCTGCCCGCCGTCCCGGGGCGCGGTCTTGAAGATCTTTGCGGGCGGGAACCGTCGTACCCGGGGCTTACCGTCCGGCTGGTGCGTGAAGCAGTCGAGGGATGGTCGTGGACGCCGACCCGACAGCGGCCTACCTCGTCGAAGCCGCACATCGGTGGACTTCGGTGCGCGGCTGTGGCGGAGCCTGGTGGGCGACCGCCCGGAGCGCTCCGCGGTGTACGTCGACTGCGCGCTCGAGCTCGCCGACCGGTGCGTGGTCGCTTCGGCGGCCGACCCGGACTACGCACTGGCGGAACAGCTGCTGATGATGGTCGGCCGCGCGATCACGCAGTCACCGCGCGCCCCGACACCGGCCTCGCCGTCCGAGGCGGACGACCGGGCATTGGTGGCGTGGGCAAGAGAAGCGATCGTGTCGGACGACCCGGCGGCGGCCGGCTTGTTCCCGCTGGCGGAGGCTCTGGGGGTGTCGCCCTACCGCTTGAGCCGCGCGTTCCCGCGCGAGCTGGGCATTTCCCTGACCCGTTACCGCAACCACGTCCGGGTCGGCCGCGCCCTCGAACGGCTGGAAGCGGGGGAGCGGGAACTGGCGGTCCTCGCGGCTGACCTCGGATTCGCCGACCAGGCCCACCTGACCCGCATGCTCCGCGAGCACGTCGGTGCGCCGCCAGGGGTGGCGCGCAGGTTGTTCGCGCGGTGAAAGGTCGGCGGTCACTGAGGGGTGGCGCGCTGGTTGGTGGCGCGGCGAGGTTGCTGGGGGCGCCGGTTGGTGGCGCGGCGAGGCTGTCGGGCGGCCAGCTGCCATCGGTGGCGTGGTGCGGTCGCCGGCTGGGCGGCTGTTACGGATGGCGCCCCTACTCGTTTGGCGGCGCGGTGTGGGTGCCCGATGCGCGGCTGTCACGGGTGGCGACCTGATTGGTGGCACGGCGAAGCGCCGGGCGATCGGTCGCCGGGGCGGTGTGCCGGGTCGCGTGGCGAACGTGGCCCGCGGTGCGCCGTTTGGCGGCGCATCAGTGCGTCGGGCGAGCCGTCGCCGGCGGTCCGTCCAGCACTCGCGAGGCGGAGACAAGGAGGGGCGGCGCGGCGGGAAGGGCTAGGCGCGTGGCCACCCCCAGCGGCCACGTGAGTCACCCCGCGGCCGCTGCGCCACCCCGGGTTCGGTGTCACGTTTCGGAAACGCCGAACGGGCGTATCGTAGTCTTTCCGGCACAGGCTGTGTCAAGTTTTCGGAACAGCTACGCTGTCCGGTGTCACGTTCCATGGCTGCAGGTGGTGTGTGGTGAGCGAAGAGCGCAGTTTCGCCGAACGGCTGGCGCACTTGATCGCGACCGTGCACCCGCCGGACCGCAAGCCGTACTCCTACCGGGAGATCGCGCACGCCGTCGCCGGGCAGACCGGGGTGACGATGTCGGCGACCCACGTGCAGCAGCTCGCCGTCGGTGCGCGCAAGGACCCCAAGCGCTCGCACATCCAGGCGCTCGCCCAGTTCTTCGGCGTGCCGGTGACGTACTTCTTCGACGACGAGGTCGCCGGTCAGGTCGATCGGCAGGTCGAAGACGTCGTGGCGTGGCGCGACGACGAGGCGCGGACCCTCGCGCAGCGGGCCATGCAGCTCTCGCCGCGCGACCGCGAAACCGTGACGGCGCTGCTGGATCAGCTCAGCAGCTACGACGACACCCGGCGCCGCACCGGCCGGCGGCGGAAGCCGGAGTGACAACGGGCATTCGGCTACGATGACGTCGTCCGTGTTCGCGCCCCGGTGCACCCGGCTGGCGCCCGGCCCGCGGGGAGGACCCATCGACGAGCGTGGCCTGCCGGACCTGCGCGACCGGGCCCGCGAGCGCGTGCGGACGGTGCTCGCCGCTGTCCCGCTGCCGCGGCCGTGGTCGATGAACGCCTGGGTCGACGGGCTCGAAGCGTGGCGCGGGCGCGAGATCGACCTCGTGCCGATCGCCTACCGGTCCGGTCAGCCGTCCGGCGCGTGGCAGGCGCGCCCCGGCTACGACCTGATCGCCTACACCGAACGCACCTCGGCGCTGCACCAGGACCACATCATCGCCCACGAGCTGGCTCACATGCTGTGCGCGCACACCGGGACGTGCCTGATGTCGGAGTCCGACGCCGCCGAGCTCGCCCCGGACCTGGCGCCGCGGGCGTTGTCGCACCTGCTCACCCGCGTCACGACCGGAACCGACGAGTACGAGGCCGAGCTGATCGCCGTCCTGCTGATGAGCGCGGCGACGAGCGAGCCACCCGCCGTTCAGCCGGGCGCGTCCGGCCGTGCGGCGGACCAGGCTAGGCGGCTGGCCGCACTCCTGGGATAGTCGCGTTCCGTGATCGACACACTATTCGTCGGAGTCGGGCTTTTCGCTCTGTTCACCGGGATCTGGCGGGCGGTCCGCGTGCGGCGCACCGGGGTGGGTGCGGGCTTGGCTGTCTCGCTCATCGCGCTGGGTGCGGCGTTCTGCTTCCTGTCCGACGGGGCGCAGCAGTTCGAGAGCGAGATCTACCCGAGCCTCGGCCGGCTGCTGTCGAACCTGGCGACGATGGTCGCCGCGTACGGCATCGGCCTGACGGTCGCGGAAATCAGCGGCACCCGTGACCGCGGTCGGCGCACCAGGCCGGTCGCGCTCGGGGTGGCGCTGGCGGTGCTGCTGGTCACGTTCTTCAGCACGACGGGGCTGCCGCGCGGCATCGGCGTGTTCGACGCGCTGTACGGCACGCACCCGACGCTGGTGGTGTACGTGTTCACCTACACGGTGTACCTGGGCTTTGCGGTGCTCGACATCGGGATCGTGGCGGCGGTGACGATCCGGGCGAGCGGCGGCGCGCTGCGGGCGGGGCTCGCGCTCTTGCTGCTGGCGTCGGCGTTCGCGGTCGCCTACCTGGCCGGGAAGGTGGTCGCGACGATCCGCGCCCTGCAATCCGACCACCCGGTGAAGGCGTTGTGCCGCGGGCCTTTCTCGAGTCTGCCGTGCACCCTGGACGTCGGTTTCCCGGCGGTGTCGGTGCTGCTGATCGTGGTGGGGCTGACGATCCCGGCGATCCCGGGCCTGGCGGCAGCGCGTCGCGACGCCCGCACGCTCCGCCTGCTGCGCCCACTGCGCGCGCACCTGACGCGGCGGTTCCCGGAGATCGCCCGCATCGACCCGGCCGGACCGTCCCGCCGCGAGCGCCTGCTGACGGCGATGAGCGAGACCAACGACGGCTTGATCCTGGCGGAGGTGACCCCGGACCTGCCACCCCCGGCGGCGGCGCGGCTGGTGCGTGACCTCCCGGACAAGCCGGACGAGACAGAGCCGCCCACCGTGGCGACGGAACCGTTCGCCGCGGACGTGGCCCGGTTGCGGGCGATCGCCCGCGCGTACCGGAGGTTGGAGGGAACGGCGGCCGGGGTCACCGACCCGTGAGCGGTGGCTTCCTGGGCACGCTGCCTCAACGCCCGGCTTCACCGCCTGGCTTTTCCGCCCTGCTTCAACGCGCGCAGCCTTGACCGCCCTGCTCCGACCACGCCCGGGCCCGGACCACGCTCTGCCTCACCGTCCGGCCTCACTGTCCGGCCTTGACCGACTTGCGTTGCTGCGGAGCCGGCAGCGCCTTGCTCCCGACCGCTGTCCGGCAAGGTGGATCGACTTAAAGGAGGCATCAAGTGCGAAAGTGTAGTGACTAATGGTTCGCAGTCGCTCTATGCCTGTCTGGCTGCGAAGTTGTACTCGCTGCAAGCATGCACTCGCTCCAGGGGTGCATCGAGTGCAAAGGTGTAGTGACTAACGCTGTGAAACCCGGCGCAAGGTGTAGTCGCTCCAAAACTGGGCCCGCTACGCCATCGCGCGCGCCCTTTCGGCCGTCACCCGCCGAACGGCGCTTCCAGCCGCGGCTCCCAGCCGCGTTCCGTGAGCGCGACCAACTGCAATGCCTCCGCACGATCGGCCACTGGCAGCAGCGGCCGGACTTCGCGGGCCACGCGCTCGAGAGCGTCCGGCGACCCGCCCATCGCGACCGTCAAGTGCGCCACCGGACGTGGCCCGAACCGGCCCCCGTACGGCGGGATCTCCGGCCACCGCGCACAAATCGCGTCGCTGACCGCCTGAAGACCCGGAGCCGCGAGAGCCACGAAACCCGGCGTTGTCACCAACTCCGTGAGCCGCACGTCCGGAGGCGGAAACCCGGCCGCCAGGGAACGGACCGCCGCGAACACGTCGTCGGTCAGCGAGCTGTCCGGTAGGAACGGGTACAACGCCGTCACATGGGCGGGCAGGCCGGGGCGGACCAGGGTGGGGTCGACCCGCCGGGCCGCGGCCAGTACCGGTTCGGCGGCGGGCAGCAGAATCAGCAGTGCGGTGGTTCCGGATTCGGGCACCGCGGCATCATCGCAGTCGGGCCGGCGAGGTCACGGCAGCGAGGTCCTGCCAGCAAGGTCACGGCAGTCAGGCGGCAGCGCTCTCCGGGAACCGGCCCGATCGGGCCAGGGCCAAGCTTCGCCGGCACATCTCCACGAGCTCCCGGTTGGCGCGGCTGAGCGGGACACCGCCGCAGAGCCCGCAGCGGATGGTCACCTGGCCGGCCAGCTCGTCCACCGCGACCAGCGCCTGGTGGTCGCAGCGGCGGCACCAGCGGTACCCGATCGCCGGGTTGGTGTGCACCGGTGAAGCCACGCAGTCGTGCAGCCAGCGGTGGTGCGTGCGGCAGGTGACGCGGTCGGTCGGGTCGAGGCCGCCGGCGTCCTCCGCCCGGTCTTCGTGCGCCAGTGTCGTGGCCAGCAGCGGCTGCCGCGCCGCGGCGGGCCGGTCCTGCGGGCTCGGCGTCGCCCACGCGTGGTGGTCGCCGCACTTGCACTTCTCGGTCATGTCGTCCCCAGCAGTCGGGTGGTTCGATGCCTTCGAGTGTGAGCGGCGCAACAGGTGCGGACAATCGGAAAAGCGCGCAATTTCGACCGGCGGCAGGCCGCCCGCGGCAGGCGGACGAACGGACTTCGGCCCACAGGTATGCGAACATGTGTTCTATGACCGCCGAGGGGCCCATCCTGCACGCCGACCTCGACTCCTTCTACGCCTCGGTCGAACAGCGCGACGATCCGGCGCTCAAGGGACGGCCGGTGATCGTCGGCGGCGGGGTGGTGCTGGCCGCGAGTTACGAGGCCAAGGCCTACGGCGTGCGCACCGCGATGGGCGGCGCGCAGGCCCGCCGGTTGTGCCCGCAGGCGGTCGTCGTGCGCCCGCGGATGTCGGCCTACCTGGCCGCCAGCCGGGCGGTGTTCGACGTCTTCCACGACACCACGCCGTGGGTGGAAGGCATCTCGATCGACGAAGCGTTCCTCGACGTCGGGGGATTGGCGAGGATCGGCGGGCGGCCGAGCCACATCGCCGAACGGCTGCGCGCGGACGTCGCCGAGCGAGCCGGGCTGCCGATCACCGTCGGGGTGGCGCGAACCAAGTTCCTCGCCAAGGTCGCCAGCCGCGTGGCCAAGCCCGACGGCCTGCTCGTCGTGCCGCACGACGCGGAACTCGAGTTCCTGCACCCGCTGCCGGTTTCGGCGCTCTGGGGCGTCGGCAAGGTCACCGCCGAGAAGCTGCGGGCCCGGGGGATCACGACCGTGGGCCAGCTGGCCGCCTCCGAGCACGTGGACCTCGTCGGCCTGCTCGGCCGAGGTGCGGGGGAGCACCTGCACCACCTGGCGCACAACGAAGACCCGCGGCACGTCGAGATCGGCAGGCGGCAGCGCTCGATCGGCGCCCAGCGGGCCCTGGGGCGCGGCAGACGGACCCCGGCCGAGCTCGACGTCGTCCTGGTGGCGCTGATCGACCGGATCGCCCGCCGGTTGCGCACGGCCCGCCGTGTCTGCCGGACGGTGACGATCCGCCTGCGCTTCGCCGACTTCTCCCGCGCCACCCGCTCCCACACGCTGACCGACCCGACCGCCGGCACGGGCGTGCTGCTCGCCGCGGCGCGGGACCTGCTCGTCGCCGCGTTGCCGCTGATCGCCGACCGCGGGATCACGCTGCTGGGCGCGGCGCTGTCCAACCTGGCCGACGACAACCCCTTCCAGCCGGCCCTGCCGTTCGAACAGCAGCGGGCGACCGAGCTCGATTCCGCGCTGGACGCGGTGCGGGACCGGTTCGGGAAGGCGGCGGTCACCCGGGCGGTGCTGCTCGGCCGGCCGGACGACCTCGAAGTGCCGATGCTGCCCGACTGACCGGAAGCGCGGCCGGCTACGCGGGCCGGCGGGGAATGCGTGCGTGCGCCGGCGCGGAAAGCACGTCGATGCGGTGCCACGGCTGCGGCGCACCCGCCTGTTCGACGACCCCGAAGCCCGCTTCGCGTAGGAGCGAGGACGCCGCCGCGAAAGACAGGAACGTGCCTGGCGGCCACCGGCCCGGCGGCTGCGGTGCGGCCGTTCCCGGCCGCGTCCCCGCAGTTCCTCGGCAGCGGGTGAGCGGGCCGGATTTTCCGATCTCAGTGCGAATCCGGCGAGCTCGCCCCATATCGCGGCAATCGCCGCCGCCGTCAGGTCCGTCGTGACACCGAGCCAGCTGACGAACACGGGGCGAAACGGGTCCAGTCCACTCTGGACGGGCCGTTCCGCGGCGGATCGGCTTCGAACCCGATCCTGACGAAGGTGACCGAAGCCGGTTCGGCGACGCCGCCGGCGACCGGCGGTTCCCGTTCGGTCGCCGGGGCCGATACGCGAACGAATCAAGCCCGGTGCCCGGAATCGATACTGGTCTATACCAGAATTGCGCGCTTCGGGCGCTTCGGTGAACCGGTTCCGGTACCGCTTCGACGTGGGAATCGGCTAGGATCGGATGCGTGCCGTGGAGCCGGTGGCAGGTCAGGGGTTCTTCGGTTCGCTCGCCGAGTAGGCTCGCGCAGGGAGTTCCGGAGAAGGTGAACGGCTCGGTGCCGACGAGCAAATGTGCCGCTCGCGCGGGGCTCGCTGTGAAGGTGGTGGCGCTGACGTGGGGAGCATTACCGGAAATCCGGTGGTTTTCGTCCCGCGACGGTACCGATCCGATTTCGGACGTATCACAAAAACGAATGCCCGACAAGACGACGAGCATTCCGGCTCGGTTGCGGTCACTCTGGGCATGGGCGACGCGCTCGCCCGAGCGGCCATTGTGGACGCTTCAGGGTGTCGCGCGTGCCGGGCGTGATTCGACAGGTTAGGGTCAGTCCGACCGTGTTCTGGAGAAGATGAGGAACGACGAATCATGGCGCAACGGGTACAGGTCCAGATGGTGGACGATCTCGACGGCAGCGAGGCTTCGCAGACCGTCCCCTTCAGTCTCGACGGGGTGACGTACGAGATCGACCTGTCCGAGGAGAACGCCTCCTCGCTGCGGGACGAACTCGCCCGCTACGTCGCCGCCGCGCGTCGCATCGGTGGCCGCAAGGTCCGCCTCGCGACCGGCCAGTCGCTGTCCGGCCCGACCGGTTCGGGTACCGACCGCGAGCGCAACCGGCAGATCCGCGAATGGGCGCAGGCGAATGGCTACGAGGTCGCCGAACGCGGCCGTCTCTCCAGCGAGATCATCGCCGGTTTCGAGGCCGACCAGGTCGCGGCGGCCGAGCCGGCCGAAGCCAAGCCGGTGCGCAAGCGAGCGACGCGCAAGAAGTCTTGAAAGCTGGGCTCGTGCCGGCGAAGCTGCGCCACCGTGCGCGGCTTCGCCGGTCGACTGCCGCTTGAGCGTTCTCGAGTGTCAGTCGGTATTTCTTTCGTGTCTCACCGTCACCCGCCCCGTTCGATGTGGACGCAGCGGGGCGGTCGCCGCCGGTTCGAGCGGTATTGCGCAGTTTGACCGACGGCGAAAGCTTGTCGGAAGGCCGCCCCGATGGCCAGACTGTCAGTGCTCCACGCGGCCGGTACCGCGGCGGAGCACCGGCCCGGTGGCTGCCTCCTCCCTCGATGGCCACCGGGCCGCCTCCTTCTTGCTGGGTGGATTCGCCATCTGAGCGGCCGGCCCGACTTTCCGATGGACATCCACGCGGCAGAAGTGCACACTCAGCCTACTGAATACTGCATACAATCTGCAGTAAGGCGAGGAGGCGGTCGCCGTGGCCGAAGTGCGCGAGCTCCGGGACGTCTACGGCCGGCGGTACCGCGTGGGGGAGTCCGACCGGAACCTGCTCGGCCGGCCGCGGACGTGGATCATCTGGCTCACCGCGGCGGCCATGGTCGCCGCCGGCGTGCAGCAGTACGGCTTCGCCACCATCGTGCCGTCGCTGGGCCGGACGTCCGTCTGGACGTTCGCCGGGATCGTGCTCTCGCTCGCGGTGTGGGCGATCTGCCAGGTCGGGGCCGCGTTCCCGGCGGGCGTGGCTCCGCGAACGCGGCCTGCTCCCGGCGCCCGCGGCGATGGCCGCCGGCGCGGTCCTGTGCTGCCGCGAGATCGGCTGGGGCGTAGCGCGAGCCGCCGGGTGCGGTGACGAGGACCAGCTCCTCGGAGGGAAGGGGAGTGGTGATGACGGGTGTGGAATCACCGGTCACCGGCTCGCTCTCCGCTGCCGATCCCGTCACAGAACCGGCCGGTGCCAAGGTCAGTCCGACGTCCACAGTGGACTCACGCGGTGCTTTCGGCGGTGCTGACGTTGTTCCTGCGCCAGCCGGGCCGGATGCGCCACCAGTTCGCCGGAACCGAGCTGGTGGCGCGGCCGTCGGCGGCAGGCGGCTGATCCGGTTCCCGTGCCCCGGTCCTGCCGGAATCAGGGTCGGGGCGCTTCCGGGCGTTCGTGGTAGGCCTGACGGGTCCGTTCGGTGTGCTTGGCCATGATCTGCTCCGCCGCGCCGGCGTCGCCGTCGGAGATCGCGTGGATCAGCTCGTCGTGCTCGTCCCACGCGTCCCGCCCGCGCGGGCGGGCGATCGGCGTGTAGTACCAGCGGACCCGGCGCTCGACCAGGCCGATCAGCTCCGCGAGCACGGCGTTCCCCGACAGTTCGGTGACGAACGCGTGGAGGGCGGCGTTGGCGGCGACCAGGCCTTCGGTGTCCTCCGCGCGCAATGCGTCGACCCCCGCCTGCTGCAGTTCCCACAGCCGCCGGACGTCCTGCGGGGTCGCGTTGGCGGCGGCGAGTTTCGCGGAGTGGGTTTCGAGCACGCTGCGGACGCTGAGCAGCTGGTCGGCCTCTTCGTCGGTGGGCAAGTGGACGAACGCGCCCTGGCCGGGACGGAGGTCGACCCAGCCTTCGCTCTGCAGCCGTTGCAGGGCTTCGCGGACGGGCTGTCTGCTGACGCCGAGGTATTCGGCGAGGTCGGCTTCGACAAGGTGCTGGCCGGGTTCGAGGGTGCGGTTGATGATCAGCTCGGCGAGGGCCTCGTAGACGACCTGGCGCAGCGGGGCGGGCCGTTCGATCCGCTTGGCCGCGGTCGAGCTGAGCGAGCCCTTGGCTGTGCGGCGGCCGGTCGGGCCGTGGCCGGGGAGCGGGGTGGTGGGCTGGCTCACAGGACACCTCGAAGGGGGAGGGAACACGATGATCTCTGCCCAGGATACAGGTTTTGGTATGCAAAATCCCGCGTGCGCCCCCGAAGCAGGGATATCTGACCACGAGATCGACGCGATCATCGGCGCGGTCGTCGAACTGGCCGGTCTCACCGGCGTCCCCGCCCCGCGCTGCGGCACGTCCACGCCGCCGTTTCGCTGCTCGGCCACACCGGCACCACGCCTGTCCCCATCGGGTAGCGGTGTTTCCCGCGTCGGCGAGGGGTGGCGAGCGGTGGTCGACGTGAGTCGTTGACCCGTCCCAGCTCGGCGGCTATTCTCGTTATGCGAAAGAAAACTTCCGTATAGCGAAATCAGAGGTCGCGATGCCAGAAGAGGGGCACTCCCTGCCGTACGTCGCCAACCTGTCGATCCTGTTCAAGGAGGTTTCCCTCCTCGACCGGGCCGCCGCCGCGCGCGACGCCGGATTCACCGACGTCGAGTACTGGTGGCCGTTCGACACCGCGGTCCCGGCGCGCGACGAGGTGGACGCCTTCGTGCGCAGCCTCGACGGGGTCCGCCTCCGCGGGCTGAACTTCTACGCCGGCAACCTGGCGGCGGGGGAGCGGGGCCTGGTCTCGTGGCTCGGCCGGGAGGCCGAGTTCGCCGACAGCCTCGTCGTCGCACTGGACATCGCCGAACGCACCGGCTGCCGCAGCTTCAACGCCCTCTACGGCAACCGGCTCGACGGCGAAGACCCGGCCAAGCAGGACGACCTGGCGCGGGTGCACCTCGGCAAGGCCGCCGACGCCGCCGCGCGGCTCGGTGCGCAGCTGGTCCTCGAACCGCTCTCGGGTGCGGACCGCTACCCGCTCAAGACCGCCGCGGACGCCGTGGCCGTGCTCGACGACCTCGGGCGCGCCAACGTGCGGCTGCTGGCCGACCTCTACCACCTGGCAGTCAACGGGGACGACCTGGACGCGCTCACGACGCGGCACCTCGCCCGGATCGGGCACGTGCAGATCGCCGACGCGCCCGGGCGCCACCAGCCCGGCACCGGCGCCCTCGACATCCCCGGCCACCTCGCGAGGCTGCAGAACGCGGGTTACGCCGGGTTCGTGGGCATCGAGTACGTCCCGGAACCCGACACCGTCACGTCGCTGGACTGGCTGCCGATCACCCGAAGGGGACGAGCATGAAACTGGGATTCATCGGACTGGGCGTGATGGGCGCCCCGATGGCCGCGCACCTCGTCGCGGCCGGGCACGACGTCAGCGGTTACGACGTCACGCCGGCCGCGGGCGAGAAGCTCGAGGCGGCCGGTGGACGCGCCGCGAAGGGCGTCGCCGACGCCGTGGCCGGCGCCGACGTCGTGATCACGATGCTGCCCGACCACCCACAGGTCGAGGCCGTCGTCCTGGCCGCGGGCGGGGTCCTCGACACCGCCTCGCCCGGCACGCTCCTGATCGACATGAGCACCATCCGGCCCGAGACGTCGATCAAGGTCGCGAACGTCGCGCGGGACAAGCGGATCCGGGTCCTCGACGCCCCCGTCTCGGGCGGCCAGGCCGGGGCCGAGCAGGCGTCGCTGTCCATCATGGTCGGCGGCTCCGGAGAAGACTTCGCCGCCGCGAAGCCGGTCCTCGACGCCGTCGGCAAGACGATCGTGCACGTCGGCCCGCACGGCGCCGGCCAGGTGGTGAAGGCGGCCAACCAGCTCGTCGTCGGCGGGATCTACGGCCTCGTGGCGGAGGCGATCGTGCTGCTCGAAGCGTCCGGTGTGGACGCTGCCACGGGCCTCGACGTGCTCGCCGGCGGCCTCGCGGGCAGCCGGATCCTCGAGCTCAAGCGCCAGTCCATGGTGGACCGCCGGTTCGCGCCGGGCTTCCGGATCGACCTGCACCACAAGGACATGGGCATCGCGCTGGCCGCCGCCCAGCAGGCCGACGTCGCGCTCCCGCTCACCGGGCTGGTCGCCCAGCTCGTCGCCGCCGGCCGCGCCATGGGGTACGGCTCCCTGGACCACTCGGCCTTGCTCAAGGTCGTCGAACAGTTGTCGGGCCGCGTCCCGGCGGAGGTGTGACATGCCCAGAATTCCCGCGATGCAAGCGGTCGTCGACGTCCTCGAGAGCGAAGGCGTCGACACCGTCTTCGGCTGCCCCGGCGCCGCCATCCTCCCGCTGTATAACGCCCTACAAGGCCGGGCTATCGAGCACCTGATCGTCCGGCACGAAGAGGGCGCGACGCACATGGCCGACGGCTGGGCCAGGACGAACGGCAACGTCGGCGTGGCCATCGGCACGTCCGGGCCGGCCGGCACGAACATGATCACCGGGCTCTACACCGCGCACGCGGACTCGATCCCGATCATCTGCATCACCGGCCAGGCGGCGACGAACAAGCTCCACCAGGAGGCGTTCCAGGCCGTCGACATCGTCGAGATCGCCAAGCCGGTGACGAAGTGGGCGGTGCAGGTCAAGGAGGCCGCGCAGCTGCCGTGGATCTTCCGTGAGGCGTTCCGGATCGCCCGCTCGGGCCGGCCCGGCCCGGTGCTCATCGACCTGCCGATCGACGTCCAGAGGCAGGACATCGAGTGGGACTCCTCGATCGACTCGCCGCTGCCGGCCACCGCGGTGCGGCCGGCGCCCGCGCGGGTCGAGCGGGCACTCGACCTGCTCCTGGCCGCCGAACGCCCGCTGCTCCTGGCCGGTGGCGGGGTCGTCCTCGGCGAGGCGAGCGAGCAGCTCCGGGCCGCGGCCGAACGGCTGGGCGTCCCGGTGCAGGTGACGCTGATGGGCAAGGGCAGCTTCCCCGAAGACCACGAGCTGTTCGCCGGGATGGCCGGCATTCAGACGTCACAGCGCTGGGCGAACGCGGCTTTCCTGGAGTCCGACCTGGTGCTGGCGCTGGGGGCCCGGTTCGGCGACCGGCACACCGGTGAGCTTTCGGTGTACCGGGGTGAGCGGAAGTTCATCCACGTCGACATCGAGCCGACCCAGCTGGGCAAGGTGTTCGGCCCCGACCTCGGGATCGTGTCGGACACGCGGGAGTTCCTCGTCGCGCTGCTGACGGCGCTGGAGAAGCGCGCGGTGGAACCCCGCCGCGAATGGGTCGGCCGGATCGCGGAGCTCAAGGAAGCGCTGCCGCGGCGCGACGACTTCGACAGCCTGCCGATCAAGGCACCGCGGGTCTTCAAGGAGATCAACGAGACCTTCGGTGAAGACACCTACTTCGTCACCGCGATCGGGCTCTACCAGATCTGGTCGGGCCAGTTCCAAAAGGCGCACAAGCCGAGGCACTACCAGGTGTGCGGTCAGGCCGGCCCGCTCGGCTGGGAGATCCCGGCCGCGATCGGCGTCAAGAAGGCGCGGCCGGAAGCCGAAGTCGTCGGCGTGGTCGGCGACTACTCGTTCCAGTTCCTGGTCGAGGAGCTGGCGGTGGCCGCCCAGTACGACGTCGGGTTCGTGCTGATCATGCTCAACAACGAGTACCTCGGGCTGATCCGCCAGGCCGAAACCGGCTACGAGATGAACTTCGAGGTCGACATCCACTACGACTCGATCGGCACGGACAACGTGAAGATCATGGAGGCCTACGGCTGCTCCGGCACCCGCGTGCACGAGCCGGGGGAGATCCGGACGTCCCTGGAATGGGCGCGCAAGGAGGCCGAGCGCACCAGCCGTCCGGTCCTGGTGGAGATCATGATCGAGCGTGAGGGCAACGCCGCCATGGGTGCCGCCCTCGACGCCGTCCGCGAGTTCGAGCCGACGGGCTGACGCTCGCTCAGGCCAGGAGCCCGAGCACTTCGCCGCCCGAGCCAGGTCGGCCTCGTCCCACGCAGGAAGTCCGGAATTCCGTACCCCCAGGCCGCCGTGCGAGGCCCCCGACCTCGCACGGCGGCTTTTTCGCGTCCACGGGACGGCGGTTGGAGGAAAGTACAAACGCCGGCCCGAAATTCACCCGCCTTTCAGGGGTTTTGCCGTGGTCGGAGACACACCGCAGCGTGTGTACTTCTTGCCGAAGCAGCCCCGAAAGGACGTCCACAGTGGAATTCCTCCGATCCGCCTCGCTGGCCGACGCGCTCGCCGCGAAGGCCGCGAATCCCGGTGCGGTCCCGATCGCCGGCGGCACGGACGTGATGGTCGAGCTCAACTTTGACCACCGCCGCCCGGAGTCGCTCCTCGACCTCGGCCGCGTCGCCGAGCTCCACGAGCACGGCACCGACGGCGGCCGGATCCGGATCGGCGCGGCCGTGCCCTACGGCCGGATCATCACCGAGCTCGGCGCGCGGTTGCCCGGCCTGGCGATGGCCTCGCGCACCGTCGGGTCCCCGCAGATCCGCAACCGCGGTTCCGTGGGTGGCAACCTGGGCGCGGCTTCGCCCGCGGGGGACTCCCACCCGGCGCTGCTGGCGGCGGGCGCCGAGGTCGAGATCGCCTCGGTCCGGGGCACGAGGATCGTCGCGGCGAAGGACTTCTACACCGGCGTCAAGCGGAACGTCCTGGAACCGGACGAGCTGATCACGGCCGTGCTGCTCGAACCGGCCACCGGCCCGCAGCAGTTCAGCAAGATCGGTACCCGCAACGCCATGGTCATCGCCGTTGCCGCCTTCGGGCTGGCCCTGCACCCCGAGCAGCGCCGCGTCGGCACCGGTATCGGCTCGGCCGCGCCCACGCCCCGGCGGGCGTTCGACGCCGAGGAGTTCCTGGTCGGCGAGCTGGACTGGGACTCGCCGAAGCCGATCGCCGACTCGGTGAAACGCCGGTTCGGTGACCTGGTCGCCTCGGCCGCGTCGCCGATCGACGACGTCCGGGGGAGTGCGGCCTACCGGCGTCACGCACTGAGTGTCCTGGCGAGAAGGACGCTGACCTGGGCCTGGACCGAATATTGCGGAGGGAGCGCGAAGTGCGCGTGAACGTCACCGTCAACGGCGAGGCTCGCCGGGCGGACAACGTCTGGGAAGGCGAAAGCCTCCTCTACGTGCTGCGTGAGCGGCTCGGCCTGCCGGGCTCGAAGAACGCCTGCGAGCAGGGCGAATGCGGCTCGTGCACGGTCTACCTCGACGGCGTCCCGGCCTGCGCCTGCCTGGTCGCGGCCGGGCAGGCCGAGGGCCGCGAAATCGTCACCGTCGAAGGGCTCGCCGACGGTGAGAACCTGGACCCGGTCCAGGAGGCGTTCGTCGAGCGCGGCGCGGTCCAGTGCGGCTTCTGCACCCCCGGCCTGCTGGTGGCCGCGCACGACCTGATCGAGCGCGTCCCCGAGCCCAGTGACGTCGAGATCCGCGAGGCCCTCGCCGGCAACCTCTGCCGCTGCACCGGCTACGAGAAGATCCTCGACGCCGTCCGCGACGCCGCCGCGAAGAATGCCGTCCGATGAGCGCCCCGGCCCGCTCGCCGCAGGAGCTGCACGACACGATCGCCGGCGGCATCGGCGAGAGCCCGCTGCGCCCGGACGGGACGCTCAAGGTCCGCGGTGAGTTCGCCTACTCCTCGGACCTGTGGCACGAGGACATGTTGTGGGGCGTCACCCTGCGCAGCCCGCACCCGCACGCCCGGATCGTCCGCCTCGACGTCTCCCGCGCGCTCGCCCAGCCCGGGGTGCACGCGGTGCTGACCCACGAGGACGTCCCCGGCGAGAACGTCTACGGCCTGAAGTACCAGGACACCCCGGCGCTGGCCGCCGACCTGGTCCGTTACCAGGGTGAGCCGATCGCCATCCTGGCCGCCGACCACCCGGAGATCGCGCGGCAGGCGCTCAAGGAGATCGTCGTCGAGTACGACGTCCTCGAACCGATCACCGACCCCGAGCTGGCCGCGCACGACGACACCCTGCCGAAGCTGCACCCGGGCGGGAACCTGGTCCGCCACCAGCGGATCGTCAAGGGCGACCCGGCCGCCACCGCGGACGTGGTCGTGTCCGGGGTGTACGAGATCGGCATGCAGGACCAGGCGTTCCTCGGGCCGGAGTCCGGGCTCGCGGTCCCGGCCGAGGACGGCGGCGTCGACCTCTACCTGGCGACCCAGTGGCTGCACGTCGACCAGCGTCAGACGGCGAAGGCCTTGGGGTTGCCGCTGGAGAAGGTGCGGCTGACGCTGTCCGGGGTCGGCGGCGCGTTCGGCGGCCGCGAAGACCTGTCCATGCAGATCCACTCCTGCATGCTGGCGCTGCGCACCGGCCGGCCGGTGAAGATGAGCTACAACCGGCTGGAATCGTTCTTCGGGCACGTCCACCGCCACCCGGCGAAGATGTACTACGAGCACGGCGCCACCCGCGACGGCAAGCTCGTCTACGTCCGCGCGAAGCTGTACTTCGACGGCGGTGCGTACGCCTCCAAGACGCCGGTCGTGGTCGGCAACGGCACCACGCTGAGCGTCGGCCCCTACGACGTCCCGAACGCGCACATCGAGGGCTGGGGCGTCTACACCAACAACCCGACCTGCGGGGCGATGCGCGGTCTCGGTGCGGTGCAGCCGACCTACGCCTACGAGTCCCAAATGGACAAACTGGCGTCCGCTTTGGACATAGACCCGGCGGAACTGCGGATCCGCAACGCGCTGAGCGAAGGGTCCACTGTGGTCACCGGCCAGGTGGTCGACTTCCCGGCGCCGGTGGCGGAACTCGTCCAGCGGGTCCGCGACCTGCCACTGCCGCCCGAGCCCACCGGCTCACGGGACATCCGGGAGCTCCCGGGCGGCGCGTCCAACACCACCCACGGCGAAGGCGTCGTCCGCGGCGTCGGCTACGGCGTCACCATCAAGAACATCTCCTACGCCGAAGGCCTCGACGACTACTCGACGGCTCGCGTCCGCCTGGAGGTGCTCGGCGGTGAGCCGGTGGCGATGGTGCACACCGCCGCCGCGGAGGTCGGGCAGGGCCTGGTGACGTTGCAGCAGCAGATCGCCCGCACCGAGCTGGGCGTGCCGCGGGTGACCGTGCACCCGGCCGACACGAGCGTCGGCGACGCGGGCTCCAGCTCGGCGTCGCGGCAGACCTACGTCACCGGCGGGGCGGTCCGCAACGCCTGCCGCGCGGTCGCGGACGCGGTGTACGCCCGGCTCGGTGTCTCCTCCGAAGGCATGTCCCTCACCGGCGGGAAGGTGGTCGCGGCCGACGGCGAAGTCGTCGCGGACCTGGCGGAGCTGCTCGGCGACACGGCGATCGAGGAGACCCGCGAGTTCCACCACCGGCCGACGTATCCGCTCGACCCCGAAACGGGCCAGGGTGACGCCCACGTCCAGTACGGCTTCTCCGCCCACCGCGCGGTGGTCGACGTCGACCTGGACCTCGGCCTGGTCAAGGTCGTCCAGCTCGACTGCGCCCAGGACGTCGGCAAGGCGATGAACCCCGACGCCGTCGTCGCCCAGATCCAGGGCGGCTCGGCGCAGGGCCTCGGCCTCGCCGTGATGGAGGAGATCCTGGTCGAGAACGGCAAAGTGCGGAACCCGTCGTTCACCGACTACCTGATCCCGACGATCCTCGACATGCCGCCGATGCGCGTCGAGGTGCTCGAGCGGCCCGATCCGCACGCGCCCTACGGCGTCCGCGGCGTCGGCGAGCCGCCCACGATCTCCGCCACCCCGGCGATCGCCAACGCCATCCGCGCGGCCACCGGCCTGGAGCTGCCGCGCGTCCCGATCCGTCCCGAGCACATCACCGGAGTCTGAGATGACCACTGTTGCACGCCGGGGCTCCGCCCCGGTCCGGGGGCTCCGCCACCCGGACCCCCGCAAAGACACGTCGATTTCCGTCGAGCAGGACTGGCTGAACGAAGCGGTCCGGATCGCCACGCGCAACGTCGAGAACGGCGGCGGCCCGTTCGGCGCGCTGATCGTGAAGGACGGCAAGGTCGTCTCGACCGGCGTCAACCGCGTCACGGCGAACCTGGACCCGACCGCCCACGCCGAAGTGGTCGCGATCCGCGCGGCATGCCAGGAGCTGGGCACCTTCAAGCTGGACGGCTGCGTGCTCGTCTCCAGCTGTGAGCCGTGCCCGATGTGCCTGTCCTCGGCGCTGTGGGCCCGGGTGGACAAGGTCCTCTTCGCCGCCGACCGCGACGACGCGGCCAAGGCGGGCTTCGACGACCGCGCCTTCTACGAACTCTTCGACCGTCCGCGCGAGACGTGGACGGTGCCCGTGACGCGACTGTCCGCAAAGGACGGATTCGCGCCGTTCGCGGCCTGGCTCGACAAGAGCGACCGCACCGACTACTGACCGCCACTTTCACGGCGAAAGTGATCCGGAGGCCACCCCTCCAGGTCACTTTCACGTGAAAGTGCGGCTTGGAAATCGTCCCGCTCGGCCAGGCACGGCGTGGTGCCTGGCCCTGGCCGAGCACCCCCACCGGCAAGGGCAGGACGCATGACCCAGGTAGAGATCCAGGAACCCGAACTCGGGGAAGTACCTCCAACACGCCGTTCCTTGCTCGAGAAGCTGTTCGAGCTGCGGGCCCGGCAGAGCACGGTCGGCCGCGAAGTCCGCGGCGGTGTCACGACGTTCGTCGCGATGGCCTACATCGTGCTGCTCAACCCGCTCATCCTCGGCGCCTCCGCCGACATCACCGGCGCCCGGCTCTCCGCGGCGCAGGTGACCACGGCGACCGCGCTGGCCGCCGCGGTGATGACCGTCCTCATGGGACTCGTCGGCAACGCGCCCCTCGCGCTGGCCGCCGGCCTCGGCATCAACGGCATCGTCGCCTTCCAGATGGCGCCGTCGATGACCTGGGCGCAGGCGTTCGGCCTGGTCGTGCTCGAAGGCGTGTGCATCGTGCTGATGGCCGTCAGCGGTGTCCGCGAGCGGATCATGAACGCCATCCCACGGCCGCTCAAGACCGCGATCACCGTCGGGATCGGGCTCTACATCGCTCTCGTCGGCCTGGTCAGCGCCGGGTTCGTGAGCCGGGTGCCGGACGCGGCGGCCACCCCGGTGCCGGTGCGCCTCGGCACGAACGGGCACCTCGCCGGCTGGCCGATCGTCGTGTTCTGCGTCGGCTTGCTGCTGATGATCGTGCTGGTGGCGCGCAAGGTCCCGGGCGCGGTGCTGATCAGCATCGGCGTCGCGACGGTGTTCGCGGTCGTGCTGCACGAGGGCTTCGGCGTCGGCGGCTGGGGCCGCACCGACCCGGCGCTGCCCGACCACGTCCTCGCCGCACCCGACTTCGGGCTCTTCGGCCACATCGACCTGTTCGGCGGCTTCGCTTCGGCGGGTGCGCTCGCGGCCACGGTCTTCCTGTTCACCCTGGTGCTGTCCGGGTTCTTCGACGCCATGGGCACCATCACCAGCGTCTCGGACGAAGCTGGTCTGTCGAAGAACGGCAAGGTCCCGCGGATGGGCCGCATCCTGCTGGTCGACGGCGCGGGGGCGATCGCGGGCGGCGTCACCGGCTCGTCGCCGAACACGGTGTTCCTGGAATCGGCGGCGGGCGTCGGCGAGGGCGCCCGGACCGGGCTGGCGAGCGTCGTCACCGGCCTGCTGTTCGCCGGGACGCTGCTGTTCACGCCGCTGGCCGGGGTCGTCCCGGCCCAGGCCGCGGCGCCGGCACTGGTGGTCATCGGCGGCATGATGGTCGCGCAGTGCCGCTCCATCCCGTGGCACGACCCGGACTACACGATCCCGGTGTTCCTGACCGCTGCGCTGATTCCGTTCACCTACTCGATCACCAACGGCGTCGGCGCCGGCCTGATCGCCTTCGTGCTGATCAAGATCGGCCGCGGCAAGTGGCGCGAGGCCGGCTGGCTGCTGCCCCTGCTGGCGCTGGTGTTCGCGGTGTACTTCGCCATCGACGGTGTCGAAGCCCTGTTCCGCTGAGGAGTTCCCGTGGCCCTGATGTTCTTCAACGGCGGCGCCATGCGCGGCGAGCCGCTGCACCACCTCCTGGACGGATCGCCGTTCGTGGCGGTGACCGACACCGCGCCGAAGTACCGGTTCTACGCCGTCGGCGACCAGTGCCCGGCGTTGTACCCGGTGTCGCACGGCGGGGCGGCGGTCACCGGCGAGGTCTACGACGTCTCCTTGGACGCCCTGCGCGACAAGGTGCTGCCGGCCGAGCCGCACGAACTGGAGCTCGGCGTGGTGGAGCTGGCCGACGGCAGTTCGGCGTTCGCGATGCTGCTGCGGCGGCCGTACACCTCGCACGTCGCCCTGCGAGACATCACCGAGATCGGCGACTGGCGGGCGTTCAAGGCGAGCGCGTGAAGGTCCTGGTCGCCCCGGACAAGTTCAAGGGGTCGCTGACCGCGGGGGAGGTGGCCTCGGCGGTGGCTTCCGGCCTCGCCGACGGCTGTCCTTCCGTGGCGGTGCGGACCATCCCGGTGGCCGACGGCGGCGAGGGCACGATCGACGCCGCCGTCGCCGCCGGCTACGAGCGGGTGCCGGTCCCGGCCCGCGGACCGACCGGGGCGCGGCTGACGGCGTCCTACGCGGTGCGCGGCGAAACCGCCGTGGTCGAACTGGCCGAGGCGTCCGGGCTGCACCGGCTGCCCGGTGCGCCGGAGCCGCGGACCGCGACCAGCGCGGGGACCGGGGACGTCATCGCCGCCGCGGTGCGGGCGGGCTGCCGCCGGATCGTGCTCGGCGTCGGCGGCAGTGCCTGCACCGACGGCGGCGCGGGCATGCTGACCGCGCTCGGCGCCCGGCTCCTCGACGACGCCGGCCGGGAGCTGCCGTTCGGTGGCGCGGCGCTGTCCCGGCTCGCTTCGCTGGATCTGTCCGGTGTGGACCTGTCCGGAGTGGACTTCCAGCTGGCGGGCGACGTCGGCAACCCGCTGTGCGGGCCGGACGGCGCCGCGTTCGTCTACGGCCCGCAGAAGGGCGCTTCCCCCGATGACGTCGAAGTGCTCGACGCGGCGTTGCGGCGCTGGGCGTCGGTCGCCGGCCCGGAGTTCGCTTCCCGTGCGGGTGCCGGGGCGGCCGGGGGAGTGGGCTTCGCCGCGATGGCGGTGCTGGGTGCCCGGATGCGTCCCGGCATCGAGCTGCTGCTGGACCTGCTCGGGTTCGACGACGCACTGGCCGGGGCCGCGCTGGTCGTCACCGGCGAGGGCTCCCTCGACCGGCAGACGCTGTCCGGCAAGGCCCCGGCCGGGGTGGCGCGCGCCGCGGCCGCCCGGGGTATTCCGTGCGTCGCCGTCTCCGGGCGCTGTCTGCTGACCGCACCGGAGCTGGCTCGGACGGGCATCACGGCCGCGTACGCGCTGACGGACCTCGAGCCGGATCCGGTTCGCTGCATGGCCGAGGCGGCGCCGCTGCTGCGTCGGCTGGCCCGCCGCGTCGCCGCGGACCACCTCGGCGGCTGAACGAGTGCTACCTCAGTATTGTTATCATTGGAACCATGGTGACGAAGACGGCGGCGGACACCCGCGAGCGGATCCTCCGGGCAGCAGCCGCACTGCTGGCGGCGGAGGGGCGCGACGCTCTCTCCACCCGCGCGGTCAGTCTCGCGGCCGGCGTCCAGCCGCCCGCGCTGTACCGGCTCTTCGGTGACAAGGACGGCCTGCTGGACGCGGTCGCCGCGTACGGCTTCGACGAGTACCTGACGAGCAAGCGCGCGATGGGTTCGACCGGTGACGCGGTGGAGGACCTGCGCCGCGGCTGGGACCTGCACATCGAGTTCGGCGTGTCCCGCCCGGAGTTCTACGTGCTCATGTACGGCGACGCGCGCCCGGGCCGCACGTCACCCGCCGGGCGGGAAGCGGAGGCGATGCTGCACGGCATCGTCGAGCGCGTCGCGGCGGCGGGCCGGCTCCGGATGAGCGTCGAGCGCGCGGCGCGGCTGGTGCACGCGACCGGGATGGGGGTCGTGCTGAGCTTGATCGCCACCCCGGTGGCGGAGCGCGACCCCGACCTGTCGGAGACGGCCCGGGAGATCGTGCTGGGCCGCATCCTGACCGGGGCCGCCGAACCGGCGGGTTCGGATCTGCCCGGGCGGGCGATCGCGCTGCGGGCCGGGCTCGAAGGCGTCGCCGTGCTGACCCCCGCCGAGCGCGTCCTGCTGGCCGAGTGGCTGGACCGCATCGCCGACGCCTGAGCCGTCCGGGGGAGGCCTGGATCGGTTCAGGCCGATCGGACATTGCTTGTCACCGGCCGACGGCCCAATATGTTGCGGCTCGCAACATATTGACGACAACGCCGTCGGAGGGTCCCCATGATCAGGTGGAAAGCGGTACTGGCCTGCGCCGGAACGGGAATTCTGCTCGCCGGGACGCTGCCCGGCACGGCGCTGGCCAGCGGGACCGCGACCGACTGCTGCGGCGGCGGAGCCTCGTGGGCGACGGGCAACAAGTCCGCGCTCGGCACCTCGACGACCACCGGCAGCCCGGTGTGGTTCACCGTCGCGAACGGCGTGACGTCCGAGGTCTTCTACCCGCGTGCCGATGTCCCCGACATGCAGGACATGCAATATGTGGTCACCGACGGCTCGAGCTTCGTCGACCTGGAACGCGACGCCACGAACCACGTCGTGTCCATGCCCGACGAGAAGGCGCTGCAGTACACCGTCACCAACACGGCGAAGAGCGGGAAATACCGGATCACCACGAGCTACGTCACCGACCCGGCGCGGGCGACCCTGGTCACGAACACCCGGTTCCAGTCGCTCGACGGCGGTAGCTACCGGGTCTACCTGCTGGCCAACCCGTCGATGGCCGGCGGCGGCGGAGGCGACAACGCCTGGTGGGACACCGGCGCCTTGATGGCAAGCGGGACCGAGACGCTGTTCGGTGGGACCGCCACCACGGTCGTCTCCGCCCTGCGGGTCTCGACCGGCTTCACCGCGCACGACAACGGCTACACCGGCGCGGCCAGCGACTGCCTGGTCGACCTGCGCGCCGACAAAGCCCTGAACAACCAGTTCGACACCGTTTCCGGGGTCGGCAACGTCGTCCAGTGCGGTCAGATCCCGGTCGGCACGGACACGACGTTCACCGTCGCGCTCGGCTTCGGCGGCACCGCCGCGGCCGCGTCTTCGGCCGCGAGCGGATCGCTGAGCAGCGGATTCTCCACCGTGGCGACGTCCTACCGCAGCGGCTGGAACTCCTACGTCGGCGGCCTGAAACCCGCGCCCGCCAGCGTCTCCGGCGACACGCAACGGCGTCGCGCCTACTACGTCGCGGCGATGGCGCTGAAGACCGCCGAGGACAAACAGCACCCGGGCGCGAGCGTCGCGGGCCTGGCCACGCCGTGGGGCGACTTCACGAACGGTGACCACCTCAACGACGGCTACCACCGCGTCTGGGGCCGCGACCTCTACCAGCAGGCGACCGGCCTCCTGGCCGCCGGCGACAGCGCGCAGGCCAAGCGGATGGCCCAGTTCCTCTGGAACTCGCAGTGGATCGGCAGCCCGACCGCGGGCGACGGCATGACGTACCCGGCGGGGTCGTTCCCGCGCTACAGCCCGGTTTCCGGCGTCGCGGGCGCCAGCGCGCAGCAGCTCGGCTGCTGCGAACAGCTCGACCAGGACGCCGACGCCATCCTGCTGGCCTGGCTGACCGGCGTCACCGACGCCTCGACGTACGCCAAGGTCAAGACGACCGCGAACCACATCGCGGCGACCGGTCCGGACACCACCGAGCGGTGGGAGGAGCAGTACGGCAAGTCGCCTTCGTCGGTGGCCGCCGAGATCGCCGGGCTGATCGCGGCGGGCGCGATCGCGCGGGCGAACGGCGACACGGGGAGCGCGTCGGCGTGGGAGTCCACCGCGGACTCCTGGCGGAACTCCCTGGCCGGGTGGACCGTGACGACGTCCGGCTACTGGGGCGGCCACACCTACTACGAGCGCCTCGACCGCGCGGGCAACCCGAACGACGGCGCGACGATCTGCTTCGACGAAGGCTGCTTCTACGAGCACGACGTCACCGACTTCGGGTTCCTGGACCTGGTGCGGCTCGGGATCCGGCCCGCCGGGGACACGACGATCGCGAACTCGGTGGCGCCGACGGCGGCCGCGGCGGACGGCAACTCGGCGATGCAGGTGACGCTGCCGAACGGCGACGTCTACTTCCACCGCTACCCCCACGACAACTACGGCGAGAGCACCGCGAACTGCAGCGGCTGGCCGGCCGGTGGCGCGCAGCGGTTCGGGCGGCTCTGGCCGGTGCTGTCGGGGGAGCGTGGCGAATACGAGCTGGCCAACGGCCGCTCGGCGGCGGTGTACCTCAAGTCCATGGCGGACTCGGTCAACGACGGGTACTTCGTGCCCGAGCAGGTCTGGGACCGCGCGGACGTCGGCTGCTTCGGGCTCGGCCGTCCGACCGGCAGCGCCGGCCCGCTGATGTGGGCCGAGGGCCAGTACCTGCGGCTCGCGCAGAGCATGGACGCCGGCCACAACCTCGACACGCCGTCGATCGTCAAGACCCGCTACGGAACCTGACCGGACGCCACGCGGACCCAGCCGGACGACACGCCCCCTCGGTGTGTCGTCCGGCCCGGCACGCGTGTTCGCCGCTACCGGACCAGGCGGACGGTCTTCGCCGCGGGGGCGAACGTCGCCGTCTGGCCGCGGGTGAGGGCGACCGTGTCGGTTTCGAGGCCGTCGCCGAACGCGACCAGGCGGTCGGATTCGACCTCGACCGTCAGCGGCACCCGCGTCAGTTCTCCTTCGGTGCAGGTGGTCCCGGTCGTCGGCGACGGCCACGCTTCCCGCACGAACCAGACCAGCCGGGCCTCCCCGGGCGCGGGCAGGGACACGCCGCTGTCGCGCTCCCGCCACACCGAGCCGCACCAGCCGGTGGCCCCGGTGCCCGTCCCGACGAGGATGCCCGACGACGCCTGGCGTTCCGCCCGCACGCCGCCGGCCCCCAGCCGGTAGCGGGCGGTCTGGTGCCCGGCGTGCCCGAGGTAGATCTCGTTGAGGGCGAGCAGCCGCTGGCCGTCGTCCGCGGTGAGCTCGGCCATCGTCCGGTGCTCGACGTCCGTGGTTGACCGCACGAGATCGGCCACGGCCTCGACCGGGTGTTTGACGAGCACCCCGGGCTCGCCGGGCGCGACCCCGATCACCGGCTGGCCGTCGAGGTACTTGGCGACGTTGGCGATCAGGCCGTCCTGGCCGACCACGACGACGATGTCCTCCGGGGTGAAGAGGAACCGGTCCAGGTCCGCGCGTTCGACCTCGCCGCGGCGCCAGTCGATCGGGATGGCCGCACTGGTCGCGGCGAGCGCTGTGCGCGAGGCCGCGTCCGCTGCGGTGACCTCGGCGAGGTCGCGGCCACGGGTGCGCAGGAAGAACTCGGCCTGGCCGCGGGTGCCGTGGCGGGCGAGGAGCTCGTCCAGCTCGGTCCGGCGGTGCACGACCACGACCCGCGGGGCGAGGCTCATGGCCGGCCGTCCGCGGTGCGCCGGTGCCGCGGCACGCCCCGGGAGGCCGGCCTCACGACTTCACCCCCAGCTTCGTCAGCAGCGGCGTCAGCAGATCCGGCGTCAGGACCAGGCTGTCGATCCGCGGCAGGTTCCCCGCCAGTTCCTTCAGCGCCAGCCCGGTCAGCACGCCCTCGGGCAGGTCGCGGTACGCCGCCAGCCGGGCCGCCTCGCCCGCCGCTTCCGCTTCGCCGAGCGCTCGCCGTCCGTCCGCCTGCACCTGGGTCAGCCGTTCCTCACGGGAAGCCTGGGCTTCCGTCTCGATCCGGTTCGCCGCCGCGGCTTCTTCGGCTTGGCGCCGGGCGTTCGCGCCGCGCTGGACGAGCAGCTGCTCTTCGCGGCGGGCCAGCTCGATCTGGTTCTGCAGCTCGTTTTCGCCGATCGCGCGTTCGCGTTCGACGGCGAGCGCGCGCCGCTCGAAGGTCGCGCGGTCGGCCTCCTGCTGCACCTTCTCCCGCGCTGTCGTCTGGAGCGCCTTCTCGACCTCCGGCTGGGCCCGGATGGCGACGACGCGGACGTCGATCACCGCCGAGCCGGTCTGCGCGAGGCGGGTGTCCTGTTCGGCCAGGCCCGCGCGGATCCGGTCGCGGACCGCGCGCACGCCGTCGACGAGGGCCGTGGCCAGGGGAGTGCGGGTGAGCACCTCGACCGCGTACTGCTGGACGTTTTCGGTGAGCAAGCCGCTGATCTGGGCCAGGGGGTCGCTTCTCCACCGGCCGGTGTCCGGGTCGATGGAGAAGTCGATCCGCTGCGCGGCCAGCGCCGGGTCCTCGATCCGGAAGGTCAGCGCGAGCTGGACGGTGACGTCCTGGAAGTCGGCCGTGCGGGCGTGGAACAGCAGCGGCAGCTCGCGGTCGTCCACCGGGACCTCCGAAACCACCGCCGTCAGCGGCCGGTACCAGAACGACAGCCCGACGCCGTCGTGCGCGAGCTTGCCGCGGCGGTAGTGGCGGATGTGCACGGTCGGGACGCCACGCAGGTGCCGGAACCCGAACCGGCGGTTGATGTCGGCCATGGAGCCTCCTCTTATCGTCAGCATGACGATATTCGGTCGGCTCCCTAATCGTCAAGATGACGATTAGGGGGTAGGGTGGTGGCATGGGTCACCCGCCGTTCGCCGTCACCGTCGACCTCGTCGTGCTCACCCTGACCGGGGACGAGCTGTGCGCCCTGGTCGTCCGCCGCGGAATTTCGCCGTACCGGGGGGAATGGGCGTTGCCGGGCGGCTTCGTCCGGGAGGACGAGGACCTGCCGGACGCGGCGCGCCGGGAACTGGCGGAGGAGACGGGGCTGCCGCCGGGAACCGTCCACATCGAACAGCTCGCCGGCTACGGCGCACCGGACCGGGACCCGCGGATGCGGGTGGTGACGATCGCGTACCTGGCGCTGGCGCCGGATCTCCCGCTCCCGCGCGCGGGCTCGGACGCGGCGGAGGCCCGCTGGACGCCGGTGCGGTCCCTGCGGGCCGAGCGCTTGGCGTTCGACCACGACCGCATCCTCGCCGACGGCCTCGAACGCGCCCGCGCGAAACTGGAGTACTCCCCGTTGGCCACGGCGTTCTGCGCGCCGGAGTTCACGGTCGCGGAGCTGCGCCGGGTGTACGAACTGGTGTGGGACACCCGGCTGGACCCCCGCAACTTCCACCGCAAGGTGACGGGCGCCGACGGCCTCCTGGAGCCCACCGGCCGGACGACCACCCGCGACGGCGGCCGCCCGGCCCAGCTGTATCGCCGAGGCGGCGCGGAACTGCTGTACCCACCCATGTTGCGCAGCTGAGCCGGGCTTCGGCTGAAAACCGGCTGTCGTGCTCGGATTCCGGCGGAAGCGGAAGGACAAGGCGGCCGGGCCGGTTCGCCGCCGACACGGTCGGTAGCCGGGTGACGGCCCTCGGGCCGAAGTCGCGTGATGGCCGGTACCGACGGCTGCGAGCCATCAGCGCGCTACGCCGCCCGCGCGGGAACCAAACGGCGCGCCGCCGAGTAGAGCGGCAGCAGCCGCGTGCCGAAGTTGCGTGCCGCCAGCCCGCCTCGGGTGGCCGGGATCAGCAGCGCCGCCGCCGTCGATACCGCGCGCTGCTTCGGCTCCACCAGCTTGCGGTGCTCGCTTTCGTACCGCCGGAACGCCGCCGCCGGGTCTCCGGGCGTCCGGCCCAGCTCTTCCGCCAGCGTGTACGCACCCGCCATGGCCAGCGTCGAGCCGTCGCCGAAGAGCGACACGCACGAGGCCGCGTCGCCGGCCAGGACGATCCGGCCCGAGTGCCAGCCGTCCATCCGGACCCGGCTCACCGAGTCGAAGTACAGGTCGTCCGCCGAACGCACCTGGTCCAGCAGTTCCGGCACCCGCCAGCCCGCGCCTGCGTAGGCGTCCGCGAGCATCCGCCGGTGCAGCGCGGTGTCCCGGTGGTCGAACCCCGGCACCGCGTCGCCACGGAACATGAACGCCGCGATCCCGTGGCCGCGTGACGGGTGCACCGCGACTGCCCGGCCGGGCGAGTTGTACATCTCGATCGCGGTCGCGTCGGCCGGCGGTCCGGCCAGCGGCAGCGTCGCGATGTAGACACCCACGTGCTCGACGAACTCCTGCTCCGGGCCGAACGCCAGCCGCCGCACCGCCGAGTGCAGCCCGTCCGCGCCGATCACCAGGTCGAAGCGCCGCGGGGCGCCGCGCTCGAAGGTGACGTCGACGCCGCCGCCGTCCTGGTGGAGCCGGGTGATCGAGTCGTGGAAGACGAACTCGGCGTGGTCGCGCGCCGCGCCGTGGAGGATCGCCGCGAGGTCGGTGCGGGGGAGTTCGATGTCGTCGGCCGCTCCGAGCAGCCCCACCGGGATCCGGCCGGTGCGCCGTCCGGCGTCGTCGACGAAGTTCAGCGACGTCGCGCTCGTGCTCGCTTCGCGCAGCTTCGCGGTGATGCCCATGCGCTCCGCCACGCGCCCGGCCGGGCCGCGGACGTCCACCGGGCTGCCGCTCGAGCGCAGCCCGCCGGCGCGTTCCACCACGGTGGGTCGGAAGCCGGCGCGGGCCAGCCAGTACGCCAGCGTCGGCCCGGCCACCCCGGCGCCGGAAATCAGCACGGTCTGTTCGGTCATGTGGTGCCCCCATCTCGGTCCTGACCATCGGTCAGTCGGACCGTACGCTCCTGTCCGGTGGTCAGGCAAGGGGTTAGGCTCGGGTGATGACGGACGACACCCGGGCCCGGATCCTCCGCGCGGCGCTGGAGGAGTTTTCCGCGCGCGGCTACCACGAGACTTCGGTGCGGGAGCTGGCCGAGCGCGTCGGCGTGACCAAGACCGCGGTGCTCTACCACTTCCCGGGCAAAGCGGACATCGTCACGGCGCTCGCCGAGCCGATGCTCGCCGACCTCGAAGCCGCGCTGGCGAAGGCGGCCGCTGCCCCTGACGCACGCCGAGCGGCCATCGAAGGGCTCCTGGGCGTCTGGTTGACGCACCGGTACCTGATCCGGATGAACCTGCGCGACCTCGGCCTGACGGCATCGGCGGTGGTGTTCGAGCGCTTCCGTGACGGCATGCTGCGGGCCAACGAGCTGGTCGCGGGTCCGGACGCGGGCTTCGCGGCCCGGGTCCGCGCGGCGCAGGCGATCGCGATGCTCAGCGACCCGGTGGTCCTGTTCGCCGATGCCCCGCCGGCGGAGCTGCGCGCGGCCATCCTGGATGGTGTCGACCGGCTGTTCACCGTCGCGGCCGGAGCCGAGGGGCGCGGCGGGTCTTCGGTGACCAACCCGGAACCGACCGAAACCGCCGCCGGGGACGAGAGCCCCCGAAGCGACTCCTCGGCGACCAGCCCGAAGCCGACCGGAACCGCCGCCGGAGGCCACGCCCGCAGCCGACGCGGTCGGCCACCCGCGATGAGCCCCGCGACCATCGAGGCGGCCCGGCGCCTGTACACCGCCGGGCGGGCTCCAGCCGACATCGCGACCGCGCTCGGCGTCTCCCGGGCGACGATCTACCGCCATCTCACCGCCACCGATTAATGAGACGGATTATGAGACATTTTGAGACGCACCCGCGGCCGAGACTCCCGGCAGGGCCCGGAACCACAGCGTGAAGTCCGTCTTCTGCGGCACCAGCCGGTACCGCGGCAGCACCCCCGGCCCGCACGACGCCGTCCCGAGCCCCTGCTGGGCGACGTCCAGCGTCAGGTGCACCAGCTCGCCCGGCACGAGATCGACGGTGTGCCGCGCCTCCTCCAGCTCCGCCGCGGTCCAGCGGCGGGCGGTGAAGTCGAAGACCGGTTCGCCGTCGACGCGGAGGCCCGCGCCGTCGGGTGCCGTGAGCCGCGCCCAGCGGACCGCCGTGCGGTTGCCGTTCTCCTGCGGGTACACGTACGGCGTCTGCAGGCCGTCGACGCTGCTGGAAAACCGGCCGATCCGCGCCGCCTGGCAGCTGTCCGGGTACGCCTCGCCGGGTCCGCCGCCGAACCACTCGGCCGAGCCGAGCGCACCCGGAATCGCCATCGCCAGGCCCAGCCGGGGGAGCGTGCCGGGGAACTCGCCGTCCGGGGTCACCTCGACCCGCAGCCGCAGGCGGTCGTCGAACGCCGTCCACGTGTAGTCGGCGAACAGGCCGAACGGCTGCGCCGGCGGGGCGACCCGGGTGCGCACCACGAGTTCCTCGCCGTCGGCGTCGACCGCGATCACCCGGTGCTGCATCCGGTGCAACCCGGCCTCGCGCCACCGGCCGGCCTCGGGTGGCCCCGGGAAGCCGCCCCGGTCGTTGTCCGTCGTCGCGCGCCAGACGTCGAGCCGGGGGCCCTGCACGGTGTGTCCGCCGAGGGCGGTCAGCGTGCCGGTCGCCGGGTCGAACTCTCCGGCGCCCAGCACCAGCCGGCCGCCGGTGCGGAACACCGGTCCGCGTGGCGGCAGCGGTGCCACGGCGGGAGCCGCCGACACCGGCAGCTGCCCCCACCCGACGACGTGCCCGGCCGGCGCCCACGCGGTCGCCGAAGCCAGCGACGCGGACACGGTCAAGAACGACTCGCCGCCCGTCGGCGGCAGCTCGGGCAGCGGCACCGCAGCGTTCTGTCCTGAGTGGACGGTGGGAACGTCGAGCACGCCTTGGGCGACGGCGGTTCCTTCGTCCTCCAGCACCCAGGTGAACGTGAGGTGCGCGGTGCTCACGAAGTCGTAGTGGTTGCTCACCCGGATCCCGGCCGCGTCCGCGTCGATCCGGACCGGCTCGATGATCTTCGCGTACTCGACCAGCCCCGGTGACGGCGTCCGGTCCGGGAAGACCAGCCCGTCGATGACGAAGTTGCCGTCGTGGATCGGTTCGCCGAAGTCGCCGCCGTAGGCGAAGTGCCCGTCGGCGGCGAGCCCGTGGTCGATCCACTCCCAGATGAACCCGCCCTGGCAGTTCGGGTACCGCTCGAACAGCTCGCGGTACTCCAGCAGGCCACCCGGGCCGTTGCCCATCGCGTGCCCGTACTCGCACTGCAGGAACGGCAGGTCCCGGCGGCGCTCGTTGTCGTCTTCCCGGCGGCCGATCCGCTCGACCTCTTCGTGGGTGGCGTACATCCGGCTGTGGACGTCCACATAGGCGCAGTCGTGATCGCCCTCGTAGTGGATCGGCCGGGTCGGGTCGCGGTGGCGCACCCACTCCGCCATCCGCGCCAGGTTGTCCCCGGTGTGGCTCTCGTTGCCCAGTGACCACAGGATGACGCTGGGCCGGTTCTTGTCCCGCTCCACCGTGCGCCGCATCCGGTCGAGGTACGCCTCGGCCCACCTCGGCTCGCCGCTGGGGTTGCCCGCCCAGCCCAGCGGCTCGAAGCCGTGGGTCTCCAGGTCGCACTCGTCGATCACCCACAGGCCGTGGGTGTCGCACAGCTCGAGGAACACCGGATCGGGCGGGTAGTGGCTGGTCCGGACGGCGTTGACGTTGTGCCGCTTCATCAGCAGCACGTCGGCCAGCGCCGTCTCCGGCGACACCACGCGCCCGGTGCGCGGGTCGTGCTCGTGGCGGTTCACCCCGCGCAGCAGCAGCCGGCGGCCGTTCACCTTGAGCTGCCCTTCGGAGACCGTGATCGTCCGGAACCCGATCCGCACCCGCACCTGCTCGGCCGCGGTGGACAGCGTGCCCTCGTAGAGCCGCGGGGTCTCGGCGCTCCACGGCTCGACCGGCAGTTCCAGCGGTTCCCCGGCCGGGTGCCCGACGACACCCAGCTCGGGCAGGTCCAGCACGACGTCCTGGCCGGTCTCGACCCGGACCGTCCCCAACCCGGTGGTGTGGTCGTAGTCCGCGCGGACCCAGTAGTCGCCGATGCCGCCGTCCGGGCGGGCGAGCAGGGTGACCGCGCGGAAGATCCCCGACAGCCACCACATGTCCTGGTCTTCGAGGTAGCTGCCGGCCGACCACTGGTGCACGCGGACCACGAGGACGTTGCCTGCCGGCCGCAGCAGCGGACCGACTTCGAACTCCGAGGGCAGCCTGCTGCCCTGCGTGATCCCGAGTTCGGTGCCGTTGAGCCAGATCCGGCCGCACGAGTCGATGCCGTCGAAGCGCAGCACCGCGGACCCGGCAGGCCAGTCCGGTGGCAGGTCGAACCGCAGCCGGTGGTCACCGGTCGGGTTGTCCGACGGCACGTGCGGCGGGTCGACCGGGAACGGGTAGAGCACGTTCGTGTAGGCGGGCCGCCCGTGGCCGTGCAGCTGCCACAGCGACGGCACCGGCAGCTCGTCCCACGCCGAGTCGTCGAACTCGTCCCGCTCGATCCCCGCCGGAGCGGCCGCGAGGCTCGGCGAGAGCCGGAAGCGCCACGTGCCGTTCAACGGCAGCGCCGGCGCGTCGGAGGTGAAGGCCGCGCGCGGCGGAAGCGAACCGCGGCCGGGGCCGGGGTCTTCGAGGTACGACATGGGGTCCTTTCGGCACTCGGCACGGCGCCCGTGAGCGTTCCCGTGAACGTTCACGGACCGCTCGGCAGTGTGCTGGGCGGCGGGCGCGAGTGTCAAGGGATCAGGCGGATTCGCGCAGGTGGAGCCGGGCGCGGACAGTCAGCTCGCCGGGCGGGAGCGGCTCGGCCCCGGTGACGAGGCGGGCCGCCTGTTCGACGGCCAGCGCGCCGAGCGCGCGGGTGTCGATGGCGACGCTGGAGAGCTCCGGTTCGACCAGGGTGCCCAGCGCCAGCCCGTCGAACCCGATCACGGCGAGGTCGGCGGGCACGCGCAGGCCGAACCGGCGGGCCTCGCGCAGGGCGCCGATGGCCATCACGTCGTTGAAGGCGAACAGGGCGGTGACGTCGGGGTGGGCGGCGAGCAGGGTGGCCAGCGCCGCGCCGCCGCCGTCGACGCTCTGGGCGCCGTCGGTGATCCAGCCGGGGTGCACCGCGACCCCGCACGCCGCGGCGGCCCGCAGGAACCACCGGCGGCGGACGCTCGGGGCGGGCCGGCCGTCGAGCATGCCGATCCGCCGGTGCCCGCGCGAGACCAGGTGGGCGACGGCCTCGTGGACGCCGTCCTCGCCGTCGATCCCGATGCCGCTGAACCGCGGGGTGCGGGGTTCGCGGCCGATCAGGACCACCGGGATGCCGGCGGTGAGGCGGTCGAGGTCCTCGTCGGACCGGCCGAAGTACCCGGCGACGGCGTCGACCTGGGCGCCGATCACCCGCAGCGTGGCCAGTTCCTGCTCGGGGTCGTCGGCGGTGTCGTGGACGACGACGTGCCAGCCGCGGGCCCGGGCCGCCTCCAGCGCGCCGGAGGCGACCTCGGTGAAGAACGGGTTGAGCAGGTCCGGCACGACCAGGCCGATCGTGGTGGTGTCCGGCCGGACCAGGCCGCGGGCGAAGCGGCTGGGGCGGTACCCGAGCTCGCGGGCGGCGTCGAGGACGCGCTGCTTGGTCGAGCCGTCGATCTCGGCCTTGTCGTTCAGCGCGCGGGAGACCGTCTGCCGGGAGACGCCGGCCGAGCGGGCGACGTCGTGGATCGTCACCCGCCGGGGTTCCGTGCTGCTCGGGGACATCCGTCGAGTATGCCCGCCCGCGGCCGGCTCGCTACCCGGCCGGGGTGCGTTCGCGCCGCTTCCCCACGGAACGCCAGCCGACCGCCAGGACCACCGCGAGCACCGGGATCGACCAGAACGCGATCTTCTCGGCGCCGTCGGAGAAGCCCATCAGGACGACGACCAGCGCCAGGAAGCCGAGGGTGGCCCAGCCGCTGTAGGGCGCCCACGGCATCCGGTAGGACGGCCGCTCCAGCTCGCCGCGCAGGGCGGCCTGGCGCAGCCGGAGCTGGCAGAAGATCAACGTCGCCCACGTGCTGATCACACCCAGCGACGCGATCGCGATGGCGATGTCGAACGCCTCCTTCGGCACCAGGTAGTTGAGCACCACGCCGAGCACGTAGGCGACCGAGGTGAACAGGATGCCGCCGTAGGGCACCTGCCTGCGGCTCATCCGGCTGACGAACGACGGCGCCTCGCCCTTTTCGGCCAGCGAGCGCAGGATCCGGCCGGTGGAGTAGAGGCCGGAGTTGACGCTGGACAGCGCCGCGGTGAGGACCACCGCGTTCATCACGTCGCCGACGCCCGGGACACCGAGGCGGCTGAACACCGTGACGAACGGGCTTTCGTCGCCGCTGTAGAACGGCCACGGCAGCAGCATCGCCAGCAGCAGCACGGAGCCGACGTAGAACACGCCGATCCGCCAGACGACGCCGTTGATCGCCTTCGGCAGCACCTTGCGGGCGTCCTTCGTTTCGCCGGCCGCGATGCCGACGACCTCGATGGCCGAGTAGGCGAAGATGACCGCCTGCAGCGTCATCAGCGCGACGCCGATGCCGGCCGGGAACAGTCCACTGTGGCCGGTCAGGTTGTGGGCGCCCGCGGGTGTGCCGCCGATGTCGGCGCCCGTCAGCACCAGGCCGGCGCCGGTGATCAGGAAGACGACGATGGCCAGCACCTTGACCACCGAGAACCAGAACTCCAGCTCGCCGAACACCTTCACCGACAGCAGGTTCACCGCCAGCAGGACGCCCAGCGCGATCAGCGCGGTGATCCACTGCGGCAGGTCCGGCAGCCACTTGTGCACGTAGATGGCGACCGCGGTGATCTCGGCGATCCCGGTCATCGCCCAGTTCACCCAGTACATCCAGCCGGCGGCGAACCCGGCCCACGGCCCGATGAACTTCCGCGCGTAGGTGACGAAGCTGCCGGAACTGGGCTCGTGCAGAACGAGTTCGCCGAGCGCGCGCATCACGAAGTAGGCGGCGATTCCGCAGATCGCGTAGGAGAAGATCAGCGACGGGCCGACCTGGTGGAGCTTGCCGCCGGCCCCGAGGAACAGCCCGACGCCGATCGCGCCGCCGATGGCGATCATCTGCACTTGGCGGTTGCCCAGCGCTTTCGAATAGCTTGCACCTTCATCGGTGCGCAGCGAGGAATCCATGGTTGCCAGACGCTAGAGCCGTGTGCGGCAAGTCACCAAGAATCCTAAGGAAGACTTAAGGTGTGCCGGACATCACTGCGGAGATCGTTCCGCGTTTTGCTGATTCCGGTTGTCCCGGGGTGCGCGCCGCCCGGCCGGGAGTGCCTTCTACGCTACGGCCGTGGATCTCGCAGCGCTGCTGGACCGGATAGCCGACGACGTCGCGACCGACGTCGGCCGCGGCGCCGTCGCGGACTACATTCCCGCGCTGGCCAGGGTCGAGCCGTGGCGGTTCGGCATGGCGGTGGCCGAAGTGGACGGTGCGGTGCACGGCGTCGGCGACTGGGAGCGCCCCTTCTCCGTGCAGAGCATCTCGAAGGTGTTCACGCTGGCGCTCGCGCTCTCGCGCGGCGACAGCGTGTGGGCGCGGGTCGGCCGGGAACCGTCGGGCGACCCGTTCAATTCGCTGGTGCAGCTGGAACACGAGGACGGCATTCCGCGGAATCCGTTCATCAACGCGGGCGCGCTGGTGGTGACCGACGAACTCGCGTGCGAGGGCGACGCGGCGGAAGCGCTGCTCGCCTTCCTCCGGCACGAGAGCGGCCGTACGGAGATCGCCGTGGACCCCGAGGTGGCGGCGTCGGAGGCCGGGCACGCCGACCGCAACCGCGCCCTCGCGTACTTCATGGCCTCCTACGGCAACATGCGCCACCCGGTGCCGTCGGTGCTGGACCAGTACGTCCGCCAGTGCTCGATCGCGATGAGCTGCGGCGACCTCGCGCGGTCGGCGTTGTTCCTGGCCCGCCACGGCGTCCGCAACGACGGCTCCCGCCTCCTCGGGCTCAGCGCGGCGAAGCGGATCAACGCGGTGATGCTGACGTGCGGCACGTACGACGCGGCGGGCGAATTCGCCTACCGGGTCGGTCTCCCCGGCAAGAGCGGCGTCGGCGGCGGCATCGTCGCGATCGTCCCGGGCCGGTGCGCGGTCTGCGTCTGGAGCCCGGGCCTGGACGCACGCGGCAACTCCGTCGCCGGGGTCGCCGCGCTCGACCGGTTCACGACGCTGACGGGCTGGTCGGTCTTCTGAGTCAGCGCAGGTAGTTGTAGACGCTGGCCCGGGAGATCCCGAGCAGGTCGGTCAGCACCGGCACCGCGTTCTTCAGCTCCAGGAAGCCCCGCCTCTTCAGCGACCGCACGAGGTCCTTCTTCGCGGCGCCCGGGAGGCTGCGCGGGGTGTGGCCGCGCTCGGTGGCGTAGTCCTCGACCAGGGCACGCAGCTCGTCGCCGGTGCGGGCGCGCAGCGACTCGGCGAGCGGGGCCGGTTCGTCGGTGCGGGCCAGCCGGGTCAGGGCGCGCGCCGCCGAACCGAGCAGGGAGACGTCCAGGTTGAGGCACAGGGCGGCGACGTACTCGCCGCGCGCGTTGCGGATGCCGATCGACGTGCTCTTCGCGGGCCGTCCGTCCGGGAACCGGTTCGGGTAGTTCTGCAGCACGTCCGGGAATTCCGGGTCGGCGATCCGGGCCAGGCCCAGCTCGGTCGCGGGGTCGCCGACGGCACGGCCGGAGAGGCCGCCTTCGATCGCGCGGACCGCGTGGGCGGGATCGCGCAGGTCGTGCAGGACCACCTCGCACAGGCCCGGGAACATCCGGCCGACGGCGTGGGCGATCTTCCCGGCTTCGCGCAGCAGCAGCTCGTCCTCGGTCATCCGATCAGCTCACGCAGCTTGTCCGCCGCCTTCAGCCCGGATCCGGTGAGCACGACGACCGTGGTCTCGCCGGGCCGGAGAGCGCCCCGGGCGCGGAACACGTCGATGGCCGCGGCCGCCGTCGCGCTGGTCGGCTCCGCGTAGAGGCCGAGGGACGCCAGGCGGCGGGCGGCCGCGGCGATGGCGTCCTCGTCGATCGCGGCGGTGTCGCCGCCGGAGCGCCGGATGGCCGCGACGACCTCCGGCAGCCGCACCGGCTGCCGGATCGCCGTCCCTTCGGCGACGGTCGGGGCGAACTCCGGTGGCCGCCGGCCGTGGAAGGCCGCGTCGACGGGGGAGCAGTTCCGCGGCTGCGCGACGAGCAGGCGCGGGCGCTGCGTGATCGACCCCGCGGCCAGCAGCTCCCCGAACCCGAGGTCGCAGCCCAGCACGATGCTGCCCGCACCGGCGACGGTGACGACGGCGTCCGGGGCCCGGAAGCCGAGGTCCTCCCACAGTTCGTAGGCGAGGGTCTTGGTGCCCTGCAGGAAGAACGGGTGCCAGTTGTGGCTGGCGTAGGTGGTGCGGTCCGAGCGGCGGACGGCTTCGGCGGCGGTGTCGTCGCGGGTGCCCGGCACCAGTTCGACGGTGGCGCCGTACGCGCGGGTCTGCAGGACCTTCGCCGGCGACGTCCCCTCCGGGGCCAGGACGGTCGCCGCGATCCCGGCCGCGGCGCTGTAGGCCGCCACCGACGAGCCGCCGTTGCCGGAGCTGTCTTCCAGCAGCGCCCGGACTCCGGCGCCGGCCAGCGCCGAGACCATGACGGTGGAGCCGCGGTCCTTGAAGCTGCCGGTCGGGCTGAACCACTCGAGCTTGAACCGGACTTCGGCGTCGCCCCAGGCCAGCGGCACGAGCGGGGTGCAGCCCTCGCCGAGCGACACCGGGCGGAGGTCGCCGGGCAGCGCGGCCCGGTATCGCCAGAGCGAGCGGACGCCGGTGTCGACCTCCTCGGGGCGCAGGCCGGGCAGTGGGGCGACCGTCAGCGGGGCGCCGTCGTCGCCGCGCCAGCGCAACGGATCGGCGGGGTACCGCGTCCCCGACCGCACGTCGGTGTACCAGTGTTCCACCGCCACCTCCCGATCTGGACGTACTGTCCAACGATAGACCTACTGTCTAGTACTACTCACTGGTACCCGAAATGTCTTCAGCTTCCTCTCAGGAAAAGCTCGTCACGTCCGGGGGGAAAATTTCGATCACCGACGCCCGTCCCGTGCCGGGGGCGGCACCGAAGGTGGCCGGCCGAATACCGGCGGTCGCCTCCGGTCGGTCGCCGGTCGCCGCCGCCTCACTCGTTAGTGGTCGCGTGAGCACCGAGAACCCCGGTGCGCAGGCAATCCACAGTGGACTCCCGGCGCTGCGCGGAGTCGGATCTCGTATTCTTGGCGCGATTCTTCCGGTGCTCGGAAAAGGCAAGTGAAATCGACGGTTATAAGCTGTGAAGAGCGGTCCGGTGTGGTGGCAGGAGGCGGGTATTCGAACGTCGACCGGGCCGCCGGGACAACCGGGCGCGGTCGTGGGGAAACGCCGGACCCGACGGACGGCGTGGTCCGGATCGCCGAACGCTCCCGCGTCCACCAGGCGGGATGGCTTGCGCCGTCCGGTGGCGCCCACCGAGTGGACCACGTCACAGAACCGGTCCGGACAGCGGGACCGGGCAATCCGCATCCCTCGCGCGGGGTGGAGAACGTGACGGCGACGTTAAATTCTTGCACCGTCGGCCTGGTCGATCCCGAATTTTCTGAACCTCGGCTATGAAATCGCGGTGGGTTGTTGACGGCACGGAAGGAACCCGCTTAAGTACACCCCGTTACCCATCACCCTTTCGTGCGTAGCGGGAGTTCCCATGCGTCTCTCGAAAGACGACTTCGTGCCGGCCGGGCTGGTCGTCGCCGTCTCGCCGCTGCGATGGCCGTCGGCGCGCGGGGTCGCCGCCGCGGCACGCGGAGGCGGGCTCGGCGTGCTCGACCTGACCGGCGGCTCGTCCGCGGCCGCGGACGAGCTCGCGCTGCTCGGCGAATGGGGCGTCCCGGCGTTCGGCGTCCGGCTCGCGCGCCCCGCGGGCACGGAACTGCCCGAAGCCGTGACCACCGTGCTGCTGACCGAAGACTCCCCGTGCACGGCGCGGGACTTCCCGGGCCGGCGGGTACTGGCCGAGGTCACCTCCCGCGCGGCGGCCGGGCGGGCGGTCGCGGCCGGCGCCGACGGCCTGATCGCGCGCGGGCACGAATGCGGTGGCCCGACCGGGGAACTGAGCACTTTCGTGCTGGTGCAGGCCCTGCTCGCCGACGACACGCTCGGCGTCCCGGTGTGGGCGGCCGGCGGCATCGGGCCGCACACCGCCGCGGCCGCGGTCGCGGGCGGCGCGGCCGGCGTCGTCGTCGACACCCAGCTCGCCCTGCTGCCGGAAGCCGAACTGCCGTCCGCCCTCACCACCGCCGTCACCGGCCTCGACGGCTCGGAAACGACCGTCGTCGACGGCATCCGCGTCCTGTCCCGCCGCGGGGCGGCCGGGAGCACGCCGATCGAGGCCGGGCAGGACGTCTTCCTCGCCACCCGGTTCCGCGACCGCTGGGGCACGGTGACCGCGGCGGTGCGCGGACTCGCCGACGCCGTCGAGGCCGCCCTGAGCGTGCCGGACGTGGTGCTGGGCCCCGGCGGTGCGGGCAGCCGCGCGTTCGGCACGGCACTGCCGGTCGTGCAGGGGCCGATGACCCGGGTCAGCGACCAGCCAGCGTTCGCGGCCGAGGTCGCCGCGGGCGGGGCGCTGCCGTTCATCGCACTGGCCCTGTCCGGCCCGGAGCAGACCCGCGACGTCCTGGAACGGACCCGCGCGGCCGTCGGCGACGCACCCTGGGGCGTCGGTGTCCTCGGGTTCGCCGCCGACGACGTCAAGGCCGCCCAGCTGGCGGTGATCCGCGACCTGCGGCCCACCCACGCGATCATCGCGGGCGGGCGCCCGGCCCAGGCCGCGGCCCTGGAGGACGCCGGCATCGCCACGTTCCTCCACGTGCCTTCGCCGGGGCTGCTGAAGCAGTTCCTCGAGGCGGGCGCGCGCAAGTTCGTCTTCGAAGGCTCGGAGTGCGGTGGCCACGTCGGCCCGCGCACCAGCTTCCCGCTGTGGGAGGCCCAGCTCGGCGTGCTCGCCGACTTCCTCGCCGTCACCCCCGGTGCCGCCGCGGACCTGCAGCTGCTGTTCGCCGGCGGCATCCACGACGAGCGCTCGGCCGCCATGGTGGCCGCGCTCGCCGCACCGGTTGCGGTGCGGGGCGCGGCGATCGGGGTGCTGATGGGCACCGCCTACCTCTTCACGCGCGAGGCCGTCGACGCGGGCGCCGTGCTCCCGCTGTTCCAGCGCCGGCTGCTGGCGGCCGACCACACCGACCTCCTGGAAACCGCGCCGGGCCACGCCACCCGCTGCGTCCGCAGCCCGTTCACCGAGGAGTACGCGGCGATCAAGGCGGAGCTCGCCGAACGCGGGGTGCCGAGCCGGGACGCCTGGGAACACCTGGAGACCCTCAACGTCGGCCGCCTTCGCCTGGCGAGCAAGGGCATCGAACGCGTCGGGGCCGAACTGCGCGACGTCGAGGAGGACCGGCAGCTCGCCGAAGGCATGTTCATGGCGGGCGAGGTCGCCGTGCTGCGCTCGGCCGTCACCACGATCGCCGGCCTGCACCACTCGGTGGGTGCCGGCGCGCACGCGTTCCTGCGCGCGCGGGCCGCCGGATTCGGGGCCGCCGAGGCGGTACCGCCCGCGCCCGAGCCGCTCGACATCGCGATCGTCGGCATGGCCTGCATGTTCCCGCAGGCCCCCGACCTGGCCGCGTTCTGGGCGAACGTCCTGGCCGGGGCCGACGCGGTCACCGAGGTGCCCCCGCAGCGCTGGGACACCTCCCTGTACTACGACCCCGAAGGCCAGGGGGAGCGGACGCCGTCCCGCTGGGGCGGGTTCCTGCCGGAGATCGGCTTCGACCCGCTGCGCTACGGCATCCCGCCGTCCTCGCTGGCCAGCATCGAGCCCGTGCAGCTGCTGGCCCTGGAGGCCGCGCACCGCGCGCTGGCCGACGCGGGCTACGCCGATCGCGCGTTCGACCGCGCCCGGACCTCGGTGGTGTTCGGTGCCGAGGCGGGCAGCGACCTGTCGAACGCGATGACCCTGCGCTCGGTGCTGCCGTCCTACCTGGGCGAACTGCCGTCCGAACTGGACGAACGGCTGCCGCGGATCACCGAGGACTCCTTCCCGGGTGTGCTCGCCAACGTCATCGCCGGCCGGATCGCCAACCGGCTCGACCTGGGTGGCGCCAACTACACCGTCGACGCCGCGTGCGCGTCCTCGCTGACCGCGGTCGACGTCGCCTGCAAGGAACTGACCGCCGGCACCAGCGACCTCGTCCTGTGCGGCGGCGCGGACCTGCACAACGGCATCAACGACTACCTCCTGTTCGCGTCGGCGCACGCGCTCTCGCCGACCGGGCGGTCGGCGACGTTCGACAGCGCGGCCGACGGCATCGCGCTCGGAGAAGGCGTCGCGTGCGTCGCCCTGAAGCGCCTCGCCGACGCCGAACGCGACGGCGACCGGGTGTACGCCGTGATCAAGGGCGTCGGCGCCGCTTCGGACGGCCGGGCGCTCGGCCTGACCGCACCGCGGCCCGAGGGCCAGCACACCGCGCTGACCCGCGCTTACCACAACGCCGGCGTCTCGCCCGCGCAGATCGGGCTCGTCGAGGCGCACGGCACCGGCACCGTCGTCGGCGACCGGACCGAACTCGGCACGCTGACGAAGGTGTTCATCGAAGCCGGCGCCGCGCCGGGCGGGTGCACGATCGGCTCGGTGAAGTCGCAGATCGGGCACACCAAGTGCGCCGCGGGCCTGGCCGGGCTGATCAAGGCCGCAATGGCGCTGCACACCGCCGTCAAACCACCGACGCTGCACCTCACGGACCCGAACCCGGCGTGGGATCCCGAGACCAGCCCGTTCGTGTTCCAGTCGGCGGCCCAGCCGTGGGCGGCGGCGCCGGCCGAGCGGCTCGCCGGGGTCAGCGCGTTCGGCTTCGGCGGCACCAACTTCCACGTGGTCCTCGGCGCGCACGACGGGGTGCCCCCCGCGCAGGCGGCGGACGAGTGGCCCGCGGAACTGTTCACCTTCACGACGGAGGCCGCGGCGCGGGCCCTGCTCGAGCTGGCCACGGGCGTCCCGGCGGGCCGGGAGCCGTGGCGGCTGCGGGACCTCGCCCTGGCCGCGTCCCGGCGGGCCGAAGCGGCGGGCGGCCGGATCCGGCTCGCCGTCGTCGCGTCCACTGTGGACGAACTGACCCGGCTGCTGCGGCAAGCACTCGACGGACAGGACGCCCCGGGCGTGTACCGCACCGCCGACACCGAACCCGGCGACGTCGCGGTGCTGTTCCCCGGCCAGGGCAGCCAGCGGCCGGGCATGTTCGCCGAGCTGTTCGTCACCTTCCCCGAACTGCAGCGGTACCTGCGCCTGGACCCGGCGACGGCCGAGGTCGTCTTCGGCCCGGCGGTGTTCGGGGAGCGGGCGCGGCAAGCGCTGGCCGAGCGCGTCACGGACACCCGTGTCGCCCAGCCCGCCCTCGGCGTCACCGGGCTGGCGGCGGTCCGGCTGCTGACCCGCGCCGGCGTCCGGCCCGCGATGCTCGGCGGCCACAGCTACGGCGAACTGACGGCGCTGGCCGCGGCCGGCGCGCTCACACCGGAAGCCCTGCTGCACGCCAGCCACGCACGGGCCGGAGCGATCGTCGACGCGGTGCCGCAGGACGATCCGGGCGCGATGGCCGCGGTCGCGGCCGGGGCCGCGGAGACCGCGAAGGTCCTCGCCGACGCCGGGCTCGCCGCCGTCGTCCTGGCCAACCACAACTCGCCCAAGCAGACGGTGATCTCCGGGCCCACCGCCGACGTCGAGACCGCCGTCGGGCAGCTGCGCGCGGCCGGGCTCGGCGCGAAACGGATCCCGGTCGCGTGCGCGTTCCACAGCCCCCTCGTGGCTCCCGCGGGGGAGGCGTTCGGCCGTGCGCTCGACGCGATCGGCGTCGTGCGGCCCGCCGTCCCGGTGTACGGCAACCGGACGGCCGGGCCGTACCCGGCGGATCCGGACGCGATCCGCGGTGAACTGGCCGCCCAGCTGGGCGCGCCGGTCCGGTTCGTCGAGCAGGTCGAGGCGATGTACGCGGCCGGGGCCCGGGTGTTCGTCGAGGCCGGGCCCGGGGCCGTGCTGGCGAAGCAGGTCGCCGCCATCCTCGGCGACCGGCCGCACCGGACGGTCGGCTTCGAACAGCCGGGCCGCCGGGGCGTGCCGGGCTTCCTCGGCGCGTTGGCGCAGCTGGCGGTGTCCGGCGTGCCCGTCGAGACCGGCTGGCTGTTCCGCGGCCGCGACGCCGTCGACGCGGCCACCGCGCCGCGGCCGAAGCGTCCCGGCTGGACGGTCGACGGCCACCTGGTCCGCGCCGCGGACGGCACGATCCCGGCCGGCGGCCTCCGCCCGGCCGAACGGATCTCCCTCGGCCGGTCCGTGGCGGCCCCGCAGGCAGCCACGTCGGAGGCGATGGTCGCGGACTTCCTGCGCACCAGCCGCGAGATGATCGCCGCCCAGCGCGACGTGCTCCTCGGCTTCTTCGGCACCGACGCTCCCTTGCCGGCCGCGGCGCCGGTCCCGGTGCCGGTCGTCGAGCGCCCCAATGTGGCCTTGGTTGCGTTGAGCGCACCGAAGGCCGCCTTGGGTGCGTTGAGCGCACCGAAGGCCACATTGGGGCGCTCGGTGCTGGAGACCGTGGTCGAGGTGATCGGCGAGCGGACGGGGTATCCGGTGGAGATGATCGAGGCGGACCTCGATCTGGAAGCCGACCTGAGCATCGACTCGATCAAGCGCGCCGAGATCGCCGGGGAACTGGCCACGCGCCTGAACCTCGACACCGGCGGGGACGTCGAAGAGCTGGCCAAGGCCCGCACCGCCGCGGCGATCGCGGAGCTGATCGACGGCGCCACCTTGGGTGCGCTCAACGCACCGAAGGCCACATTGGGTGCGTTGAACGCACCGAAGGCCACATTGGGTGCGTTGAACGCACCGAAGGCCACATTGGGGCGCTCGGAGCCGGCCGAACCCGCGCCGCTCATCGTCGCGCCGAAACGCCTGGTGATGGCCGAATTCGACCTGGCTCCCGCCGAACTGCCCGACATCGACGGCCGGAAGTTCCTCCTGATCGGGCGCGGCCCCCTCGCCGAGGCCGTCCGGACCCGCCTCGCCGGGCTGGGCGCGACCGCCGAAATCGCCGACGACGTCCGGGCCGGGTTCGACGGGGTCCTGCACCTGCCGGACGCCGGGCCGGTGCTGCCCGCCGCCTTCCCCCGGTACCAGGCCGCCCTGGCCGCGAAGCCCGCCTGGCTGCTGACCGCCGGGCCGGGCGAGGGCCTGCGCGGCTTCCACCGCAGCCTCGCCCGTGAATACCCGGACACGCTCACCCGGGTGGTCGAGCTGTGCCCGGATGAAACTCCCGAAGAACAGGCGGCGGCCTTCGTCGCCGAGCTGTCCACAGTGGACCGCGAGCCGGTCGTCGTCAAGGAAAGCGCTGCCCGCCGGGGCTTCCGGATGACCGAGCAGGACCTCGGCCCGCTCGGCAGCAGCGGCGCGGGCCCGGCGGGCGACGGGGCGGCCGAAGCCGCCGCGATCGGCCTGGACCGCGACTCGGTCGTCCTGCTCGTCGGGGGCGCCAAGGGCATCACCGCCCGGTTCGCCGCGACCCTGGCCGGCGCCGCGCGCTGCCGGATCGAGCTCCTCGGCCGGACGCCGGTGCCCGCGGCGGAAGACGAGTTCCCGCACGCGAAGGAAGCCAAGGACCTCCGCGCCGCGCTCATCGAAGCCGGGCTGAAGAGCCCCGCCGAGATCGAACGGACGGTCCGCCGGATCCGAGGCGAACGCGAAGTCCGGCAGACACTGGCGAAGCTCGAAGCCCTCGGCAGCCCGGTGCGCTACCAGTCGGTCGACATGCTCGACGCCGAAGCCGTGCACCGGGCGGTCAAGGAGATCCACGCCGAGCACGGCCGCCTCGACGGCATCGTCTACGCCGCGGGCGTGATCGAGGACAAGCTCGTCGCCGAGAAGACACCGGAGTCGTTCGGCCGCGTGTACGGCACGAAGGTCGACGGCGCCCGCACCCTCCTGGAGGCGACCGCCGACCTGCCCGACGAGCCGAAGTTCGTGGTCCTGTTCGGCAGCATCGCCGCGACGCTGGGCAACCGGGGCCAGTCGGACTACGCCGCCGCCAACGACGCCCTCGAGACACTGGGCCACCGCTGGCCCGCCGGGCGCGCGGTGACCGTCCACTGGGGACCGTGGGCGCCGACCGGCGACCACGACGGCATGGTGACGCCCGAGCTGATGCGCGACTACGCCCGCCGCGGCATCGCGCTGATCGATCCGGAGGAGGGCACGCTCGGCCTGCTGCGCGAGCTGGCGTGGGGCCGTCCGGACACCGCCGCCGTCGTCCACACCGCCTCGGGCTGGTGACGCGGATGCCTCGGCCCGCCGGTTCCCAGCCCGTGGCCATCGTCGGGATGTCGGTGCTGCTGCCCGGCGCCCCCGACCTGGCGAGCTACTGGCGCAACCTCGTCGGCGGCGTCGACGCGATCACCGAGGTGCCGCCGGAGAAGTGGGACGGCACGCACTACGCGCCGGACGAACCGCGCCGGGCCGACCGGCTCTACTGCCGACGCGGCGGTTTCGTCGACGAACTGGCCGAAGTGGACGTCACCGGGTTCGGGATCATGCCGAACTCGGTGTCCGCCACCGAACCGGACCAGCTGATCGCGCTGCGGGTCGCGGCCCAGGCCGTCGCGGACGCGGGCGGCCCGGAACGGCTGCCCGCCGACCGCGCGAAGGTCGGCGTCGTCCTCGGCCGCGGCGGCTACCTGACCCCCGGGCTGGTCCGCCTCGACCAGCGCGTCCGCACCGCGAGCCAGCTCGTCCGCACCCTCGGCGAGCTGCTGCCGGACCTGGACGCGGACCGGCTCGACGCCGTCCGGCAGGCCTTCACCGACCAGCTCGGTCCCGAGGCGCCCGAGTCCGCGATCGGGCTGGTGCCCAATCTCGCCGCGTCCCGGCTGGCCAACCGCCTCGACCTGCGCGGACCCGCGTACACGGTGGACGCGGCCTGCGCGTCCTCGCTGATCGCCGTCGACCACGCCGTGCGCGAGCTGGCCACCGGCCGCTGCGACGTGGTCCTCGCGGGCGGGGTGCACCACTGCCACGACATCACCTTCTGGAGCGTGTTCAACCAGCTCGGCGCGCTGTCGCCGTCCGAGCGGATCCGGCCGTTCCACCGCGACGCCGACGGCGTCCTGATCGGCGAGGGCACCGGCGTCGTCGTGCTCAAGCGCCTGGCCGACGCCCAGCGCGACGGCGACCGCGTCTACGCCGTGATCACCGGCACCGGCGTCGCCTCCGACGGGCGGACCGCGAGCCTGCTCAACCCCGACTCCGGCGGCCAGGTCCGTGCCGTCCGCCAGGCGTGGGCCGCGGCGGGCCTGGACCCTGCGGTCCCGGACTCCATCGGCCTGCTGGAGGCGCACGGCACCGCGACCCCGGCCGGCGACGCGGCCGAGCTGGCCACCCTGGAAGCGGTGTTCGGCCCCGCGGGCAGTGCGGTCCTCGGCTCGGTCAAGTCGATGATCGGCCACACGATGCCCGCGGCCGGCGTTGCGGGGCTCGTCAAAGCGGCACTGGCGGTGCACCACGGCGTCCTGCTGCCCACCCTGCACTGCGACGACCCCCACCCGGCGCTCGCGAAGACCCGGTTCTCCACGCTGGCTGCCGCCCGGCCGTGGGACGCCCCGGTGCGCCGGGCCGGCGTCAACGCGTTCGGCTTCGGCGGGATCAACGCCCACGTCGTCCTGGAACAGGCACCGGGCCGCGCCAAGCCGGTCGCGGTGCGCGAGCCCGAACGCGTGGTGCGGCTCGCCGCGCCGACCGTCGACGCGCTGCGTGAGCTGTTCGACCGGCGGCCCGGCACCCGGGAAACCGGCGACGGGCCGGTCCGGCTCGGCATCGTCGACCCGACGGAGAAGCGGCTGGCCCTGGCCAGGAAGGTCCTGGCGCGCGGCAGGCCATGGCGCGGCCGCAACGACGTGTGGTTCGCCGACCGCCCCCTGCTCGGGCCGGGCGGCGGCAAGATCGCGTTCGTCTTCCCCGGCCTGGAATCGGAGCTCGCGCTCAACTGCGGTGACGTCGCCCGCCACTTCGGCCTGCCGTGGGAGCACGCGGACGTCGAGGTCGGCGACGTCGGACGGCAGGGCGCCGCGGTGTTCGAGCTGGGCAGGCTCCTGCACGCCGCCCTCGGGCGGATCGGCGTCACGCCGGACGCCGTCGCCGGGCACAGCCTGGGCGAATGGACGGCGATGGCGGTGGCGGGCGTGCACGCCGAAGCCGAGATCGACGCCTTCCTCGCCGGCTTCGACCCGGACGCGCTCGTCGTCCCCGGACTCGCCTTCGCCGCGATCGGCGCGCCCGCGCCCCGGGTGATCGAGGAGCTGGCCGGCCGGGCGGACGTCGTCCTCTCCCACGACAACTCCCCGAACCAGGCCATGATCTGCGGTCCGCAGGCGGCGGTCGGCGCGCTCGTGCAGCGGTTCCGGGACGCGGGGATCGTGGCGCAGGTGCTGCCCTTCCGGTCCGGCTTCCACACCCCGATGCTGCGGCCGTACCTGGACCCGATCCGCGAAGCGGCCGGACGCTTCACCCTGCACCCGCCGAAGCTGCCGCTCTGGTCGGCGACCACGGTGTCGGAGTACCCCGCGGACGAAGCCGGGGTCCGCGAGCTGTTCGTGCGCCACCTCCTGGAGCCGGTCCGGTTCCGCCCGCTCGTGCGGGCACTGCACGCCGCCGGGTTCCGCGCGTTCGTCCAGGTGGGTGCCGGGCAGCTCGGCTCCCTGGTCGGCGACACGCTGCACGGCGAGGACCACCTCGTCGTGGCGGCGCACTCGGCGCAGCGCCCCGGGCTCGCGCAGCTGCGCCGGGTCGCGACCGCACTGTGGGCCGACGGGCTCGACATCGGCTTCACCAGCCTGCCCGGCGAGCGCCCGGCCGCGCCCAAGGCGGTCAAGCTCGACCTCGGCGGCCGCCTGATCTCCCTGGACGAGCAGGTCCGTGCGCGGATCGCGCTGCCGGCGGCCGGGACGTCCAGTGTGGACCAGCTGGCCGGGAAGGGCCCGCTGGCCGCCGAGTTCGCCGCCCTGCTGGCCGACACGGCCGAGCTGGCGTCTACCGTGCTCGCCGGCCGCCCCGATGCGTCGCTTTCACGTGAAAGCGACGCCCCAGGTCGTAGCTTTCACGTGAAAGCTACGCCACCGATCGAACTGGACACCACCCTCACCGTCTCGATCGAGGCGATGCCGTACCTGCTCGACCACTGCTTCTTCAAGCAGCCGCCGCAGGCCGACCCGGGCGACCGCTGGCCGGTCGTGCCGGCCACCACGGTGATCGACCACCTGATGCGGTTCGCCGAGCAGGCGGCGCCCGGCCGCCGCGCGGTCGCCGTGCACGACGTCCGGCTCAGCCAGTGGATCACGGCGGTCCCGTCGGTCACCGTGCCGGTGCGCGTCCGGCCGCAGGGCGCCGACCGGGTGCTGGCCGCTTTCGACGGGTACTCGCAGGCGGTCGTCGAACTCGCCCCGGCGTACTCCGCGGCCGCCCCGGCGCCGTGGCGGTTCCCGGCGTCCGCGGAACAGGTGCCGGAGACGAAGGCCGCCGAGCTGTACGACGACCGCTGGATGTTCCACGGCCCGCGCTTCCAGGGCGTCACCGAGCTGACCGCGGTCGGCGAACGGCACGTCCGGGCCGTGCTGACGACGCCGGCCGCGCCGGGCGCGCTGCTCGACAACGTCGGCCAGGTGCTCGGCTACTGGATCATGTCCCGGCTGCCCGAGCGCACCACCGTCTTCCCGGTCGCCATGCGCGAAATCCGGTTCCACGGCCCGCACCCGGCCGCGGGCGAGCGCCTGGAGTGCCTGATCCGGATCACCGGGTTGACGGAGGAGTTCCTCGACGCCGACATGCAGCTCGTCCACAACGGACAGGTGTGGGCCGAGTTCGGCGGCTGGCGCGACCGCCGGTTCGACAGCACCGCGCACATCCGGCAGGCCGACCGCACCCCCGAGCGTTCGACGCTGTCGAAGGACCAGCCGGGTGGCTGGGCGCTGGTGCACGAGCAGTGGCCGGACCTGGCCACCCGCGAGCTGATCATGCGCAACTACCTCGCCGGCCCCGAACGCGACGCCTACGATCGCCGTCCGCCGCGCGGGCGGCGCCAGTGGCTGCTCGGCCGGATCGCGGCGAAGGACGCGGTCCGCCAGTTCCTCTGGGCCCGCGGCGAACCCGAGATGTTCCCCGCCGAGCTGCGCATCGGCAACGACGAGGCCGGCCGTCCGGTGGTGACCGGCGCCTACGGCCGGCAGCTGCCGGCCTTGACGATTTCGGTGGCGCACCGGGCCGAGGCGGGGGTGGCGATCGCCCGGTTCGGGCCGTGCGGCATCGACGTCGAAGAGGTCGTGCCGCGCTCGGAGTCCACTGTGGACGCCGCCTTCGGGGCGGCGGAGCGGGCCCTGTACGCGAGCCTGCCCGGCGATCCGGACCGCTGGTTCGCCCGGTTCTGGACCGCGAAGGAGGCCGTCGCGAAGCTGCGCGGGACCGGCCTGCGTGGCGAACCCCGGGACTTCGCGGTCGTCGCGGCAGCGCCGGACGAGCTCACGGTCCGGGTGGCCGGGCGCGACCACCGCGTGTGCTGCGCCGAAACCGAAAACCCGCCCGGCGCACCGCCGCGCCGCTACGTCGTCGCCTGGACCGAAGAGACGAAGGAGACCGCGGAATGAGCATCGAAACCACAGCGGCGGACGAGGTGACCGTGCTCGCCCAGCTCGGCGGAATGCTGCGGGAGCTGCTCGAGGAGTACGGCCTCGACGAGGAAGACGCTGCCGAGATCACCATGGACACCACCTTCCACGACGACCTCGAACTCGAAAGCGTCGACCTGGTGGCGCTGTCCGGGCAGCTGCGCGAGCACTACGGCGACCGCGTCAACTTCGCGACCTTCATCGCCGAGCGCGACCTCGACGAGATCATCGCGCTGACCGTCGGCGAGCTCGTCCGGTACATCGTCGCGTCCCTGCGGGCGACGGCGTGAGCCGGATCCGCGCGGGCGAGCTGGACGTGCACGTCCAGCGGCTCACCCCGGACGCGCCGCTCGACGGGGACGCGCCGATCGTGGTGTGCGTCCACGGCCTGCTCACCGACAGCCTGGCCAGCTACTACTTCACGCTCGGCCCGGCCTTCGCCGCCCGCGGGCTCGAGGTGCTGATGTACGACCTGCGCGGGCACGGCCGCACGACGCGGCCGGAGTCCGGGTACCGCCTGGAGCAGTTCGTCGACGACCTCGTCGCCGTCCTGGACGCCTGTGGTGTCACGCGGCCGGTGCACGTGGTGGGCAACTCGTTCGGCAGCTCGGTGGCCTTCGGGCTCGCCGCCGCCCGGCCGGACCGGGTGGCGAGCGTGGTCGTGATCGAAGGCGAACCGCCGACCGAGGAGTGGACGCGGCACATGGCCGACGGGCTCGCCGACGCGAAGACCCGGCTGGCCATCGACGAAGTGATCGGCTGGATCGCCGACAACCACGGCGCGCACACCGCCCGGCTGTCGAAGGCGGCGAACCGGATCCTGCAGACCACCACGATCGCCGAGGACATCCCGCGGAGCGCGACGATCGCGGCCGACCTCTCGGCGGTGCACTGCCCGGTGTTCGCCATTTTCGGCGGCGACTCGGGACTCGCCGCGCAGGTGCCGCACTTCGAGACGCACCTGGCGCGCTGCCGCACGGTCGTGCTGCCCGACCAGGGCCACTCGGTGCTGGTCGAGCGGACCGCCGAAACGATCGAGCTGATCTTCGAGTGGGTCCGCGACACCTCGCGCAGCGCGGCGCGGGTGCGGTAGTGGGCCGGTTCCTGTTCGTCGTCCCGCCCCTGGTCGGGCACGTCAACCCGGCCGTGGGTGTCGCGGCCGAGCTCGCCGCGCGCGGGCACGAGGTCGCCTGGGCCGGGCACGACGAGCTGCTGTGGCAGCTGGCCGGCCCGGAGGCGCTGGTGTTCTCGTGCGCGCTCCCCGCCGGCGCGGCCGACCGGCCGCCGGAGCTCAAGGGACCCGCCGCGCTGCGGTTCCTCTGGCAGGACTTCCTCGTCCCGCTCGCCGACGCGATGGCGCCCGGGGTGGCCGCGGCGATCGACGCGTTCCGGCCGCACGCGCTCGTCGCCGACCAGCAGGCCCTCGCCGGTGGTCTGCTCGCCGAGGCGCGCGGCCTGCCGTGGGTCACCTCGGCGACGACGTCGGCCGAGCTGGCCGACCCACTGGCCGGGATGCCGAAGGTCGCGGAGTGGGTGGGCGAGCTGCTGGCCGGCCTGCGCGGGCGGATCGCCGGCGGCCGCGGCTCGGCGGACCCCCGGTTCTCCCCGCACGGCGTGCTCGCCTTCACCACCGCCGAGCTGCTCGGCGCGGTCGAGCTGCCGCCGCGGACCCGGCTCGTCGGGCCCGCGCTCGGCGCCCGTCCGTCCACAGCGGACTTCCCGTGGGCGTGGCTCGACCCGATCCGCCCGACCGTGCTGGTTTCCCTCGGCACGGCGAACACCGGCGCGGGCACGGCGTTCCTGACCGCGGCGGCGGAGGCGTTCACCGGACTGGCCGCGCGGGCGGTGATCGTGGACCCGGGCGGCGTGCTCGGCGAGGTCCCGCCGAACGTCCTGGTGCGCCCGCGGGTTCCGCAGCTGCCGTTGCTGCCGAAGGTGGACGCGGTGCTGTGCCACGCGGGCCACAACACCGTCTGCGAGGCGCTGTGGCACGGCCTGCCGCTCGTGGTGGCGCCGATCCGCGACGACCAGCCGATCGTCGCGAGCCAGGTGGTCGCGGCGGGCGCCGGGATCCGGCTGCGCTTCGGCCGCGCGGACGCACCCCGCATCGCGGCGGCGGTCACGGAGGTGCTCACGGAGCCGTCGTACCGGCGGGCGGCGGAAACGGTCGCGGCTTCCTTCCACGCGGCGGGCGGAAGTGCCGCGGCGGCCGGGCACCTGGAGCAGCTCGCCCTGGAAAGCCTGGCGCAGCTGCGCCCCTGAAAGTCGAAATTTACTTCGAAAAATCACCGCGTTACGGTGCCTGACATGACTGTTTCCGTCTGTACCATCGAAGATGTGCCGGAACTGGTGTCGTCGGCTGCCGGGTTGTTCGCCGAAGACGCCGGTCGCCACGACCCGTTCACGGACACCGGCTGGCCCGCCCGCGACGGCGAGGCTTACTACGCCGGGCTCGTGGAAGATCCGCAGTGCCTGTGCCTGCTGGCCGGCGGGGGAGCGGGACACCTGGTGGGACGGCTGCGCGCACCGAACCCACTGCGGCCGGACGCCGTGACGGCCGTGCTCGAGAGCATGCGGGTGGCACCCGGACGGCGGCGTGCGGGAGTGGGCGGCTCGCTCGTGGCCGCTTTCCTCGAGTGGGCGCGGGAACGCGGCGCGAACGAGGTGACCGTGCAGGCGTACGCGCAGAACGAGGGGGCACTCGCCTTCTACGCGGCACACGGCTTCCGCCCGTTCCTGGTGACCTTGACGCGCCCCTGACCTCGTCGGCTACCACGTGCCGCCCAGGGACCACCGGAACGGGTGGCTATCCACAGTGGACCCCGCGCACCAGCTTGGAGGCCGAGCGAGGAGAGTGGGAGATGACGGCCACCGCGGAGGTCAGCCCCGGCGCCGTGGCGCCGCCCGCCCTGGGCCGCGGCCGGGTCAACGCCGTGTTCGGCGCCGTGCTGCTCGGGATGCTGCTGGCGGCGCTGGACCAGACCATCGTCGGGACCGCGCTGCCCACCGTCGTCGGCGACCTCGGCGGCGCCGGGCACCGGCCTGACCGCGAGCCCGAGGCGCGGCTCCGGGCCGCAGCCTCGAGGGTCAGCGGCGCCAGAAGTCGTGCGGGGTCCGGCCCGGCCGGAAGCCGCACGACTCGACCAGGCCCGCGGCTTCCCGGAAGCCGCGGCCCACCAGGCCCGGCTCGTGGGCGTCACTGCCGAACGCGACCGCCTCGCCGCCCACCCGGAACCACCAGCGGACCACCTCGCCCGGCAGCGGCACCTTCGTGTTCACCTCCAGCGCGCGGCCGCTCGCCTGCAACGCCCGCAGGACCGCGCGGAACTCCTCCTCGAAGTCCGCCGCCACGAACGGTGGACCCTCGCCCGGCCACGAGCGCAGGGCGTAGTCGATGTGGGCGAGCACCGCGAAGTCCGCCGTCGACTCGACGAGCCCCAGCACTTCCCGCAGGTACGCCCGTAGCAGCTCCTCCGGAGGCCGGTCCGCCACCGTCGTCACCTCGTGGTGGTGCTCGCCGTCCGGCAGCGAATGCACCGAGCCCAGCACCCGGTCGAAGTCGTGGGCCGCCAGCAGCGCGTCGGCGCGCGGGCGGTGCCAGTGCGGCTCGCTCAGCTCCACGCCGGACAGGATCCGCAGCGCCGGAAACCGGGAGCGGCACTCCTCGACGCACGCCAGATACCCCGCGACGTCCAGCTCGGGCGGCTCGAGAACGCCGTCGTCGCGCAGCCGCACCCGGAAGTGGTCCGGCAGCAGCGGCCGGATCGGCTCCGGCAGCAGCCACGGCGTCAGGTCCGCGTGCTCGGTGAACGCCACCGACGGCAGCCCCAGTTCGATCGCCCGCTCGCACGAGCCGATCATCGACCCGGTGACGGTGTCCCAGGACCATTCGGTGTGGACGTGACCGTCCGGCGGCAGGTGCACCAACCCACTGTAACCGTGGTTTTCGGCTACCCTCCGCCTTCCTCCCCGCCGCCACCCTCGACGGAGACGCTGCGCGCCGCTGTACCGTCTGGTGCATGGCACAGAAGTCGGCGGCGGTGGAGCTGGAGGTCGGCCCGCACACCGTGCGGATCTCCAACCCGGACCGGGTCTATTTCCCGGCCCGCGGCGAGACGAAGCTCGATCTGGTCAACTACTACCTCTCGGTGGGCGACGGCATCGTCAACGCGCTGCGCGAGCGGCCCTGCATGCTGCACCGCTTCCCGTCCGGCGTGGCGGGGGAGAAGGTGCACCAGAAGCGGGTGCCGAACGGCGCCCCGCCGTGGCTGGAGACGGTCCGGGTCCACTTCCCGCGCTACGGGCGGCACGCCGACGAACTGTGCGTCACCGAGCTGGCGCACGTCGCCTGGGCCGTGCAGATGTCCACAGTGGAGTTCCACCCGTGGAACTCGCGGCGCGCCGACACCGAGAAGCCCGACGAGTGGCGCATCGACCTCGACCCGATGCCCGACTGCGGCTTCGACCGCGTCCGCCGGGTCGCGCACGTCGCCCACGAGATCCTCGACGAACTCGGCGCGGTCGGCTGGCCGAAGACCTCCGGCGGCCGCGGCCTGCACGTCTACGTCCGGATCGAACCCCGCTGGGGCTTCGCCGAGGTCCGCCGGGCGGCGCTGGCCTTCGCCCACGAGGTCGAACGGCGTGCCCCGGACGACGTCACCACGACCTGGTGGCGCAAGGACCGCGACCCGCGCCTGCTCTTCGTCGACTACAACCAGAACGCCCGCGACCACACGATCGCCGGCGCCTACTCGGTCCGCGGCAACCCCGAAGGCACGGTGTCGGCGCCGATCCGCTGGGCGGAGATCGACGACGCCGAGCCGGGGGACTTCACCATCGCGACCGTCCCGGCCCGCTACGCCGAGCTCGGTGACCTCCACGCCGGTATCGACGACGCCGTCTTCTCGCTCGACCCGCTGCTGGAGTGGGCCGACCGCGACGGCCTCGAGGAACCACCCGACCCCGGCTGACGTCGTTCCGACGAGCCGGGCAGCCGTGGCGGCGTACCCGGGGCCCGGCTGCGAAACCGGCGCGGACATGACGATTCAAGGAGCCGATGTGGCCTCGGATGCGCTCGAAGGACCGGTCTCGGAGCCGAGCGGACGGGGGCAGGTGATCCTCGGCCTGCTGGACAAGGCCATCGGTGTGCAGACACCGTTGGTCCGCAAGAACATCGCCCGTGCGCGCCAGCGCAACCCGGAGGCGACACCGGCGGAGGTCGTCCGCACCCTGGAGCGGATGTACGTCAGCGCCCTGGCGAGCACGGGGACCGCGGTCGGAGCCACCGCGCACGGGATCATCGTGCTCGGCCGGGTGGTCCCGTTCGGCATCGGCGCGGTGATCGGCGGCAGTGCCAACGCCACCATGGCCGCCCTGGCGGTCCGGGCCGCCCGACGTGCGTTCGGCCCGGCACCGCAGGCGTGGCCCGACCTCCAAGTCAGTCCAGGCGCTCGATGATCGTCGCGTTGGCGAGGCCACCCGCCTCGCACATCGTCTGCAGGCCGTAGCGGCCGCCGGTCTGCTCCAGTACCGAAAGGAGCGTCGTCATCAGCCGGGCGCCGCTGCCGCCGAGGGGGTGCCCGAGCGCGATCGCGCCGCCGTTGACGTTGACCTTCGCCAGGTCGGCGCCGATCTCGGCCTGCCAGGCGAGCACGACGCTCGCGAACGCCTCGTTGACTTCGAACGCGTCGATGTCGGCCACGTCCAGCCCGGCGCGGGCCAGGACCTTGCGGGTGGCCGGGATGACGCCGGTCAGCATGAGCAGCGGGTCGTCGCCGGCGACGGCGAAGCTGTGGATGCGGGCGCGGGGCCGCAGCCCGAGCGCCTTCGCCGTCTCGGAGCTGGTGAGCAGCAGGCCGGCGGCGCCGTCGTTGATCGGCGAGGAGTTCCCGGCGGTGACGTGCCAGCCGAGGTCCGGGAACCGCTGCTCCCAGACGTCGGCGCGGAACGCGGGCTTCAGGCCGGCGAGGATGTCCGCGGTGGTGCCGGGCCGGACGGTTTCGTCGGTCGTGACGTCGACGAGCACGCCGTCGGCGCCGGGCGCCTTGAGCGGTGCCACCTCGCCGGCGAACTTCCCGGCGGCCCACGCCTTCGCGGCGCGCTGGTGGCTTTCCGCGGAGAATTCGTCCAGCCGGGCACGGCTGAAGCCCCACTTGGCCGCGATCAGCTCCGCGCTGATGCCCTGCGGCACCAGCCCGTCGGGGTAGCGGGCGGCGATCTGCGGGCCGAACGGGTCACGCCCGGCCACCTGGCTGCCCATCGGCACCCGGCTCATGGACTCGACGCCGGAGGCGATGACGACGTCGTACGCGCCGGCGATGACGCCCTGCGCGGCGAAGTGGACGGCTTGCTGGCTGCTGCCGCACTGCCGGTCGACGGTCACCGCCGGCACCGACTCCGGCAGCCCGGCGGCCAGCGCCGCCCAGCGTGCGGTGTTCATGCTCTGCTCGCCGATCTGGCCGACCGCGCCGCTGATCACGTCATCGATCCGGGCGGGGTCGACGCCGGTGCGCTCGACGAGCGAGCGCAGGGCGTGGGCGTGCAGGTCGACCGGGTGCACCCCGGCGAGTGTGCCGGTCGGCTTGCCCTTGCCGATCGGGGTCCGTACCGCATCGACGATCACCGCGTCCGTCATGACGTCTGCCTCCTCGCAGATCGGGATGTCTTCGGTATACGCCCGGTCAGTTTGATTTCACAACTTACTTGTCTGCCAGGTCACATGGTCTTGACGTGCTAGGTTGGATTTTCAACCCCGTGGAGGTGGCATGGTCCGGCGTGGTCGCGAGTGCTCGGTCGCCGACGCTCTGGAGGTCGTCGGCGAGCGGTGGAGCCTGCTGGCGCTGCGGGAAATCATGCTGGGGGAGCGGCGCTTCAACCAGATCGCCGAGAACACCGGCGCCAGCCGCGACATCCTGGCCGCCCGGCTGCGCAAGCTCGTCGACGCGGGCGTCCTCGAGAAGGTCCAGTACGAAGCACACCCGCCGCGCCACGAATACCGCCCGACCGAAGCCGGCCGCGCGCTGCAGCCGATCCTGCTCGGCTTGATGGCCTGGGGTGACAAGTACGTCCACCAGGGCGAGCCGCCGAGCCTCTGGCGCCACGCCTGTGGCGAGGTGCTGGAGCCGGCGACGGTCTGCGCGCACTGCGGCGAGCCGGTCGACGCGCCCGGCACCCGCGTGATCCGCCTCGGCGCCGTGCACTGATCCCGGTCCGTTCGCCGTCGACCGCGGCGGAGCCGCCGTGCCAGGATGGCGCCGGAGGTGGTCGACGTGCGGATCCTGGTCACGGGCGGAACCGGACAGCTGGGCCGCGCGGTGGTCGCCCGGCTGCGGGCGGCGGGCGAGGAGGTCCGCGTGCTGAGCCGCCGGGCCGCGCCCGAAGTCGTCCGCGGCGATCTGCGGACCGGGCGCGGGGTCGACAGCGCCGTCGCCGGGGCGGACGTGGTCGTCCACTGCGCCACCGACTACCTCGGACGCGAGACGGCGCTGGCCCGCACCCTGGTCGAGGCCGCGCGGTGGGCCGGCGGCCCGCACCTGGTTTACGTCTCGATCGTCGGCGTCGACCGGGTCCCGCTCGGCTACTACCGGGCCAAGCACGAGACCGAGCAGCTCGTCGCCGCCTCGGGCCTGCCGTACACGATCCAGCGCGCCACCCAGTTCCACGGCCTGGTCCGTGGCTTGCTTGCGAGCGTGTCCCGGCTGCCGGTGGTGCCGGTGCCGCGGATCTCGTTCCAGCCGGTGGACGTCCGCGACGTGGCGGGACGCCTGGCGGACCTCGCACTGGCCGACCCGGCCGGCCGCGCCCCGGACTTCGGCGGACCGGAGATCCGGCCGGCGGTGGAGCTGGCCGAGGCGATCGGCGAGGTGAGCGGCCGCCCCCGGCGGATCGTGCCGGTGAAGGTGCCGGGGGAGACGTTCCGGGGCTACGCCGCCGGCGGCCACCTCGCACCCGAGCACCGCGAAGGCGAGATCACGTTCCGGCAGTACCTGGCCGAACAAGCCGCGGCCGACGATCGCCGGTGATCGGCTCGGTCACGTTCCGGCAAAGTTGAGATACCTTCTCCGGAAATGATGTAGTGTTCAACTACCTTTTCCGGACCGGAGGTAACCGTGAACGTCGTCCTGTGGGCCGCGGCGGGCCTGCTCGCTGTGCTGTACCTGTTCGCCGGGGGCATGAAGCTCGCGACCCCGCGCGAGAAGCTCCTGGAAAACCCCAACATGGGCTGGACGGCGGACTTCTCCGCGGCGGCGGTGAAAGGCATCGGCGCGGTCGAGATCCTGGGCGCGCTCGGGCTGATCCTGCCGCGGGCGCTGGACATCGCCCCGGTGCTGACGCCGCTGGCGGCCACCGGCCTGGCGGTCGTCCAGATCGGGGCGATCGTCGTGCACGCGCGGCGCAAGGAGACGAAGGCGCTGCCGATGAACGTCGTGCTGCTCCTGCTGGCGGCGTTCGTGGCGGTGGGCCGGTTCGCGGGCTGACACCGGTCCGCTGACCGCCGTCACGTGGGGGGCACCTCCGCCCGGTGGGCCGGGAACACCGCGGCCCACAACGCCTTCCACGGCTTCGAAGGCGGCCGTTCCCGCGCCGCCCGCAACGCCGGCGGCGGGGGAGACCCGGCCCGGTAGTCCATCTCCACCCGCACCCAGTCGTGGATCCAGTCGCCTCGCACGGTTGCTCCCTCACTTCGCCGGTCGATGAAGCCGACGATCGTCCTGAGGTCACCCCGCCCGCATCGGGTGAACGCGCACTCCCTGCCCGGCGGACCCCTTACCCGCCGGGTGCCTGCTCGGCCAGTGACGGCCGGCCACCCGAACTCGCCACGGAGCGGCTGGGCTACGTGCCGGATCCGGTGTCGGCGCGCACCGGCTCGCTGAAGGCGGCGTCCTCCTGGCCAAGCAGATCCCGGTGGACGCCGTCGGCTTGCTGCTCGCCGCGGGCTCCCCGACCGGACGCAGCCCGGCGGCCGCGTTCCCCGCGTGGACGCGGATTACGCGGCCGCATCGGCCGAGGTGATCAGCCGCCCGGCGCGTCGGCTACCTGCGTGACCGCACTGATCGTCGAGGGAGTCGCCGCCTGTGCGGTGTCCCCCGGCCGACCTCGGGATCAGCGGGTTCGAGGTGCCGTGGCGGGCGCGCCGGTCGCCTGAACCCGGCCCGGCCGGTCAGGACAGGGTGCCGTTGTAGTCGGGAAGCTTGAAGGTGCGCTCGGCGTGGCCGCCGTTGAGGTCGGTCAGGTTGTTGCCGATGTTCGCGACGATCGTGTACCCGGCCTGTTCGATGGCGACCCGGGCCTTGGTCTTGTTGGTCTGCACCGGGTCGAAGTTGAACAGGGGACGCAGGTAGAGCCCGTCGATCGGATAGCCGACCGCCTTCAGGTTGCCTTCGGTGGGCCAGCGGATCAGTTCGGTGCGGTCGCTGACGAAGAAGACCGCGGCACCCTTGGCTTTGGCGAGTGTCGCGAGCGCCAGGACCGGCTTGACCGCCGGGGTGGTGATCCCGCCCGAGTAGTAGCTCTCCAGGGTGGTGTTGTCGATGTCCAGCACGATCGCGGTCCGTCCGCCCGGGTCGGCCAGCCGCTGGTCGAGGTAGTCCGTGGCCGCGGCGGCGACCGCGGTCACGTCGGCGATCCAGGTGGCGTAGGGCGGTGCAGCGGCCGGCACCGCGGCTTGCGGAGCCGGTGCGGCGACGGCGCGGGCCTCGGCGGTGCCGGCGCTTCCGAGCAGCAGCAGAACGGCGGAAGCGGCGCCGGCGGCGGCGAGACGGGCTTTTGACGTTGACATGGCCGACAGTCCACCAGCCGGGCGAGGACGAACGTACCGGCAAGTAGGCGAATCTGTTTCATGTTTTGGTCGCCGGTTGGGGGTACGTGGCGGTGCCCCGGGCCGCCGGGCGGGGCAGGACCGTCCCGGGCGGCAAGCCGTCCACAAGGGATCGACCGGCTTGCGCCGCCCCGGCCGGATCCCGGCCGGCGAGCTTGCGTCAGCCGCTGGGCCGGTTCTTGGTGGTGAGAACGGCCCAGACGGTCTTGCCGCCGGACCATCGGGAGCTGGAGCCCCAGGCGCGGGCGGCGTGGGCGATCATGTGCAGCCCCAGGCCGGGGTCGCGCGGGTGGGTGCGTTCGAGCAGGACGGCGGGGTGGGGGTCGTCGTCGGCGACGGCGATGGTGAGCATGCCGTGGCGCAGCTCGAGCCGGAGGTAGGCCGGTGAGCTGGTGTGGCGGATGGTGTTGTCGACCAGTTCGGCCGCGATCATGGTGCCGTCGTCGTTGAGTTCCGGTACCTGCCACAGGGCGACCAGTTCGCGGACGAACGAGCGGGCGGCGATGGTGGCGTGCTCGGTGCGGCGGATGGTGCGTTCGGTCCGCCGCTGGATCGGTGTGCGCTGGTGGCGTTCGGCGGTGGGCACGTCGGGGTGGACCGGGACGAACAGATCGGTGCCCCGTTCGTGCAGGGCTTCCAGCTGGGCTGGTTGGCGGGTGACGACCGAGAACGGGATGCCGGGCCAATCGGTGATGCGTTTGGCGACGAGCGAGAGCAGTGCCGCGGGGGACATCTCGGTGATGACCAGGCCGTTGACGTCGGCGATCAGGCCGGGCGGGGTGTCCGCGGCGACTTTGAGCAGGCCGTCGCGCAGCACGGCGTAGCCGGGCAGATCGAGCTTTCCGGTGACGGTGACCAGGGTGCTTTCGTGGCGGGAAGTGAGCGTCAGCGCGAGGTCGGTCGGCACGGCCGGATCACGATCCCCGAGCCACCCGAATTCGACCCAGCCACGGTATGCGGACGCGGACGATCGCAGTGCACGGCATCTGGTTCAGGCTAGTCGTCCGGCCACCGGGCGGCCATCCGCTCTTCGGGGCGGGACGATGACGCTGCGTGAGGGCGGGCTGCCCGAGCTTCGAGTGGACAGGCCCTTCCCGTGGATGATCTCTGCGGGGGCTTCGCCGAGGTCAACCGAACCACGGATCCTCTGGCTTCCTTCTTGCATGTATAACGACATATACGGCACGACATTCGCTTTGGCGCGTGCCGTTCGATCCTGCTTGACTCGGCACCGACACCGATCACGATCTCTGGAGGACGCATGCCGATCTCGAAGGCCCACGCGAACTGGAACGGCGACATCCCCACCGGGTCCGGGCAGTTCACCGCGGGTGACGGGAGCATCAGCGGGGGCGTCACCTACAAGTCCCGCTTCGAGGACGGTCCCGGCTCGAACCCCGAGCAGCTCATCGCCGCGGCGCACGCGTCCTGCTTCTCGATGGCGCTGGCGAGCACGCTGGCCGGGGCCGGGTTCCCGGCCGAGTCGATCGAAACGGACGCGGCGGTGACCCTGCGTCCGGTCGACGGCGCGCCGACCATCCTCAAGATCGAGCTGACCACGCAGGGCCGCGTCGCCGGCGTGGATGAGAAGCAGTTCCAGGAGTACGCCGAGCAGGCCAAGGCGAACTGCCCGGTCAGCCGTGCGCTCGCCGGCGTGCCCGAGGTGACGTTGCGGGCGAGTCTCGCGAGCTGACCCGGTGCGTGGGTGGCGCCCGTCAGCGCCACCCACGCCGGTGTGGTTCGCCGTGCTTCAGTGGCTCAGTGCGCGGCGAAGCCCGGCGCGCGAGTCGGTCCGCTGTCGGACGCGGTGTGCCCCGGCAGCCGCAACGCGTGCAGGACCCGCCGTACGTCCATGGGGGCGTGCCCGTTGACGCGGGCCGACACGACGCACCCGGTGACCACCTTGCCGACGAATTTCTCGCGCGGATTAGGACGGCGGGCGGGAACCGCGTTCGGGACCGGAACCTGGACGGCCGCACGGCACGCTCCCTACCGTGCACCACGGGACCGCCGGCCCCGGTTCGGGAGCGTGCCCACCGGGTCACCGGAACGACCACGCTGGAGGTTGTCACGATGCGGGAGTTCGACGGGCGGATCGCGGTGGTCACGGGTGCGGGCTCGGGGATCGGCCGGGCGAGCGCACTGCGGCTCGCCTGCGGTGGGGCGCACGTCGTCGTCAACGACGTCTCGGCGGAGGCCGCGGAAGAGACCTCCGCCGAGCTCGCCGCCGCCGGGGGGACGGCGGAGGTCGCGGTGGGTGACGTTCTGGTGGCGGGCTACCTCGACGAGTTGTTCGACGCGGTCGTCGCCCGGCACGGGCAGCTCGACATCGTGCACAACAACGTGGGTTTCGGGCGCCGAGCCGCCATTGTGGACGTCGCCGACGAAACCTGGGCGCGCGGCATCGACGGGAATCTCGGTGCCACCTTCCGGGGTGTGCGGGCGGCGCTGCGGGTGATGGCTCCGCGCCGCCGGGGTGCGGTGATCAACACCTCGTCGCTCGCCGGGCTGGCGAAGGTGCCGGGTGTGACGCCTTACTACGGCGTGGCGAAGGCCGGCGTCATCCAGCTCACCCGCGAGGCCGCGGTCGAGGCCGGGGAGTTCGGTGTCCGGGTCAATGCCGTCGTGCCGGGGTCCGTCCGCACCCCGTCGCTGGAGGCGTTCTTCGGTTCGGACTTCGACGCCTACGTCGAGCAGCTGCCGCTTCGGCGGATGGTCGAGCCCGGCGACATCGCGAACCTGGTGGCCTTCCTCGCCTCCGACGGCGCCGCCGCCATCACCGGGGTCGCCATCCCGGTCGACTGCGGGCAGAGCGCGGTGCTGTACCAGCCGTCGGTCGGCTGACCCGGAACCCGGTTCGGCCCCGCGACCGGTCGTGCCGCGCGATGCTGGCGCACGAGATCCCGGCGGTGGAGGTGGAAGCGGCCCATGCGAACCGGCCTGTACTTCGACATGCGCAATCCCGTGGCCTGGCGCCGGGACCCGGTGACGCTCTACCGCGAGTTCCTCGACCTCTGCCAGGAAGCCGAGCGGCTGGGCCTCGACTCGGTGTGGGTGACCGAGCACCACGGCTTCGACGACGACTACCTGCCGGCCCCGCTGACGCTGCTGGCCGCGGTCGCCGCGCGGACCACCCGGATCCGGCTCGGCACCGGCGTGGTGGTGGCGCCGCTGCACCGGGCGGCCGAGATCGCCGAGCAGGCCGCGGTCGTCGACCTGCTCAGCGGCGGCCGGCTGGACCTCGGGCTCGGGGCCGGGTACCGCCCGGCCGAATTCGACCTGTACGGCGCTTCCCTGCGCGCCCGGTACGCCGAGAACGACGCGCGGGCCAGGGAAGTGCGTGAGCTGTGGCGGTCGGGCGCGGTGACGCCGAAACCGGCGCAGGCGCGGCTGCCGATCTGGATGGGGTACCTCGGGCCGAAAGGCGCCCGCCGGGCCGGGTTGCTGGGGGAGCACCTGCTGTCGGCGGACGCGCGCAACTGGGAGCCGTACCGGGCGGCGCTCGCCGAGGCCGGGCACGATCCGGCCGGCGGGCGGATGGCCGGTGGCGTGCAGGCGTGGGTGACCGACGATCCCGACCGGGACTGGCCGGTCGTCTCCCGGCACCTGGCCGCCCAGGTCGACTCCTACGCCCGGCACGCCCGTCAGGGCACCGCGCTGCCGCCCGCCCGCCCGGTCGACCCCGAGCGGCTCCGTGCCGGGGAACCCCGTACGTCGCTGAACTACTTCTTCTACGGCACCCCGGAGGACGTGGCGGCCCGGATCCGGGCCTACACCGCGGGTGCGCCGGTCGATGCGGTGTACCTCTGGGCGGGGCTGGCGGGCATGGACCGGGAGCTGGTCGCCCGGCACATCACGACGATCGCGACCCGGCTCGCGCCACTGCTGCGCGCGGCGGGCTGACCCGGAACCCGGTTCCCGTCGCGAGGGTCCCGGCGCGCCCGGGCGGCGGGCTACCGTCGGGACATGGCGGAGCACGGGAGTGCCGGGCAGCCGGGTGGCGGATCCCTGGCCGGCCGCGTCGCGCTGGTCACCGGCGCGGGGCGGGGGCTCGGCCGGGCGCACGCCGTGGCGCTCGCGGCCGCGGGGGCGGCGGTGGTCGTCAACGACCTCTCCGTTTCCCTCGACGGGACCGTCGTCGAGGACCGGGATCTGGCGACGCGGACGACGGCGGAAATCGTCGGGGCGGGCGGGAAAGCGGTCGCCGACCGGTCCGACGTTTCGTGCTTCGACGGAGCCGGCGCGGCGGTGCGGTGTGCGCTCGAGACCTTCGGTGGACTGGACATCGTCGTCAACAACGCGGGCATCTACACCGGCACCGGGGTGGGCGAACTGTCGCAACAGGAACTGGAACGGTGCCTGGCGGTCAACGTGCTCGGCAGCGCCGGGACCGTCCGCGCGGCCTTCGCGCACATGCGCGGTCAGCGCTACGGGCGTGTGGTCAACACGATCTCCGAGGCCGGGCTGCGGACCGGTTGCCACGCCGGTGCGGCGTACGCGACGGCGAAGGCGGCGCTGTGGGGGCTGACGATGGCGCTGTCCGACGAGGCCGCGCCGCACGGCATCACGGTGAACGCGGTGTCCCCGGGCGCGCGCACCCGCATGTCGCAGGACCACCTCGACCGCGCGGGCGGTGCCCTCGCCTTGGCGCCCGAGCACGTGTCGCGGATCGTGCTGGCGCTCGTCGCCGAATCGGCGGGAGACGTCACGGGCCGCGTGGTGCACGCCGCGGGCGGTGCGGTCCGGGAGTACCGGCTGCGCCGGGAGGCCGACACCCCGCTCGTGCGGCGCCTGGCGCCGCGGTGACCACCGCAGGAGGACAGGCCATGCCGGACACGAAGGCGTCGTCGAACGGGACCGGCCGGCTCGCCGGGAAGGTTGCGCTGGTCACCGGAGCCGGGCAGGGCGTCGGGCGGGGCACCGCGCTGGCGCTGGCCCGCGAGGGCGCCTGCGTCGCGCTGGCCGGGCGCACGGTTTCGAAGTGCGAGGCGGTCGCGGCCGAGATCGGCGCCTTCGGCGGATCCTCGCTCGCGCTCGCCTGCGACGTCACCGACCGGGCTCAGCTCGAGGCGGCGATCGCCACGACGGCCGGCCGCTTCGGCGGGCTCGACGCGCTCGTCAACAACGCGCAGACGTCCGTGCAGCGGTTGCTCGCCGAGACGACGCCCGAGGACGTGGACGTCTGCTGGCGCAGCGGGCCGCTGGCGACGTTGCACGCGATGCAGGCGGCGCTGCCGCTGCTGCGGGTGCGGGGCGGCTCGATCGTGAACTTCGGGTCGAGCACCGCCATCGACGGCAACGTGACTTTCGGTGCGTACGCGATGGCCAAGGAGGCGATCCGCGGGTTGTCCCGCGTGGCGGCCCGGGAGTGGGGCCGCTACGGCATCCGCGTGAACGTGGTCGTGCCCAACGCGCTTTCGCCCGCGGCCGAGCGGTTCAGCACGGACGAACCCGAGCGGTTCCGGAAGCTGACCAGGACGATGCCGCTGGGGCGCATGGGCGATCCGGAGACCGACATCGGGCGGGCGGTCGTCGCACTGGTGAGTGACGACCTCGCGTACCTGACCGGTGACACGCTGATGCTGACCGGAGGCGCGTGATGGCCGGGCCGACCGAGCAGCGGCTGGCCCGCGTCGAGGCGCGGCTGGACATCGGGCAGCTCCCGATCCGCTACGCGCTGGCCGTGGACCAGCGGGACCTCGACGCCTGGGTCGCGTTGTTCGTGCCCGACGTCGAGATGGGCCGCCGGGGCAGCGGGCGGGAGGCGCTGCGTGCCTACATCGAGCCCCGGCTGCGCTGGTTCCACCGCTCGGTGCACCTGCTGGCCGGCCACCGGATCGAGCTCGGCCCGGGCGATCTTCCCGCCACGGCGACCGGGCAGGTGTACTGCCGGGCCGAGCACGAGGTCGGCGACCGGTGGATCGTGATGGCGATCCGCTACGACGACACGTACCGGCTGGTGGACGGCGAGTGGCTGTTCGAACGACGGCAGGAGCGCCACTGGTACGCCGCGGATCTGGCCGAGCACCCGCAGGCCGTGGGGTTCGACAGCTGGGGAACCGGTGGTCCGCCGGCGTTGCCGGCCGCCGACCCGGCCTGGCACCGGTTCTGGGACGGCGCGCCGGCCGGGCAGCCGTCGCCGGGGTGAGTCAGGACAGCGCGCGCAGGGTGCGTTCGTCCCGGGTGTCCGACGCCGGGCGCAGGGCGCGGAGCACGAAGTCGAAGGCGGCCTGCAGGGCCTCTTCCTCGGTCATGGCGAGCCGGCCGTCCAGGCCGTCGGTGAGCAGTCCGCGCGTCAGGTGACCCACCATGGCGGCGTCGGCGACCGGGTCGCCGGCCCGGAACACCCGGTCCGCCATGCCGCCGCGGATCACCTCCACGAGACGCCTGCCCAGCACGCCGTAGAGCTGGTGCACCTCGTCGGGGAGTTCCTCGAGCAGTCCCGTGTCGAGGAAGAGCCGGGCGCGTTCGGCGAGCTCCCGCCGGTAGATCGTCCGGATGTTGAACTTCAGCCAGGCCCGCAACCGGCCTTCGGCCGAGTCCGCTTCGGCGAGCCGCTCCGCGAGCCGCCGGTCCCCGCGGGCGGTCTCGTCGGCCAGCAGGGCGAGCAGGAGGCGCGCCTTGCTGGGGAAGGACCGGTAGAAGGTGCTGGCGGACGTGTTGGAGGCGGTCAGCACCTGGCGTATCTTCAGCGAGCGGAAGTGCGACCGCTCGAGCACGGCCCACGCCGCGCGCAGGATGTGTGCGGTCTCGGCGTCCGCGGGCGAGTCCGCATCGGGTGGTACCGAGGTCATCACCGGCACGCGGTGCGGCGCGTGGGGACCTTCGACGACGGCAAGCTGCGACATCGCACCTCCGCTCGGGCCGGGCGGCTACCTCGCCGAGCCGACACTAATAGTTAAATAAATTACACTATGGTGGCGCGACTTCCAAGCGTCGCGAACGGCACTTGATCTCCACGAAGACCCCCATGTCGTCGACCCTCAACGGCCCCGGCGACGGGAACGCCGTTCCCTGGGCCTCCCGGATCGCGGAGGTTACGGTCGTGACCTAAATCTCTTAATCTTCTAACTCTTTGGTCAAGGGCGATCGATGGAGGTACTCACCGTGGCCGACACGCAGCCCACAGTGCTCGAACCGGTGGTGGCGGCCGGCGACGGCCGCCGCTACCTGGAGCCCGAGCTCGAAACGATGTCCCGCGCGGAACTGGAGGCGTTCCAGCAGCGACGCGTTCTCGAACTGGTGCCGGAGGCCTACGCGCACTCGGGCTTCTACCGCGAGCTGTGGTCCGCCGCCGGGGTCGATCCGGGGCGGATCCGCTCGCTGGCCGACTTCCGCCGGCAAGTGCCGACCTTCACCAAGAAGGACGTCCAGGCCTATCGGGAACGCACCGGCGACCCGTTCGGCGGGATGTTGTTCGGGCCACCGTCGGAACTGACGTCGATCATGTCAACCTCCGGCACGACCGGTGATCCCGAGCTGATCCCGGAGATCTGGGACGCCTACCCGCCGCTGCAGCTGTGCTCGGCCCGCGACCTGTGGGAGGTCGGGCTGCGACCGGGCGACAAGGTGCTCGTCTCGGCGGGCTCGTTCCGGGGCTTCTACGACACCTTCTACCACGGCATGGGGCTGGTGCCGATCTTCGTGGACACCTGGATCGGCAAGGGCGAGGAGATCGTCCAGGCCCTGATGCGGTTCCGGCCCGCCTACCTCCAGCTGATGATGCCGACCGTGCTCGAGCTCGAACGGCTGGAGCACACCTACGACATCCGAAACGCGCTTTCCTCCCTGAAGGGGGCCTCGTTCGCCGGGCAGCCGCTCGGCCGGGCGCTCGCCGCGAAGGTGCGCGACGAGTGGGGTGTCGAGATGTTCACCTACAGCAGCGCGGGTGACACCGGGACGTGCTGGGAGTGCCGCGAACACGACGGCTACCACCTGTGGGAAGACCTCGTGCTGGCCGAGAGCCTCGACCCGGCCTCCGGCGAGGCGACCGGTGCGGGTGCGGTCGGCGAGCTGGTCGCCACCGACCTGGACAACCGCGCGGCACCGCTGATCCGGTACCGCAGCGGCGATCTCGTCCGGCTCGACCGGCAGCCGTGCGGCTGCGGGCGGACCCACGCCCGCCAGTGGGTGGTGGGCCGGTGCGGCGAGGAGACGACGGTCGGCGGCGTCCCGGTCGTGCTCAGCGAGGTCTGGGCCGCCGTCGAATCCCTGCCCGAAACCAAGGACGGCATGTTCCAGATCATCCGCGAATCGGCCGTGGTGGACAGGTTGCGGCTGAGAGTCGGCTACGAACCGGCCCGCACCGCCGACGTCACCGAACTGGGGGACCGGTTGCGGCACGCCGTGCTCGACCGGGTCGGCGTCGAGCCCGACCTGGTCCTCGTCACCGTCGACGACCTCCTCTCCCGCAGCTCCAGCGTGGCCAAGTTCCCGCGGGTGGTGAAGGCGTGAGCAGGGCGAGTATGGCCGCGGCGCTGACCGGTCCGGTCTCCCCGCTGTTCGGCATCGGGTTGTACCTCGACGGCGACCGGCAGGTCCCGTTCGACATCGGCTGGGCGGAATTCGCGCGTGACGTGCGGTGGGCGTCGGAGGTCCTGGCGGTCTGGGACATCGGCCGCGCCGATCACGTGCTCATCAGCACCCCGAACTTCGAGGGGCCGTGGGCCAGCCCGGTGGTGCGTGCCCTGCGGGACCGCCAGGTCGTCCACAGCAACGCCGAACCGTACAGCTGGGACGTGCGGCGATCCGCGACCTTCCTCCGGTTGCTCCCGTTCCGGGCGTTCCTCGGCATGTCCGTGGAGACCGCCCTGGGGCTGGTGAAGCAGGAAGATTGTGCCGGGCCGCTGGCCGCGCTGGCCCCGCTCTGGGCCCGGCCGGAGGCGATCGGCCCGTTGCGCGACGCCGGCCTGGACCCGGCCGTCTTCGCGATGCTGGGCCCGGCGCTCGGCCTCGAGTGCCCGCAACGATCGGGGGCCCACGTCGATCCGGCCGAGTGGCGGCTGGCGGAGGGACCCGCCGGCATCACCTTGAGCACCGCGGGCGACCGCGCCCACGTCGTGCGGGACCTCGTCGTCAGCCGGACCGCCCGCCTCGACCACACGCCGTGCCCCTGCGGGCTGCCCGGACCCCGCATCCGGGTCGTCGACCCCCTTCCGCCGCTGCCTGCCGGGTAACCCCCGGCCTCTGCCCGAACACACATACACACCGCGCGCCGGCGCGCCGGTGCCGTCGTCGTACCCGAAATCCGAGGAGAACCAGCCCATGCACCCGACGAGATCTCGCGCACTGACCCGGTTCCGCTGGGCCGCCGGCGCCGGCCTGGCGACGGTCGCGCTCGCGACCACCGCGTGCAGCGCCGGCGGGGCCGCCGCGACCGACACCCACGGCCTCACCGGAACCCCCGTCAAGATCGGCGTGCTGGCCAACGTCAGCGGGCCCACCGGGGCGTCGGAAGCGTCGGCCACGAAGGTGTTCCAGGCTTGGGCCGCGCACACCAACAAGGGTGGCGGCATCGCCGGGCACCCGGTGGAGGTCGTCGTCAAGGACACCAAGGAGGACGCGCCGACCGCGGCGGCCGCCGCCCGGTCGCTGATCTCCGACAAATCCGTCGTGGCCGTGGTGGCGGCGAGCACCAGCACCGACCCCGCGGTCGGTGCCGTCCTCGCCGACTCCGGGCTGCCGGTCACCGGCGGCATCGGCTACAACCCGACGGTGTGGGGCAAGCTGAAGAACTGGTTCGGCATCACCACCACCTTCCCCCAGGTGGTCAACATGCAGATCGCCTCGGCGAAACCGGTCGGCGGCAACGCCATTTCGGTGGTCGCCTGCGCGGAGGAACCCGCCTGCGTCGCGGCCGTGCCGCTGTTCGAGGCCGCGGCCAAGGCCGCGGGCAACACCTACTCGGGCACGATGCAGGTCGCGGCCGCCGCCCCGAACTACACCGCGCAGTGCTTGGACCTGGTCAACCGCAAGGTCGACTTCGTCCAGCTGTCGATCTCGCCGTCGGTGGGCGTGCGGGTCGTCAAGGACTGCCAGACCCAGGGCTACACGGGCTACTTCGGGTCGTCCGCCTCGGCGATTTCCCCGACGCTGTACCACACGGCGAACATCCGGCTGGCCGGCGCGCTCAACGCGTTCCCCTGGTGGGCCGACACGGCACCGGTCAAGGCCTACCGGGCCGCGATGGCCGAGGAGGGCGTGGCGGACAACGATTCCGGGCAACCCGCCTCGACCGCGATGTGGGCCAGTGGCGAGCTGTTCAAGAAGGCGCTGACCCCGGCCGCCGGCCAGGCGTCGGACACCGTCACCCGGCAGGCCGTGCTGGCCGCCTACGGGAAGGTCAAGGGGGAGACGCTGGACGGCCTGCTGCCGCAGCCGATCACCTTCACGGCCGACCAGCCCGCTCCGCCGGTGAACTGCTACTGGCTCTACCAGTACCAGAACGGCGCGTTCGCCGGCTCCGCCCAGCCCACCTGCCCCAGCTAGGAAGGCGCCACCGTGCTGCAGCTGCTGCCCTTCGTGGTCGCCGGGATCGCCGCCGGGGCGATCTACGGCCTGGCCGGGACGGGCCTGGTGCTGACCTACAAGTCATCGGGCATCTTCAACTTCGGCCACGGCGCGATCGCCACGGTCGCCGCCTACGTGTTCTACGCGCTGCACACCGAGCTCGGGCTGCCGTGGCCGGTCGCGCTGATCGTCAGCGTGGGCCTCGTGGGCCCGGTGATCGGGCTGCTCATGGAGCGCATCGCCGCCCGGCTCGCGCCGCAGCGGATCGCCCTGCAGATCGTCGGCACCGTCGGCATCGTCCTGGCGGTGCAGGGCCTGGCCACCCTGGTGTTCGGCGCGAACACCATCCAGGTCGAGCCGTGGCTGCCGGCCGGGCAGGCGAACTTCCGCCTGCTCGGCGCGGTGGTCGCCTGGGGTCAGGTCACCATCGTGGCCATCGCCGTGGCCGCCGTCGCCGCGCTGTACGCGATGTTCCGGTTCGCCCGGATCGGCCTGGCCATGCGAGCCGTCGTCGACGACCCGGACCTGCTGGCGATGCAGGCCACCGACCCGCGGCGGGTCCGGCGGATCGCCTGGATCATCGGCTCGACGTTCACGGCCCTGTCCGGGGTGCTGGTCATGCCGCTGATCGGCTTGGACGCCGTCGGCCTGACCTTCCTCGTGGTGCAGGCGTTCGGCGCCGCGGCGGTCGGGGCGTTCGGCAACATCCCGCTGACGTTCGCCGGCGGCCTGGTGATCGGCGTCGCCTCGGCCGTTTCGCAGCACTACGTCCTCGACGTGCCGTGGCTGAGCGGGTTGCCGTCGGCCCTGCCGTTCCTCGTGCTCTTCGTGACGTTGCTGGTGCTGCCCAAGCGCAAGCTGGTCCGGCCGTCCACAGTGGAGAGACGACCGCCGCCGGCCTACCGGGCGCCCGGCCGGGTGCGGCTGACGACCGGCGTGGTGGTCGTGGTGGTGCTGCTCGTCCTGCCCCAGCTCGTCGGCACGGACGACCTGTCGTACTGGATCGCCGCACTGGTCAGCGCGATCATGCTGCTCTCGCTCGGCCTGCTCGTGCGCACCTCGGGCCAGGTTTCGCTGTGCCACGCGGCGTTCGCGGCGATCGGTGCGGTGGCTTTCTCCCAGTTCGCCGTCGACCTCGGCCTGCCGTGGGTGGTCGCCCTCCTGCTCGGCGGCCTGGTCGTGGTTCCGGTGGGCGCGCTGATCGCCCTGCCCGCGATCCGGCTCTCCGGCCTGTTCCTGGCCCTGGCGACCTTCGGGTTCGGCATTCTCGTGCAGCAGCTGCTCTACCACGAGCAGTACATGTTCACGTCGCTGTCCCAGGGCCGCACGATGCCGCGGCCGGACTTCGCGCCGGACGACAGCGCCTACTACTACGTCGTGCTGGCCGTGCTGGTGGTGGTCGCGGTGCTGCTGGTGCTGATCCAGCGGGGCCGGCTCGGCCGGCTCCTGCAGGGGATGTCGGACTCGCCGACGGCGGTCACGTCGATGGGCCTGAGCACCACCGTGTCCAAGGTGATCGTCTTCTGCGTGTCGGCGTTCCTGGCCGGGATCGCCGGAGCACTGCTCGGCGTCGCCCGGATGTTCGCGGTCGGTTCGGACGCGTTCTTCCAGCCCTTCGCGTCCCTGCAGCTGCTCACCCAGCTGAGCCTGGCGACCCTCGCCGAGCCGTGGTTCGCGCTGATCGCGCTGATGAACGTGCTCCCCGGCTACGTGCCGGGCGACGGGGTCACGGAAATCCTCGGGATCGTCTTCGGCGTGTCCGCCGTCCTCGTCGCCGTGCGGGGCGGCGGTCCGGCGATGCCGCGGCGGTGGCGCGTGCTGCTCGACCGGCTCGGTGGACGGCGGCGGGTGCCCGTGGTGGCCGCGGTGGCGCCGCACCGGGTCACCGGCGGCAGCGGCGTTTCCGTGCGGAACCTGTCGGTTTCCTTCGGCGGCCTGACCGCCGTGGAGGACCTCAGCTTCGACGCGCCGCTCGGCCGGATCACCGGGCTGATCGGCCCGAACGGCGCGGGCAAGACCACCACCTTCAACGCCTGCAGCGGCCTGAACCGGCGGTTCGGCGGCCGGGTGCTGCTGCACGACCGGGACGTCACCCGGATGCCGCCCGCCCGGCGGGGCCGCAGCGGCATCGGCCGGACGTTCCAGCGCATGGAACTCTGCGAGACGCTCACCGTGGCGCAGAACGTGGTCCTGGGCCGGGAATGCGCGCAGGCGGGGGCCGGTGTCTTCGCGCAGCTCGCGGCGCGCCCGGGAGAATGGCGGGCGGCCGAGGCGGCCGCGGGGGCGGCGATGGAGCTGTGCGGGATCACGCACCTGGCCGGCGAGCAGGCCGGCGCGCTGTCGACCGGGCAGCGCCGGCTCGTCGAGCTGGCCCGCTGCCTGGCCGGTCCCTTCGACGTGCTGCTGCTCGACGAGCCCTCGTCCGGCCTGGACCACGACGAGACCGAGCGCTTCGGCGAGATCCTCCAGCGGGTCGTGGAGGAGCGGGGCGTCGGCGTGCTGCTGGTCGAACACGACATCGCCCTGGTGATGCGGATCTGCGCCAAGATCTACGTCCTCGACTTCGGCCGCCTGCTCTTCCACGGCACCCCGGCGGCCATCGCGGCCAGCCCGATCGTGCAGTCCGCCTACCTCGGGGCGGCCGGAACCCGTGCGGCCGGACCCCTTGCCGAATCGGAGGTCCGATGACCGTGCCCGGCACCCACCCACCGGCGGCACTCGAGGTCGACGGCCTCTCGGCAGGCTACGGGCAGGTCGCGGTCCTGCGGGAGGTGTCGGTCGTGGTCCCCGCCGGCGCGGTCGTCGCCCTGATCGGGGCGAACGGCGCCGGCAAGACCACGCTGCTGCGCGCGGTGTCCGGCCTGCTGCCGGTGCGCGCCGGGCAGATCAGGCTGGCCGGGCGGGACGTCACCCGCGAACGCGCCCAGCGCCGGTTCTCCCGCGGGCTGTGTCACGTTCCGGAGGGCCGCGGGGTCTTCCGCGGGCTGACCGTCCGGGAGAACCTCGTCCTGCAGGGCGCCGCCGGACGGGAGGACGAGGCCATCGAGCGGGCCGTCGCCGCGTTCCCGATCCTGGGCGAACGCCTCGGCCAGCAGGCCGGCACGCTCAGCGGGGGACAGCAGCAGATGCTGGCGATGGCCGCGGCCTACGTCCGGAACCCGGACCTGGTGCTGGTCGACGAGGCGTCGCTGGGGCTCGCGCCGATCGTGGTGGACGAGATCTTCGGGTTCCTCCGGCAACGCGCGGCGGACGGCACGGCCCTGCTGATCGTCGACCAGTTCGCCCGGCGCGCGCTCGCGATGGCCGGGTACGCGTACGTCCTGCGGCGCGGCCGGATCGTGCACGGCGGCCCGGCCGCGGAGCTGCTGGACTCGGACCTGTTCGCCTCCTACCTCGGCGGGCACCCGGACTGAGCCGGCTCAGGCACCCGGCAGGGGATCGGGCTCGGCGGGCATCGCCGGGTCCCACGCCTCGAACAGCGGCGGCCGCTTCTCGAGGAAGCTTTCGACGCCCTCCTTGAAGTCGGGGTGGCCGCGCAGGTGCCCCATCCAGAAGCGGATCGCCGTGACCCGGGACTCCTCCAGGGACGTCTCCCAGCTCTCGTAGACCTGGCGCTTGATCGTGCCCATCGCCACCGGCGAGCTGGTGGCCGCGAGGGACTTCGCGTACTCCAGGGTCTTCGGCATGAGCTCGGCCGGGGCGAAGACGCGGTCCGCCAAGCCCAGCGCGACGGCCTCCTCGCCGAGCACGACCCGCCCCGAGAGCAGCAGGTCCAGCGCGCGTGAAGTGCCGATCAGCCGGGGGAGCGTCCAGGCCAGTCCGTGCTCGGCCATGATGCCCCGCTGGACGAACGCGGTGGTCAGCTTCGCCGTGGCCGAGACGAACCGCAGGTCGCAGTTGAGCGCGGCGATCAGGCCGATCCCGGCGCAGGCCCCGTTCACCGCGGCCAGCACCGGCTTGGCGATCCTCGTCGGCGTGGTCATCGGCTGCCGCAGGTGGGGGTTGGTCGAGATCCCGGTGGCCACCTGGTCGGCGAGCGCGGCCGTATCCATCCCCGGGCAGAAGCTCCGGCCCGCGCCGGTGACCACGACGACCCGGACGTCCGGATCGCGTTCGGCTTCGCGGAGCAGGTCGTAGTACCGGTTCTCCAGCTCCACCGACCAGGCGTTGTGCCGGTCCGGCCGGTTCAGGGTCAGGACGGCGACGCCGTCGGCCACGGTCCGGGTGACGATTTCGCTCATCGGGAGCTCCTGTCGGGTCGGGGTTCACGTGGCATGCCCAGTGCCGACTCGGCCAGGATGTTGCGCTGCACCTCCGAGGTGCCGGCGTAGATCGTGCCGGACACCGCGTGCAGCCACACCGTGGACCAGGACGCCGTCGAGTTGGGTGCGCCGGGGTCGTCGGTGCGGTAGTGGCGCAGCGGGCCGCGGCCGGTCGGCACCATCGACTCCGGCCCGAGGATGTCCATGGCCAGCTCGGTGACCGCCCGGTGGTGCTCGCTCCAGTAGAGCTTCGACACCGAGGCTTCGGTGCCGGTCGGCTCGCCGCGCAGCCACCGCGTCAGGACGCGGTGGCCGAGGTGCCGCATGATCTCGGCGCGGCTGTAGCACCGGGCCAGCCGCTGCCTGACGACCGGGTCGCCGTCGACGCCGCGTTCGCGGGCCAGCTCGATCAGCCGGTCGACCTCGGCCCGGAACATGATCGGGTTGGTGGCCGCTTCGTCGCCGCGTTCCAGGCCGAGCAGGCTCATGGCGACCGCCCAGCCCTCGCCGACCTCGCCGACGACGTTCGCTTCGGCGGTGCGCACGCCGGTGAAGAAGACTTCGTTGAAGCCGGTGTCCCCGGTGATCATGGTGATCGGCCGGATGTCCACTCCGGACTGGTCCAGTGGCACCAGCAGCATCGTGATGCCGCGGTGGCGGCCGGCGGCGGGGTCGGTGCGGGCGAGCAGGAAGATCCAGCCGGCGCTCTGGGCCTGCGAGGTCCACACCTTCTGCCCGTCGACGACCCACTCGCCGTCCACCAGCACGGCCCGGGTGCGCAGGGCGGCCAGGTCGGAGCCGGCGCCGGGCTCGGAGAAACCCTGGCACCACCTGTCCTCGCCGCTGATGATGCGGGGGAGGAAGTGCCGCTTCTGCTCGTCGGTGCCGTACCGGAGCAGCAGGTTGCCGATCATCTTGATGCCGAAGACGTCCTGGGACCCGCTCGCCGGGAGTCCCGCCTTCGCCAGCTCCTCGACGAGGACCACCTGCCGCAGCCGGTCCAGCCCGCCGCCGCCGTACTCGACCGGCCAGGCGGGGGCCAGGTAGCCGTGCTCGGCCAGCACCCGGCGCCACCGCTCGACGAAGGACTTCGCCGCGCCGGTGTCCAGCGCGCCGAGCCCGTGCCAGTCCGGGGGCACGTTCGCGGCGATGAACGTCCGCACCTCTTCCCGGAACCGCTGCACCTCGGGTGGGTAGCTCAGGTCCACATCGACCTCCGTCAACGAGTGGGCTGGGTGAGGGCTCGGCGCAGGACCTTGCCGTTCGGGTTGCGGGGCAGGGCGGGGACGAACTCCCAGAGCTCGGGCACCTTGAACCCGGCGAGCGTCGTCCGGGCGAAGGCGCGCAGTTCGGCGGGGTCCGGTGGGGCCGCGGGATCGCGCGGGACGACGAACGCCTTCACGGCCTCGCCGACCCGTTCGTCGGGCACCCCGACCACGGCGGCCTCTTCGACGTCGTCGTGGCGGGTGAGGGTCTGCTCGACTTCGAGGGGGTAGACGTTCTCCCCGCCGCGGATGATCATGTCGCCCCGGCGGCCGGCCAGGAACACGTACCCGCGCTCGTCGACGCGGCCGAGGTCGCCCGTGCGCAGCCAGCCGTCGGCTCCCGGGGCGAACAGGTGCGCACCGCGCGCCCACACCTCGCCGACACCGTCGTCGTCCGGCTCGTGCACCGTCAGCTCGACTTCGCCGACGGGAGTCCCGACGGACTTCAGCAGTTCTTCGTCACCGTTCGCCGCGCGCTCGTGGTCTTCGGGGGACAGGCAGGTGAGGGGTGCTCCCTCGGTCTGCCCGAAGAGGTTCACGAAGGCGGCTCCGGGCATCGCGGCCAGTGCCCGGCGCAGCGTGGCGGGGTGGATCGGGGACGCGCCGTACTGCAGCAGGCGCAGGGTGGGGAGCGCGAAGGCGTCCGCCCGCAGCAACATCTCGATCATCGACGGCACGGCCTGCGCGTGGGTGACGCCCAGGCGGCCCAGGCTCTGCCAGGCGTCCACAGTGAACCGGGGGAACGTCACGATCCGGGCGCCGGCGGCGAGCGCCACGGCGAAGGCGCCGAGGCCGCCGATGTGGTGGAACGGCGAGCTCGCGCTGTAGACGCTGCCGGCGTCGAGCCGGGTCAGCCGGGCGTTGACGACCGCACGGGCGCCCATCCGGTCCTGCCGGACGTCGACCCGCCGCGGCCGCCCGGTGGTGCCGGAGGTGTGCAGCACGAAGGCGGTGGCGTCCGCGGCGGCGGACAGGGGCGGTGGCGGCGCCGGGGCCAGGTCCCCGACCGGCACCAGTTGCCGCCCGCACGCCCCGGCCAGTGCGCGGCCGAGCGCGATCGAACCGGGTTCGCACAGGATGACCGGCGAGTCGAGAGCGCCGGCGCAGTCCGCGAGTTCGGCCACCGTGAGCCGCGGGGACAGGGGAGCGACCGGCCGCCGGGTCACCGCGCCGGCGACGACGACCGCCATCGCCTCGGGCCGGGTCGTCATCAGCGCCGGGACGACGGTGCCGGGCGGGCAGCCCGCCCGGTCGAGCAGGGCCGCGGCGCCGCCGATCCGCCGGGTGAGCTCGGCGCCGGTCCAGCCGGCACCGGGGTCGTCGCCCGGGACGACCAGGACCCGGTCGCGGCCGGCTTCGACGGCCCGGGCCACGAGGTCGATCCACAACGGCGTGCCGGACGCTCGATCTGTCATCCCTGTGTCCTCCGCGCTCAAGTCGCTCTATTATCTATATCAGTTAACTGATAGGAGGCCAAGTGAACCGCTCACTGACCGACTCGCTCGCCTGGCTGGCGGAGCTGGAACGCCTCGAAGGGGACGTCTTCGTCGCGCCACCGTCGGGCCGCTCCGCCCGGATGTTCGGCGGCGAGGTCGCCGCGCGCGCCTTGGCGGCCGCGCAGGGCACGGTGTCCGCCGATCGCGCGGTGCACGTCGCGCAGGCCGGCTACCTGCGCCCCGGGAATCCGTCGGTGCCGCTGTGGCTGCGCGTCGCCCGGCTGCGCGACGGCCGGGCGTTTTCCCAGCGCCGGGTGGACGCCGAGCAGGATGGCAAGCTCATCTTCACGGCGATGTTCTCGTTCCACGCCGGAGCGGGCGCCTTCGAGCACGGCGACCGGATGCCGGTGGTTCCGGCGCCCGAAGAACTCGGCGGCGTCGAAGGCTGGACCGAGGCGGCCGCCGTGTGGCCGCAGTGGCTCCTCGACGACCCGTCGGTGGAGCTGCGACCGGTCCCGGCCGCCGGTGCGAACCCGGCAGGCACGCGTGCGCTGTGGTACCGCGCCGCCGGCCCGGTGCCGGACGATCCCGCGGGCCACGCGTGCCGCTGGCTCTACGCCAGCGACCTGACCCTGGTCGCCTCGATCCGGTTGCCGCACGAACGCGGTTCGCGCAAGACGTGGTTGATGACGTCCCTCAACCACACGGTCTGGTTCCACCGGCCGTTCCGGGTGGACGAGTGGCAGCTGGTGGTGCAGCGGTCGGCCCGCGCTTGCGACGGCCGTGGTCTCGCGTCCGGGAAAGTCTTCACCCGTGACGGGCAGCTGGTGTCCAGTCTCGCGCAGGAGGGGCTCGCTTCGCCGATCCCGCCGGTGTATAAACAGTAAGATAGGTTAGATAATTAGAAGGGATGTCCGACGTGACAGACGACGGCGAAGCTCCGCTGCTGGCGGCCGGACTGACCTGGGACCGGATGACGGCCGGGTCGGCCTTCCGGACCTCGGCGCGCACCATCACCGAGACCGACCTGGTCAACTTCGTCGCGCTGGGCGGCTTCACCGAGCCGTTGTTCTACGACGCCGGGCACGCGAAGGCGGGCGGCTACTCGGGCCGGCTGGTCCCGGGCGGGCTGGTCTACATGTTCGCCGAAGGGCTGGTGCTGCAGACGAACGCGCTGCACGGCACCGGGCTGGCCCTGGTGCACCTGGACTTCGACATCGCGGAGCCCACCTACGTCGGTGACACGCTGCACGTCGTGGTGCGGACGATCGAGTCCCGCCCGTCCCGCAAGCCCGGCCGCGGAGTCGTCACCAGCCGCTGTTCCATCCGCAACCAGCGGGGTGAGGAAGTCGCGGTGTACCGGCCCGTCCGGCTCATCCGCGGTGCCGACTTCGCCGAGACGGGGGCGTGAAATGGCCGACGACGCGGTGCTCGTCACGGCCGACGGCCCGGTCCGGGTGCTGACCCTCAACCGGCCGGACACGCTCAACGCGTTCGACGCCGAGCTGCACCACGCGCTGCCCCGCGTGCTGGCCGAGCTGAGCCTGGACCGGGACGCGCGCGCGGTCGTGCTGACCGGTGCGGGCCGGGCGTTCAGCGCGGGCGGCGACCTGGAAACCTTCGAACGGCACGCCAACGACATCGAGGAACGACGGCGGACGCTGCGCATCGGGCGCCGCCTGTTCGACGAGCTGGTCGGCCTGCACCTGCCGGTCGTCGCGGCCGTCAACGGCCCGGCGGTCGGGCTGGGCGCGACCCTGGTCACCGCCTGCGACATGGTCTTCATCGCCGAGCACGCTTTCCTCGCCGACCCGCACGTCACGGTCGCGCTGGTCGCCGGGGACGGCGCCGCGGCGACCTGGCCGCTGAACACGAGCCTGCTGCGCGCCAAGGAGTTCCTGCTGACCGGGGACCGGGTGCCTGCCGCGACCGCCGTCGAGCTGGGGCTCGCCAACCGGGTCGTGCCCGCGGAGTCGCTGCTGGCCGACGCGCTCGCGTTCGCCCACCGGCTCGCCGCGCTGCCCCCGCAGGCGGTCCAGGACACCAAGGCGGTGCTCAACCAGTGGGTGCGCCAGGCGGCGGTCTCGGTGCTGGGCTACGGGCTGGCCGCCGAGAGCCAGTCGCACGACACCGCGGAGTTCCGCGCCGTCCCCGAGGCGTTCCGCGCGCGGTCCGCCCGCCAACCCTGAGCCCGGAGGTCAGCCGTGCGGTTCGCGCTGGACAAGGAGCAGGACGAACTGCGGTCGGTCGCGCGGGAGTTCCTGGCGGACTTCTCGCCGGAGCCGGTCGTGCGGCGGCTGATGGCCGCGGACGAGCAGCACGATCGTCCGATGTGGACGAAGATGGGCGGTGAGCTGGGGCTCGCCGGGCTGGCCGTGCCGGAGGAGTACGGCGGCGCCGGCTACACCTTCGTCGAACTCGGTGTCGTGCTGGAGGAGCTGGGCCGGGCGCTGGCGGTCACCCCGTTCCTCGCGTCGGTGGTGATGGCCACGACCTTGCTGCTGGCCACCGGCGACGAGGCGGCGAAGCACGACTACCTGCCCGGCCTGGCCGACGGGCGGCTGATCGGCACCGTCGCCCTCGCCGAAGACGCCGGCAAGTGGACGGGCGAGAGCGTCGGGATGCGGGCCACCGGCACCGGCGACGGCTGGGTCCTCGACGGCCACAAGTCGTTCGTCCTGGACCTGCTGAGTGCCGGCCTGGTGTTCGTGGTCGCGCGGGCCGACGCCGGCCTCGGGGTGTTCGCCGTCGAGCCCGGGGCCGCGGGGCTGGCCCGGCAGCCGCTGCCGGTGCTGGACCAGACCCGCAAGCAGGGGCGGCTGACCTGCACCGCCACCCCCGCCCGGCTGATCGGCACCCTCGAGCACGGCTGGGCCGCCGTCGACCGGATGCTGGATCTGACGGCCATCGCGGTGAGCGCGGAGATGCTCGGCGGCGCGCAACGGACCCTGGAGATGGCGGTGGCCTACGCCGGTGTGCGGGAGCAGTTCGGCCGCCCGATCGGCTCGTTCCAGGCGATCAAGCACAAGTGCGCCACGATGCTGGTGGAGATCGAGGCGGCCCGCTCGGCGGTCTACTACGCGCTGTGGGCCGCCGCGACGGACTCGCCCGACCTCGCCGCGACGGCCAGTCTCACCAAGGCGTTCTGCTCCGACACCTACCTGCTCGCGGCGGGGGAGAACCTCCAGATCCACGGCGGCATCGGCTACACCTGGGAACACCCGGCCCACCTGTACTTCAAGCGGGCGAAGAACTGTGCCCTGTTCCTCGGCGGCCCGGACTTCCACCGCGAACAACTCGTCCAGCGCATCGGAATCCGAGCCGACATCGAAGTCCGGAGGAGCCCATGACACTCGACGCAGAGCCGGAGGGCCGGTTGTACATCGACGGGAAGTTCCGCGAAGCGGCCGGCGGCGAACGGTTCGAGGTCGTGAACCCGGCCGACGAGTCCCTCCAGGCCAAGACCATCGCGACCCCGGCCTGACCGGACCCGCTTCCCGGTGTCCTGCCCAGTCCTTCGACGGGCAGGACACCGGGAGTTCAGCCGGGTTCGGTGCCGATGACGCCTTCGTCCCGGAGTTTCGCGGTCTCGTCGTCGTCCAGGCCCCAGTCGCGCAGGGCGGCCACCGAGCCCTCGCCGGGGCGCGGCGGTGGGCCCGCGATGGCCCCGGGGGTGCGCTGCAAGCGCGGCGCCGGGGCCGGCTGCACCACGCCGAACGCCGTGGTGAACACCTCCCGGGCCCGGTTGTGCGGGTGATCCGGTGCCTCGGTCAGGCTCAGCACCGGCGTCACACAGGCGTCGGATCCGTCGAACACCTTCTCCCACTCGTCCCGGGTGCGGCGGCGCAGCACGTCGGCGACGATTTCCCGCAGCGCGTCCCGCTGGGCCGGGTCGTCGCGGTCGGGGACCGCCCGCGGATCGAGCCCGAGCCGCTCCAGGAACTCCGTGTAGAACCGCGGCTCGGCGGCGGCGACCGCCACGAACCGGCCGTCCGCGGTTTCGTGGACGTCGTAGTGCGGGGAGCCGCCGTCGGAGAAGTTCACGCCGACCTCGTCCACCCAGCGGTCCTGGGCGAGGAATCCGTGCAGCATCGCGGTGAGCGAGGCCACCCCGTCGACCATCGCCGCGTCGATCACCTGGCCGAGGCCCGACCGGGACGTTTCCAGCAGCGCGCAGACGACTCCGAAGGCCAGCATCATCCCGCCGCCGCCGAAGTCGGCGACCAGCCCGGGCGGGGTGGCCGGCGGCTGCCCGGGCCGCGCGAACAGGCGCAGAGCCCCCGACAACGCCAGGTAGTTGAGGTCGTGCCCGGCGGTCGAGGCCAGCGGACCGTGCTGACCCCAGCCGGTCATCCGGCCGTAGACCAGGCGCGGGTTGCGGCGCAGGCACACGCCGGGACCGAGGCCCAGCCGTTCCATGACGCCGGGCCGGAAGCCCTCGACGAGGACGTCGGCGCGGTCGGCCAGCCGCAGGACCGTTTCCGCGCCACCGGGTGCCTTCAGGTCGACGACCACCGACCGCCGTCCGCGGTTGAGCACGGCCTTGGCCGGGTCGCCCTTGAGCGTGGACACCGGGCGGTCGACGCGCAGGACGTCCGCGCCCATGTCGGCCAGCATCATGGCGGTGTAGGGCGCCGGGCCGAGCGCGGCGAGCTCCAGCACCCGGATCCCGGCGAGCGGTCCGGGCATCAGCCGAGCCGCTCGATCAGGGTGCCGGTGCCGAGGCCGCCGCCACAGCACATGGTGACCAGCGCCCGGCGGCCGCCGGTGCGCTCGAGCTCGTGCAGCGCCTTCGTGATCAGGATGCCACCGGTGCCGCCGAGCGGGTGGCCGAGCGCGATCGCGCCGCCGTTGGGGTTGACGCGGTCGAAGTCCACGCCGGTTTCCCGCTGCCAGGCCAGCACCACCGAGGCGAAGGCCTCGTTGATCTCGACCAGATCGAGGTCGTCGAGGGTGAGCCCGGTGCGCTCGAGCAGCTTGCGCGTCGCGGGGATCGGCCCGGTCAGCATCAGCTCCGGGTCGCTGCCCACCAGCACGGAGTCCACGATCCGGGCCCGCGGCTGCAGCCCGAGCTGCTCGGCGCGCTCGGCGGTCATCAGCAGGACCGCCGAGGCGCCGTCGGCGATCTGCGACGACGACCCCGCCGTGTGCCGCGCCGGGGTGCGGTCCGGCAGGTTGGGCTTCAGCGTGCGGAGGACCTCGAGGCTGGTCGGGCGCGGGCACTCGTCGGTGTCGAACGTCGTCGCGCCGGTCTTGACGCCGTGCTCGTCGGTCACCGGCACCGTGACCGGGACGATCTGGCCGCGGAAGCGACCCTCGGCGACCGCCTGGGCCGCCCGGTGCTGGGACAGCGTCGCGAAGGAGTCCAGCGCGGCGCGGTCGAGCCCCCAGCGTTCCGCGATCCGCTCGGCCGCCTCGAACTGCGTGGTCGCCTCCCAGTGCTCGACGTACCGGCCGCCGCGGCTGTCGCCCAGCTCGGCGATGGTGCTCGAGCCCATCGGCACCTGGCTCATCGACTCGACGCCGCACGCGACGGCGATGTCGGACAGGCCGCCGGCGACGAGCCCGTGGGCCAGGGTGTGCGCCTGCTGCGCGGATCCGCACTGGACGGTCACGGTGCTCGCCGGCACCTCCGGCGGCAGCCCGGCGCCGAGCCAGGCGTTGCGGGCGACGTTGCCGCCCTGCTGGCCCACCTGGCCGACGCACCCGCCGACGACCTGGCCCACCAGCGCGGGGTCCAGGCCGGTCCGGTCGAAGAGCGCGGCGAGCACGTCGCCCAGCAACTCGGGAGCGCGGTACCCGGACAGGGACCCCCGCCGTTTGCCGACCGCCGACCGGACCGCCTCGACGATGACCACCTCCGGCATGGGTACCTCCTGCGTTCGGCCAGTATCAGGTAGATTGTAGCAATCAGATTAACTATCTAACTGATAAGCTGGCCACTGTGGCCGTGCCGACTCCGGGAGACAGACGATGATCCAGACGCGTTTCACCGAGGTCTTCGGCGTCCGGCACCCGATCGTGCAGGGCGGCATGCAGTGGGTGGGTACGGCGCCGCTCGTCGCCGCCGTCGCGAACGCCGGTGCCCTCGGGCTGATCACCGCGCTGACCCAGCCCAGCCCCGAGGAACTGCTCCGCGAGATCGGCCGCTGCCGGGACCTGACCGACCAGCCGTTCGGCGTCAACCTGACGATCCTGCCGAGCATCAAGCCACCGCCCTACGCCGAATACCGCGCGGCCATCGTCGAGTCCGGAGTGCGGGTCGTGGAGACCGCCGGGTCCAACCCGGAACCGCACCTGCCGCACTTCCACGCGGCCGGGATCAAGGTGCTGCACAAGTGCACCAGCGTGCGGCACGCGGTCAAGGCGCAGGCGGTCGGCGTCGACGGCGTCAGCATCGACGGGTTCGAGTGCGCCGGGCACCCGGGTGAGGACGACATCCCCGGCCTCGTGCTGATCCCGGCCACCGTCCGCCGCCTCGGCATCCCGGTGATCGCCTCCGGGGGGTTCGCCGACGGCCGCGGACTGGTCGCGGCGCTCGCCCTCGGCGCGGACGGCGTCAACATGGGCACCCGCTTCCTGTGCACCGCCGAGGCGCCGGTGCACGAGCGGGTCAAGCAGGCCATCGTGGACGGCGACGAGCGGAACACCGAACTGATCTTCCGCCCGCTGCGCAACACCGCACGGGTGGCGCGCAACAAGGTCAGCGTCGACGTCGTGCGGATGCTCGCGGAGGGCGCGCAGTTCGCCGAAATCCGCGAGCTGGTCGCCGGGGTGCGCGGACGTGAGGTGTTCCGGACCGGCGACCTGGACGCGGGGATCTGGACGGCGGGCTGTGCCCAGGGCCTCATCGACGACGTCCCCACCGTGGCCGAGCTGGTCGGCCGGATCGTCGACGAGGCCGAGAAGCTGATGGAGGCGGGACTGCCCGCGCTGATCTCGCGATGAGCCCGGGCTTTCGCGTGTTCGCCATCCGCTACGCCCATCGCGACGGCGTGGCGGCCACCGAGGTGTTCCACCACGCCACGCCGGCCGACGAGCCGCGGGCGATGGCCTACTACCTCTGGCTGATCACCGGCCAGGCGGGGACGTTCCTGGTCGACACGGGCTTCGGGTGCGAGGTGGCCCGCAAACGCGGCCGGGAAGACTGCCTGCGCGGAGACCCGCTCGATGCGCTGCGCGCCTTGGGTGCCGACCCCGAAGAGCTGACCGACGTGGTGCTCACGCACCTGCACTTCGACCACTGCGGCGAGCTCGGCCGGTTCCCCCGCGCCCGGTTCTGGGTGCAGCGGCGGGAAATGGCGTTCTGGACCGGGCCCGCGGCGAGCCGCCCGTCGTTCCGCCGGGTCGTGATGAGCGAGGACATCACCGAAGTGGCCGGGTTGAACCTCGACGGCCGGGTGCGCTGGGCCGACGGGGACGTCACCGTCGCGCCGGGCCTGTCGCTGCACCTGGTCGGCGGGCACACCGCCGGGATGCAGGTGGTGCGCGTGGAAACCGGGCACGGCGTGGTCGTGCTCGCGTCCGACGCCGCCCACTACTACGTCAACCTCGAAACCGACCGGCCCTATTCGGCCCTGGATTCGGTCAGCGGCGCGCACGCCGCCTTCGACCGGCTGCGGGAGCTGGCCGGGCCGGCCGGCGACATCGTGCCCGGCCACGATCCCGCGGTCCTGCGGCGCTACCCCGTGGCCGGGCCCCACCTGGACGACGTGGCCGTCGAACTGACCCCTGTCGAGCGTGAGGAGCTGCCATGATCAGCACAGCGGTGATCAGTACTGCGGTGATCGGTTTGGGCACCATGGGTGGGGCGGTGGCGGAACGGCTGGTTTCCCGCGGTTTTCCCACGCTGGTCCACGACATCGAGCCGGCCGCCGTCGCCCGGCTCGCCGGACTGGGGGCCACGGCGTGCGACCCGGCAGGCGCGGGAGCCGCGGACGTGATCATCACCAGCCTGCCCAACGACCGGATCGTCCGTGACGCGCTGATCGGGAGCGGTGTCCTGAAGAGCTGGGCGGGCCGCGTCCTGGTCGAGCTGAGCACGACCCTGCCCGCCACGGTCGAAGCGGTCGCCGACGCGGCCCGGCCGCACGGGGTCGCGGTCGTCGACTGCCCGGTCAGCGGGGGCCCGGGTGAAGCCCTCGCGGGCCGGCTCGTCCAGCTCGTCGGAGCCGGCGAGGACGCGCTGGAACGTGCCCGTCCGGTGCTCGAAGCCCTCGGCTCGATCGAGCACGTCGGCGCGGTCGGCCACGGCAAGACGGTGAAGCTGCTCAACAACCTGATGGCCATGGGCAGCATCGTGGTCGCCGCGGAGGCGTTCACCCTCGGGGTGCGGCTCGGCCTGGACCGCCACGAGCTGTTCGACGTGCTCAGCCGCTCGGGTGGCCGCTCGTTCCACTTCCTCAAGCGCTGGCCGTACGCACTCGCCGACGACTACCACGCCCGGTTCGCGGTGGCGCTGGGGGAGAAGGACATCCGGCTCGGGCTGGAGCTGGCCCACGAGAGCGGCTACGTGATGCCCGCGGCGAGCATCGTGCACCAGATCTTCGAGATGGCTCGCGCCAAGGGCCTCGGGAACGAGGACGTCGTCGCGGTGCTCAAGGTCTACCAGGAGTGGGCCGGGCTGTAGGGCGAAGGTGTCTGATGTGGACAGTCGACGGCGGAGTGAAATCGCAAGCCACCTGATCGTGTGATGCGTGTCGAACAGCTGTTCGGGTAGTTTGGGAGTGTGGCCGAGACCGAACACACCGCAGCGTGGCAGCTCTCCGACGACGAGCTCGCCTCGATGCTGTGTGCCACCGAGAAACGCCTGCGGATCGAGTATGCGCGGCATCTGGAGCTGGTGGCCGAGGCCGACCGGCGCGGCCTCGGTCCGTCGAACGGCTGCCGGGACACCGCGGCGTTCCTCGTGGGCAGCACGCGGGTGTCGTGGCAGGATGCCCGTGCCCGGGTCGCGATCGCCACCTCCGATCTTTCGCTGGTGCGGGCAGCGCTCGCCGCGGGAGAGATCACCGCCGGACATGCCGCGGAGATCATCGCGGTGCTGGACCAGGCCCCGGAAGCGCTTGAGGCTCAGCAGTTCGCCGCGGACGAGGCGACGCTGGTGGCCCTGGCCCGGCAGGCGATCCCGTCGACCGTGCGCAAAGCCGGACAGCGCCTGCTGGCCTACTGGGACCTGGATCGCCAGGAACCGAACGGCCGCGACGAGGAGCTGAGGCGGCCGAAGCGGGAGTTCCGCTACTGCTGGACGCGCGAAGGACGCCTGCGGTTCTCCGGCGAGTTCGACTCCGAAACCGGGCACCTTGCCGAGGATCTCTTCGTGCCGCTGGCGAAACCGGAGCCGAAGGACGAGGACGGCGACCCGGACTCCCGCACCACCGCCGAACGCCAGGGCGACGCCGTCGCGGCGATCTTCGAACTCGCCGCACGATCCGAGGACCTGCCGGTGCGGGCCGGCGAACGCGCCGTCGCGACCGTGACGGTCCAGCTGGAGGATCTGCGGCGCGAGGCGGGGTCGGTGCTGCTGGACAACGGCGACACGATGACCACGTCGCAGCTGCGGCGGCTGCTGTGCGACGCCAAGATCTACCCCGCGGTACTCGGCGGCGAAGGCCAAGTCCTGGACCTCGGCCGTGCCGCGCGCACGGCGACTCCGGCGCAGCGACGGGCGTTGGCGATCCGGGACAGGGGATGCACCCGGCCCGGCTGCGACCGCGGTCCGAAGTGGACGACGCCGCACCACATCATCTTCTGGGCGACCCAGGGCGGCGAGACGAACGTCAACGATCTCGCGCTCGTCTGCGAACGGTGCCATCACCTGATCCACCACGGCGGTTGGGACATCCGGCTCCACGACGGAGTGGTCCACTGGGTTCCGCCCGCCTGGCTGGATCCGCAGCGGAAACCCCTCCGCAACAAGGCTCACGACCCACCACGCCACCAGGCCGCGGCGTGAGCTCGGTGAACCGGCGGCCGGTCACCTCGCTGGTCGGCCGGTCAGCTCCGGCTCACGTACTTGAGCCGCTGGAAGCCGTGCAGGCCCTCCGCTCCGCCCTCGGTGCCGACGCCGCTGAGGTGGAACCCGCCGAACGGGGTTTCCGGCAGGGAGGGCCGCCAGCTGTTGACCGCCACCGACCCGGCCGCCAGCTCGCGGACGATGTGCGCCGCCGCCCCCGAGTCGCCGGTCCACGCGTAGGACGCCAAGCCGTACGGCAGCCGGTTCGCTTCCGCCAGCGCCTCGTCCAGGTCGTCGAACGGGGTGACGGTCTTCAGCGGGCCGAACGGCTCGACCGTGCCGGCGAGGGAATCCGGCGGCACCGACGTCAGCACGGTCGGGGCGAAGAACCACCCGGCGTCGCCGATCCGCTCGCCGCCGGTCTCCACGACGGCGCCGCGAGCGCGGGCGTCGGCCGTCATGTCGGACAGCGCCCGCAGCCGCCGTCCGGTCGCCACCGGTCCCATCTGGACACCGTCGGCCCGGCCGTCGCCGACCTTGCGGTGGCGGACCGCGTCGACGAACGCGGCCAGGAACCGGTCGTGGACGTCGGCGTGGACCAGGAACCGGGTGGGGGAGGTGCACACCTGGCCGGAGTTGCGGTAGCACGCCGGCACGGCCGACCGCGCGACCGACTCGATGTCGGCGTCGGCGAGCACGAGGACCGGCGCGTGCCCGCCGAGCTCCATGGTCATCCGGGTCATCGACGGGGCGCCCAGGGTCCGCAGCTCGGCGCCGACCGCGGTCGAGCCGGTGAAGGTGACCGCCTGCACGACCGGCGAGGTCACCAGGTGCCGCCCGATCATCGGCGGGTCGCCGAAGACCACGTTGAGCACGCCGCGGGGCAGGCCGGCCTCCTCCAGCGCCGCGGCCATCATCAGCGCCGCCGTCGGGGTTTCCTCGGCCGGTTTGAGGATCATCGAGCACCCCGCCGCCAGCGCGCCGCCGATCTTCCGCGACGGCGTCACCGCCGGTGCGTTCCACGGCGCGAACGCCGCGACCACGCCGACCGGTTCGAGCACGGTGTGCTGCACGGTGTCCGGATCCCGGGCCGGGATGACCCGGCCGTACGAGCGGCGGCCCTCTTCGGCCGCCCATTCGAGGTGCTCGGCGGCCAGGAGGACCTCGGCGCGCGACTCGGCCAGCGGCTTGCCCAGCTCGAGGGTGATGACCACGGCCAGGTCGCCGGCCCGGTCGCGGATCAGCCGGGCGCCGTCCCGCAGCACCCGGCTCCGCTCGATCGGGGAGGTCCGGCGCCAGCCGGGGAACGCCCGGCGCGCGGCGTCCAGTGCCTCGTCGAGGTCGGCGGCGGTGGCGACCGGCAGCTCGGTGAGGGTTTCGCCGGTGGCCGGGTTCTCGACCGGGCGTGTCTCCGTCCCGGAACCCCGGGTCCAGCGGCCGTCGATGAGCATCCGGGGTTCGGGGTGGGGGATCACTCTGCCGCTCCGTTCGTCGACCCGTCGCGCACCCGGACCACGGCGTCGAGCGCGACGACACCTTCGCCGGCCGCGCGGACGAGCACGGGGTTGATCTCGGCCTCGACGACGTCACCGTGCGCGGCCAGCTCCGACACGGCCACGACCAGCCGGGCCAGTGCGTCGAGGTCGCCGGGCTGCGCACCGCGATGGCCGCGCAGCGCCGCGATGCCCTTCACCTCGCCGAGCAGGCGGTGCGCGGTGGCGAGGTCGACCGGGGCGGTGCTGAGGCTGCGGTCGGCGTAGACCTCCGTCAGCACGCCACCGGCGGCGACCAGCACGAGCGGGCCCGTGTCCGGGTCGATCCGGTAGCCGACGAGCACCTCGCCGAGGCCCGATTCCATCGACTGCACCAGCACCTCCGGGATCTCGACTCCGCCTCGCGCGGCCACGTCGGCGCGGATCCGGCCGGCCGCCGCACGGAGTTCGGCGGCCGTCCGCACGTTCAGCACCACGCCGCCGACATCGCTCTTGTGCCCGAGCTCGGCGGACAGCGCCTTGACCGCGACCGGGAACCGCAGGCCGTCCGCGTCCGGGTTGTCCACCGGAAGCACCCGGTGCGGCGCGGCCTCGACGCCCACCTCGGCCAGCACGGCGTACGACGCCGCCTCGTCGAGCGGGCGGACCGGCCCGGGCCTGCCGGGCGCGGCGGGTGACAGGCGGCGCGGGGCCCGCCGTCCGAGTGCCGCGGCGATCGCGTCGGCACACGATTCCGGGGTGCGGAACGCGGGCACGCCCGCCTCGGCGAGCATGGCCAGCGCCTCCGGGGCGTGCGGCACGAGGAACGCCGCGAGCTTCTCCCGGTGGGCGCGGTCGACGATCGGGCGCACCGCGACCTCGGGCTCGAACCGGGCCGAGGAGCCGACCACGGCGACGACCAGGTCGAACTCGCCGCAGGAGAGCAGCACGTCCAAGGCAGCGGACATCACCGCGTACCGGGTGCCTGCCAGGGTGAGGTCGACGATCACCCCCGGTGCGGCGGGCGCTCCCGCCGCGGCGAGCCGGGCCAGCGTGCCGGGCGTGGGCCCGGCCACGTCGATCCCCAGCACCCCCAGCTGGTCGACGACCATCGCGGCGCCCCCGCCGGTGGTCGTGACCACGCCGACCCGCCGGGGCGTGCCCGCGTCGACGGGAGTCCTGGCGAGCAGCGGGAGGCCTTCGAGCAGGCCGTCGAGGGTGTGGGCGCGGGCGATGCCGCAGTCGGCGAGGAAGGCGGCGGCCACGTCGTCTTCGCCCGCGAGGGAGCCGGTGTGGGACACGGCCAGGTCGGCCGCGGCGCGGGAGCGGCCCAGTTTGTAGGCCAGCACCGGCTTCCCGTGGGCCGCGGCCGCCCGGGCGAAGGTGCGCAGGCCGTCGGCGTGGCGGAGGTTTTCCAGGAACAGCAGGAACCCGGTGACTTCCGGGTCGGCCACGGCCGTGCCGCAGATCTCGCCGATCCCGAGGTCGGCCTCGCCGCCGACCGACACCAGGCGCGAACACGCGGCCCCACGGGACAGCAGGGCACCGATGAGGCTGCCGGAGTGCGAGGCGACGAAGATGCCACCCTGCTTCAGGTCCGGATCGGCGAACGCCGCGTTCGCGGTGAGCGTCAGTCCGGTGCGGGTGTTGACCACACCGAGGCTGCTCGGCCCGACGACGCGGGTGCCGGACTCCCGGGCGACGGCCGCGAGCTCCCGCTGCCGCGCGGCGCCCTCCGGACCGGCTTCGGCGAAGCCGCCGGACAGGACGGTCACCACGGGCACGCCCAGCAGGCCGCACTGCCGGACGGCGTCGACGGTGGCGGCCGCCGGGGTCATCAGGAACGCGTGCTCGGGCACCTCGGGCAGGGCGTCGAGCGACGGGAAGGCCCGCTCCCCGTCGATCTCGGTGACCCGGTGGTTGACCGGGTAGACGGCGCCGGCGAACCCGCTGCGCCGCAGGAAGCGCAGCGGCCGCGAAGACGCCTTCGCGGGATCCGCGGAAGCGCCGACCAAAGCCACGCTGCGCGGCGTGAACAGCGCGGCGGCGAGCTCGGCCCCGGCGGTCACCGTGGCGCCCGCTGGCTGAACCGGCGGCCCAGCACGTCCTCCGCGATCCGGTTGCGCAGGACCTCGAGCGAACCGCCGGCGATCATCCAGCCCCGCGTGCGGCGGAAGCAGTACTCGACGAGGGTGTCCGTGCTGTAGCCCATCGCGCCCATCACCTGCATGGCCTGGTCGGCGGCCTGGAAGCCGGCCTGGTTGGCCGCCAGCTTGGCGACCGACGTCTCGTAGGCCGAGGGCAGGCCGTCGTCCGCGTTGGCCGCGGCGCGCTCCAGCAGCAGGTCCGCGCCGTCCAGGGCCACCGCCATGTCGGCGAACTTCCACTGGACGCCCTGGAAGTCCGCGAGCGGGCGGCCGAACTGCTCGCGGCGGAGCACGTGGTCACGGGCGATGCCGAACGCCAGCTTGCCCAGTGCGAGCGAGCGTGCGGCGTTGCCGAGCCGCTCGACGTTGAACCCGCTGATCTGCTTCTTGAAGCCGCCGGGGCCCAGCAGCACGTTCTCCGCGGGGATCCGGCAGTTCCCGAAGTACAGCGGGGCCCACTGCTCGCCGCTCAGGTAGTCCGACGGCTTGCCGATCTCCAGGCCGGGGGTGCCGCGTTCGACCAGCACCGAGCCGATCCCGCCGACGCCGGGGCCGAAGCGGACGTAGACGAGGAACACGTGCGCCTCGACGCTGTGGGTGGACCAGATCTTGGTGCCGTCGATGACGTACCCGTCGCCGTCCGGCTCGGCGCTCGTGGTCAGGTCGGTGACCGCCGACCCGGCCTCCGGCTCGCTCATCGCCAGCCCCAGCAGCGTCTTGCCGGCCAGGAACCCGGGCAGGAAGCGGGCCTTCTGGTCGTCGTCGGCGTACTCGGCGAAGGTCCGCAACGCGCCGAAGTTGCCGGCCTGCACGACATCGGCGCTCTTCGGGCAGACGAGGCCGACTTCCCGGATGGCCGTCACGGCGTCGAGCAGCGTGGCGCCCTGGCCCCCATCACGCTCCGGCACGGTCAGCCCGAGCAGGCCCTGCTGCGCGAGCAGTTCCGCGATGTCCCACGGGTACCCGGGGGCGTGCGCTCGGTCGAGCGCCCCGGGAGCCAGCCGGTCGCGGGCGAACGCCCGGACCGACTCGGCGAACGCCGTCCGTTCGTCGGTGCTGGTGGTCATCGGGACTCCCTCTCGTTTTCGTCCGCAAGCCCGGACATGACCGCGGCGATGTCGTCGAACGCCCACACGGCGCCGGCCAGGCCGGCCGCGCGCCCGGGGCCCAGTACCGGATCGGCGAGCAGCCGGAACTTCGCCGTGAGTGCTTCGTCGTCCAGGGGCCGGCTCGGCTCGCCGCGCGGCTGGCCGACCTCCCGGCACAGCGACGGACGCCCGGCGCGGTGCACGGTGACGCGGGCCGGCCGTTCGGCGGGGTAGCGGGCGTCGAACTCGGCGACGGCGGCGACCTCGACCCGGGCCGCGAGGGCGGCCACCGCCGGTGACGTCCGGTGGGCCTCGTCGAACTGCGGCAGGCCGGCCTGCCCGTCGAGCAGGGTCACCGCCACCGCGTAGGGGATGCTCAGCTGCGCGTCGAGGAAGCTGCCGAACGTCGTGTGGGCGTGGGCCGCGGCGACCGAGTAGGTCTCGACGCGCACCGCCGTCACCGCGGCGAGGTCGTGCTCCGCTCGCAGGTCCAGCAGCGCGTCGATCGGCCCGTGCAGGTGCCGGCAGCACGGGTGCACCTTGACGTAGGTGTCCCGCAGCGCCCAGCGCTCGCCGAGCCCGTCGAGCAGGTCGGCCGGGCGCCATGCGCCGCGGGCGAAGGCGGGGAAGTAGCCGTTGGTGCCTTCGAGGACCGTCGCCGGACCGCTGACACCCAGCCGGGCGAGGTGGGCGGACAGCAGGCCGTCGCGGGCCGCCTTGCCGGCGTGCAGCCGCTTGACCTCGGCGCCGCTGCCCAGGAACTCGAACAGCCCGCCCGAGTGGGAGCCCGCGACCCCCAGCGCCGAGACGACCTCGGCCCGGTCGAGGCCGAGCACCACCGACACCCCGGCCGCGGCGCCCAGCACCCCGGCCAGCGCGGTGTTGTGGAACCCGGCCTCCCGGGTCGCGGGGTGGGCGGCGCGGGCCAGCCGGCAGGTCACCTCCACCGCGGTCGCGACGGCCCGCAACACGGTGTCCGCCGGGGCGCCGGTGCTCTCGGCCGCGGCCAGGACGGCCGGGATCGTCGGCGCGCTCGGGTGCACCGAGCCCGGGGTGTAGCCGTCGTCGACGTCCAGCGCGTGCGCGGCGGTGCCGTTCGCCAGCGCCGCCCCGGCGGCCGACGCGCGCCCCCCGCCGACGACCCCCGCGTGCTCGCCCGGGTACATCCGGGCGACGAGGTCGCGGACCGCCGCCGCCACCGGCGTCGCCGAGCCGGCGATCGCGGCCGCGAGGCAGTCCAGCACGAGCCTCCTGGCCTGGTGGGCGACCGGGGCGTCCAGGCTCGCCCGTTGCATGCCGTGCACCCACTCGGCGAGCTGCGCCGTCGCGCCGGAACCGGACATCTCACGCACTCGGCTGCCACCCTCGACCGGAAGACCAATAGTCAATTCATCTAACTATATAGGAGAGGGTGGTCGATCGGAAGGGGTGCTCCTCGTCTACTGAGGACGGACGCGCACGAGTCCTTCCTGGACCGCGCTGGCCACGTGCCGCCCGGCGCGGTCGAAGAACTGCCCGCGCGCCAGCCCGCGGCCGCCACCGGCGGTCGGGGAGTCCTGGTCGAACAGCAGCCAGTCGTCCACCCGGACCGGGCGGTGGAACCAGACCGCGTGGTCCAGGCTGGCCATGGCGACCGGGCCGTCGTCCGCGCCGAACGGCTCCAGCCGGTGGGCGTAGGTGACGCCGCTGAGCAGGGTCAGGTCACTGGCGTAGGTGAGCAGGCAGGCGTGCAGCAGCGGATCGTCGCCGAGTTCGTCGGCCGCCCGCAACCAGACCTGGGTGGAGCGTTGCGGATCCGACCCGGCCCGCCAGCCGTCCTCGCCGACCCGGCGCAGGTCGAACGGGAGGATGTTGCGCGGGGTGTCCCGGCCGGCCCGCAGGAACGCTTCGCGCGGGGTGGGCAGCGATTCCGGTGCCGGCGCGGCCGGCATCGGCTCCTGGTGGACGAGGCCCGGTTCGTCGCCGTGGAAGCTCGCCGACATCGTGAAGATCGTTTCGCCGTGCTGCAGCGCGTCCACCCGGCGGGTGGTGAACGAGCGGCCGTCCCGGATCCGGTGGACGCGGTACACGATGGGCGTCGCGGGCCGGCCGGGCCGCACGAAGTAGCCGTGCAGGCTGTGCACCGGCCGATCCCGGGCGACCGTGCGCCCCGCGGCCACCAGCGCCTGCCCGGCGACCTGGCCGCCGAACACCCGCTGGGTGGCCTTCCGGGGGCTCCGCCCGCGGAAGAGATCCACCTCGAGGTGCTCGAGGTCCAGGATTTCGCCGACCAGTTCGAGCAGCGCGGCCCGCGCGGGATCGTGCACCGGCCGGGTGGGCGCGCCGGTCACGGGATCGAGCCGGTGTGCCGGCGGGCGAGCCGCAGCCCGTCGGCACGGCTGGGCGCGGTCACCTCCCACCGCTCGCACGAGCACGCGCACACGTAGGAGCCGTCCTCCCGCGGGATCACGGACTGGGCCACGCAATGGCCGGTCTTCTCGGCCACCTCGTGCAGGAATTCGGTCGGGGAGTCGTACAGGACGGTGTCGTCACTCACGTCGGCGCGCTCCTCGGTCAGACCGCGGCCGGCGTCGGCAGGGGCGGCACGTCGGGGAACAGTTCGGTGAAGGCGCCGACCGTGATGCGGTGCCGGACCCTCGGGTCCACCCCGTCGAACAGGTGGTGCAGTGTGTCCTGCGTGTGCCCGTAGGTGCCTTCCATGTGCGGGTAGTCGCTGCCCCACATGACGTTTTCGTACCCCATCGCGGTGCACGCGGCGATCGCGGACTCGTCGTGCTGGAACGAGGCATACACCTGCGAGTAGATGATTTCCTTCGGCGACCGCTTGAGCTTGGGCCGTACCGCCATCGCGTGCTGGCGGTACCCCTCCTCCATCCGGTCGGCGACGAACGGCACCCAGGTGGCCCCGCCCTCGGACACCAGGACCCGCAGGTCCGGGTGGCGGTCGAGCGCACCGGAGGCGACCAGCTTCATCACGGCGCGCTGACCGCCGAAGGTCGTCTCGGTGTAGTTCAGCACGGCGCCGCCGGGCCCCCGGTAGACCACTCCGGACGCGCCGCCCTTGGACAGGTCGATGGGGTCGGTGCCGATGTGGAACGCGAGCACCATGTTCGCCCGCTCGGCGGCCGTCCAGAACGGCTCCCACGCGTCCTGGTTGTAGTCCTTCTGCAGCGGGTGCGGCGCGACCGGGAGGTAGACCGCGCGGTAGCCCATTTCGGCGACTCGCTCCAGCTCCGCCACCGCGTCGCCGATGTCCAGGGTGGACACCTGCGCGGTGGTGACCAGCCGCGGGGAGAAGTCTTCGATCGCGTCCCAGGCCCAGTCGTTGCTGACCCGGAGCGCTTCCCGCAGGACCTCGGGCGTGCGGAACGACGAGCTCCACATGCCCAGCGACGGGAAGACCAGTTCGGCCCAGACGCCCTCGTTGTCCAGGTCGATCATGCGCTTGGCGAGGTCACGGGCGCCCGGCGCCCGGTGCGTCGCCTCGAGGAACTCCTTGCTGCGTCCCGTCGGCAGCTTGCGGCGGAAGGACATGCCGTCGATGTGCACGGTCTCCCACTCGCCGTCCGGGTCCTTCTCGGCGCGCGGGACGAGCTCGGCCAGCCGGGCCGGCAGGTTTTCCCGCCAGAGCTCTTCGGGCTCGAGGAAGTGCGAGTCACCGGAGTTCGCCCAGATCTTCTCCATCGGAAATCCTTCTTCCCCGGGGCTCGGCACCCGGCCAGTGAAAATGACGTTTTCAGTAGATGCCTTGGCAGCCAGGCTGTCAACACCCGGGTGCTGTCGATCCGCGGCCTCAGTGGCCGACGACCGCCCGTGCTCCGAGGGCACGCAGTGCGAAGCCGGTCACCAGCTCCGCCGTCTCGTTCGGGGCGGCCGGGGCGGTCCCGGCGATCTGCTCGTCGAAGGCGTGCTGGATCGCGGCGCGGATCCAGCCGGCGTCCGAGGCCGGCCGGGCCAGCGGGAACGAGCCGTCGGCCTGGCCGCGTTCGAGGATGTGGACCAGTTCGCCCTGCACGAGAGCGTGGTAGCGCTGACGCTCGGCGAGGTACCCCTTCGCGCGGGCGATCTCTTCGGAAGACATGACCAGCACGCGCTGGCGCCGGCGCGGATCGGCGGTGATCCGCAGCATGGCCTGCACGAAGGCGAGGAGTGCGGCCGCGGGAGGCTCGGCGGCCGCGGCGCGGCGCAGGCGGGCGGCCACCCGGTCGGAGTCCTGCCGGAACAGGGCGAGCAGCAGTTCGTCCTTCGAGTCGAAGAGGCGGTAGAACGCGCGGGTGGACAGCCCGGCTGACCGCAGGACCTCGTTCACCGACAGGCCGGCGCCGCCCGTGACCGCCAGGGCGCGGTACGCGGCGTCGATGATCCGGTCACGTTCCGAAGACTGGTCCACACACCCTCCCTCGTCGGACTCTCGGCACAGCGTAGAGCAGGCGCGCGCCGGCCGCCGCCGACCTTGACAGGAGTCGTTATAGTTTAATTAGCTAACTGAATATCCCGACGGCAACGGCTACCAGGCCGGGACGAGGAGTCGGCCGAGATGCGCCGGACCATCTTCACCACAGAGCACGAGCTGTTCCGCCGCTCGGCGAGAACGTACTTCGAGAAGGAGTGCGTGCCGTTCGTCGACGAGTGGGAGGCCGCCGGCAAGGTCAGCCGCGAAGCCTGGCTGAAGGCCGGCGAGCAGGGCCTGCTCGGCTGGGAGGTCCCCGAAGAGTACGGCGGCTCCGGGGTCGGCGACTTCCGGTTCAACGCGATCCTCACCGAGGAGTACTGGGCGAGCGGTGCGGTGGGCATCGGGCTGGGCCTGCAGAACGACATCATGGCGCCGTACCTGATCACCTTGACGACACCGGAGCAGCGGCGGCGGTGGCTGCCCGGGTTCTGCTCGGGGGAGATCATCACCGCCATCGCGATGTCGGAGCCGGGCGCCGGGTCCGACGTCCGCGGCCTGCGCACGACCGCCCGCCGCGAGGGCGACCACTACGTGATCAACGGGACGAAGACGTTCATCTCGAACGGGCTCCTCGCCGACCTGGTCATGGTCGCGTGCAAGACCGACCCCGCGGCCGGGCACCGCGGCATCAGCCTCATCGTGGTGGAAGCCGGGACCCCGGGTTTCTCCCGGGGCCGCAAGCTCGACAAGATCGGGCAGCGCTCGGCCGACACCGCGGAGCTGATCTTCACCGACGTCCGGGTGCCGGTCGAAAACCTCGTCGGCGAGGAGAACCGCGGGTTCTACCACCTCATGCAGAACCTGCCCAAGGAACGGCTCGGCATCGCCGTGCACGCCGTCGCGAGTGCGCGGCGGGCCTACGAGATCACCCTCGCGTACGCCGGTGACCGGGAGGCGTTCGGCCGGCCGATCGGGAAGTTCCAGGTCAACCGGCACGCGCTCGCCGAGATGCGGACCAAGATCGACGTCATGGGCACCTACCTCGACCAGTGCATCCTGGCGGCGAACGCGGGCGAGCTGACCGCGGAGGAAGCGGCGGGCGCGAAGTGGTGGACCACCGAGACGCAGTGGGAGATCCTCGACCGCTGCCTCCAGCTGCACGGCGGATACGGCTACGTCAACGAGTACGAGATCGCCAGGCTGTGGCGGGACGCCCGGGTGCAGCGGCTGTACGGCGGAACCACGGAGATCATGAAGGACCTGATCGGCCGGTCGCTGGGAATGTGACTCCCGGTTCGGGGCGAGGGCGGTGGCCGGCCCTCGCGCCCGGCCGGGTCAGTCCACCAGTACCGAGAGAGCGTTGTCCCGCAGGAACTTCCGGCGATTCTCGTCGCCGAGGCCGCTCAGCCGGTCGTAGAAGTCGGCCGGCTCGGCCAGTCCTTCGGCGTGCGGCCAGTCCGAGCCCATCACGAGCGAGTCCGCGGTGCCCAGCCGGTCGACGAGACCCACGATGTCGTCTTCGGGGTACGGCACCACCTTGACGTGCTTGTGGAAGATGCGGCTCGGGCGCTCGGGCAGCTGCCCGCCGAGCCAGATGCCGTTGCGGCCCATGCCGCGGCTCTTGTCCATGTGCTTCAGGAAGTGCGGCACCCACTCGGACCCGAACTCGCTCACCACGACCTGGATGTCCGGGAACCGGCCGAAGAGGTTGTCGAAGATCAGCGCCGACAGCGTGTCGGTGATCGGCCGCTCGCCGTAGGTGTTCTGCCACTGCCAGGCCGAGAACTGGAACGGCGGGACCAGGCCCCAGCCCCACTGCGACGCCACGTTGGACTGGTAGTGGAACTCGGAGATGTGGAAGGCGACGCGGGCCTTCGCCTCGTTGATCCGCGACCAGATCGGGTCGAAGTACGGGTCGCCGGGGGAGCGGCCGTACGCCGGCCCGGCGGGCAGCAGGACGAACCGGGCTCCGGCGCCGAGCACCGTGTCCAGCTCGGCCACGGCCCGGTCGAGGTCGCGCAGGGACAGCATCGCCGGCGCGTAGATCCGGTCCTTGTAGTTGAACCCCCAGTCCTCGTCGATCCAGCGGTTGAACGAGTGGAGGTTGTCGTACAGCGGGTCGATCCCGTCGAGGTACGCCTCGGCCATCAGCGCCCAGCCGCCCGGGTACATGAGCCCGCGTTCGATCTGCTGCTCGTCCATCTTGGCCAGCCGGGCGTCGTGCCGGAGGTACTCGTCCTTGATGTCCTCGAAGAAGCGCTCGGAATCGGACTGCTCGCCCTGTGACCGCTGCCGGAGCATCTCGGCCAGAGAACCCGGCACGTACGCCTTGTCGAGGTCGTTCTCGAGCGCGTTGACGATCTTGTGGTTGGCGAGCAGGACCTTCTTCCCGGAGGCCAGCCGCACGGTCTGGATCGCCGAGTCCTTCTTGGCCTCCGGCATGAAGCGGGTGAAGCAGTCCTCGGTCTCGTAGGAATGGGTGTCGAAGTCGATCATCTGGTAGGGCAGCCGGTCGGCCATCGTCGTTCTCCTTGTCTTCTCGGTCAGCAGGTTCAGCAGGCGAGGTCGGCGCAGTGCGCGAAGGCCCGCCGGGTCAGGTGGGCGATGGAACCGCCGGTGTGGTGTCCGGCCCGCAGGGCGCTGGTGAGGCACGACACCGCGATCGCCGCGACCACCGAGTGGGCGAGGTCCGGGCGGTCGGCGCCGGCCTCGCGGGCCAGTTGCTCGCCGATTTCGCGTTCCCAGCGCAGCCGGAGCCGGAGGCTGCGGGCCTCCAGGGCCGGGGTGGTCATGACCAGGTGGGTCAGCCGCTGGCCGTCGGTGGCCGGGTTGGCGACCGAGCGGTGCGCGAAGCGGCACACCGGTTCGGCGAGCGCGGCGACGCTGCGGCGGCGGTCGCCGCGCTCGGCCACCAGCGCGACGAGTGTCCGTGCCGAGCTGTCTTCCCCGCTGAAGAGCACGTCCTCCTTGGCCCGGAAGTACCGGAAGAACGTGGCACTGGAGATTCCCGCCCCGGCGGCGATCTGCTCCACCGTGGTGTCGTCGTAGCCGTGCAGCTCGAACAGCCGCAGTGCGGCGGTCTCCACGTCGCCCGCGGTCCGCAGCCGGTTGCGCTCCCGCAGTTCTGTCATGGCCGCGATGCTATGTCGGGTTGAGAGACTCTCACAAGAGTATTGGGTTAATTATCTAACTGATAAATATAGATAGATGAGTGACCGACTGCTAGCATCGGTCGCATGACGACGCAGGTGGCCGTCGCGGACGGCCTGTTCACGTGGCCCTCGCGCGAACCCAGGCTGATCGCCTCCCGGGGGGACGACGGTGTCCTGTCGTTCCCCGCCCGCCCCGGCGAAGAGCGGTGCCTGCTCGGCAGGCGCGGCACGCTCTGGGCGTTCACGACCCAGCAGTTCCGGCCGCCTTCACCGCCGTACGACGGGAACGACACCGACGAGACGTTCCAGCCGTACGCGCTCGGGTACGTCGAGCTGCCCGGCGAGCTGCTGGTGCAGGCGCGGTTCACCGAGGCCGATCCGGCGAAGCTGCGGATCGGGCAGCCGATGGAGCTGCGGATAGTTCCGTACACGACCCGGGAGGACGGCACCGAGGTGCTCACTTACGCGTTCGCGCCGGTTCCGGCCGAGGTGACGTCATGAGCACGCCGGACGTGGCGATCGTCGGCGTCGGCCTGCACCCGTTCGGCAGGCACGGCGACAAGCTCGCGCTGCAGATGGGAGCCGAGGCCGCCCAGGCGGCGCTGGCCGACGCCGGGACCGGGTGGTCCCGGGTCCGGGCGGCGTACGTCGGCAGCTACGAGGTGTCGAACCCCGACGCGATCGTCGGCCTGCTGGGGCTCACCGGCATCCCGGTGCGCGGCGTCTTCAACGGCTGCGCCACCGGCGGCACCTCGCTGCAGATGGCGGCCGCCGCGATCAGGCACGGCGAAGCCGACGTCGCGATGGCGATCGGGATGGACAAGCACCCGCGGGGCGCGTTCGCGGCCGACCCCGCGGTGGCCGGGCTGCCCGCCTGGTACGGCCGTACCGGCCTGTTCCTCACGACCCACTTCTTCGGCACGAAGATCGGCAAGTACCTGCACGACCACGACGTGTCGGTCGGCAGCCTGGCGAAGATCGCCGCCAAGAACCTGCGCAACGGCTCGATCACCCCGCACGCCTGGCGGCAGAAGCCGCTGTCCGAGCGCGAGATCCTCGACGCTCCCGTGGTGAACCACCCGCTGACGCGGTACATGTACTGCGGGCCGGACGAGGGCGCCGCGGCCGTCGTGCTGTGCCGGGGCGACCTCGCGCGGGAGTTCACGTCGGCGCCGGTGTACGTGCGCGCCGCCGAACTGCGGTCCCGGCGGTTCGGCGCCTTCGAACTGCAGAGCCCGTCGCTGCCACTGACCAGCGCGCCGAGCCCCACGGTCGACGCGTCGCGAGCCGCGTACGAGGTCGCGGGCATCGGCCCGGACGACGTGCGGGTCGCCCAGCTGCAGGACACCGACGCCGGGTCCGAACTGATCCACCTGGCGGAGAACGGGTTCTGCGCCGACGGCGAGCAGGAGCGCTGGCTCGCCGAGGGCGCCACCGAAATCGGCGGCCGGCTGCCGGTGAACACCGACGGCGGTCTGATCGCCCACGGCGAGCCGATCGGTGCCTCCGGCCTCCGCCAGATCTACGAAATCGTGCTTCAGCTGCAGGGCCGCGCCGGCGCCCGCCAGGTCGGCGGCGACCCGCGGGTCGGCTACACCCACCTCTACGGCGCGCCCGGCGCGTCCGCGGTGACCATCCTGTCCCGCTAGCTCCGAAGACGAAAGGTGACGGCAATGGATATCCGTGACGGGGTCGCCGTGGTGACCGGCGGAGCGTCCGGGCTCGGCCTGGCGACCACCCGGGCCCTCCTCGGCGCGGGAGCGCGCGTGGTGATCCTCGACCTGCCCGGCTCGCCCGGCGAGGAGGTGGCCGCCGAGCTCGGCGCCGACGTCCGGTTCGCGCCCGCCGACGTCCGGGACCCCGAGCAGGTGGGGGCGGCCCTCGACGTCGCGGACTCGCTCGGTGCGCTGCGGGTCGCGGTCAACTGCGCGGGCACCGGCAACGCCGTCCGCATCCTCGGCCGCCACGGGGTGTTCCCCCTCCCGGAATTCACGAAGATCGTGGAGATCAACCTGATCGGCACCTTCAACGTGATCCGGCTGGCCGCCGAACGGATGGCGAAGCAAGACCTCTCGGGCGAGGAGCGCGGCGTGGTGGTCAACACCGCGTCGGTGGCGGCCTTCGACGGGCAGATCGGCCAAGCGGCCTACTCCGCGTCCAAGGCCGGCGTCGCGGGCATGACCCTGCCGATCGCGCGGGACCTGGCCGGGCAGCAGATCCGGGTGGTCACCATCGCGCCGGGGCTGTTCGACACCCCGCCGATGGCCGCCGCGCCCGAGGAGCTGCGCACGGCGCTGGGCAAGCAGGTCCCGCACCCCTCCCGGCTCGGCGATCCGGCCGAGTTCGCCGCCCTCGTCGCCCACGTCGTGGCCAACCCGATGCTCAACGGCGAAGTGATCAGGCTCGACGGCGCGATCCGGATGAGCCCGCGATGACCGCGGCGGACACCGCGGCGCTGCTCGTCCGGCTGGTGGTCGGGGCGACGATGGCCGCGCACGGCTACAACCACCTCTGGGGCGGCGGCGGGGTCGACGGCACCGCCCGGTGGTTCGCCTCGCTCGGCATGCGTCCGGCCCGGCTGCACGCGATGCTCAGCGGGGCCGGCGAGCTGGCGGCGGGCGCCGCGCTCGCGGCCGGCTTCCTGACGCCCCTCGCCGCGGCCTTCGTGGTCGGCACGATGGTGGTCGCCGGGATCACCGCCCACCGGGCCAACGGCTTCTTCGTGTTCAAGGACGGCTACGAGTACGTCCTGATGATCGCGGTGATCTGCGCGGCCGTCGCGCTCGCCGGGCCGGGCGGGTTCTCGCTGGACCACGCCCTCGGCTGGGACGGGACCTTGTCGGGCGGGGCCGGGCTGGCGATCGCCGCCGGCGGTGGCGTGCTCGGTGCCGCGGCGCTGCTCGCCGCGACCTGGCGTCCCCAGCGAACCGAACAGAGGAGCGGACATGCGTGACGCGGTGATCGTCGAAGCGGTGCGGACGCCGGTCGGCAAGCGGGGCGGCGGGTTGTCCGGTGTGCACCCGGCAGACCTGTCGGCCCACGTGCTGACCGCGCTCGCGCTGCGGAGCGGGCTCGATCCGGCCCTGGTCGACGACGTGGTGTGGGGCTGTGTCGGGCAGGCAGGCGAGCAGACCGCCGACATCGCGCGGACATCGGTCCTGGCGGCCGGCTGGCCCGAGTCGGTGCCCGGCGTCACCGTCGACCGCCAGTGCGGTTCGTCGCAGCAGGCCGTGCACTTCGCCGCGGCCGGGGTCGTCTCCGGGCAGTACGACGTCGTGGTCGCCGGTGGCGTCGAGTCGATGTCCCGCGTGCCCATGGGCTCCACGGCGATGGGGCAGGACCCGTACGGTCCGCGCTACCTCGCCCGCTACGGCGCGTACCCGAACCAGGGCATCGGCGCGGAGATGATCGCCCGGAAGTGGGGCTTCGGCCGCACCCGGCTCGACGAGTTCTCCCTCGGCAGCCACGAGAAGGCCGCGGCCGCCCAGGACGAGGGACGGTTCGACGCGCAGATCGCGCCGGTCAACCTCGACGACGGCACCGTCGTCGGGAAAGACGAGGGCATCCGCCGCGGCGGGACGCTCGCATCGCTGGCCGGGCTCCGGACGGCGTTCGACGAAAACGGGACGATCACCGCGGGGAACTCGTCGCAGATCTCCGACGGGTCGGCCGCCCTCCTGATCACGACCACCGCCAAGGCCGCGGAGCTCGGACTGCGCCCGCTCGCCCGCGTGCACACCGCCGTGCTGGCCGCGGGTGACCCGGTGATCATGCTGACGGCGCCGATCGAGGCGACCGCGAAGGCGCTGGCCCGCAGTGGGCTGGCGATCGGCGAGATCGGCGCGTTCGAGGTGAACGAGGCGTTCGCCCCGGTGCCGCTGGCCTGGCTGGCCGACCTCGGCGCGGACGTCAAGGCGCTCAACCCGAACGGCGGGGCGATCGCGCTGGGGCACCCGCTGGGCGGTTCCGGGGCCCGGCTGATGACGACGCTGGTGCACCACATGCGGGACAACGGGATCCGCTACGGACTGCAGACGATGTGCGAGGGTGGCGGCCAGGCCAACGCCACCATCCTGGAACTGCTCGGCTGAGCCGGGGAAGAAGGCACGAAATGGCGGACGAAGTCCTGCTCGAGCGCGACGGCGCGACGCTGATCATCACGATGAACCGGACGGAAGTGCGGAACGCGGCGAACGGCGCGCTCGCGCGCGGTGTCGCGGACGCACTGGACCGGCTCGACGAGGACCATTCCCTCGTCACCGCCGTGCTGACCGGTGCCGGGGGCACCTTCAGCTCGGGGATGGACCTCAAGGCGTTTCTCACCGGTGACACGCCGGACATCCCGGGGCGCGGGCTGCTGGGGTTCACCGCCTGCCCGCCGGTCAAGCCGATCATCGCCGCCGTCGAGGGGTACGCGCTCGCCGGTGGCTGCGAGATCGCCCTGGCCTGCGACCTGATCGTGGCCGCGCGCGATGCGCGGTTCGGGCTGCCGGAGACGAAACGCGGGCTCGTCGCCGGTGGTGGTGGCCTGTTGCGCCTTCCCCAGCGGATCCCGCGGGGGATCGCCCTGGAGTACGCGCTCACCGGAGACCAGTTCGGGGCCGAGGAGGCGTCGCGGTGGGGCATGGTGAACCGGCTGACCGAGCCGGGCGGAGCACTGGCCGCGGCGCGCGAACTGGCCGGCCGGATCGCGGCGAACGGCCCCCTGGCGGTGTGCGCGACCAAGCAGATCGTGGCGGAGGCGGGCGAATGGCCGGCCACCGAGCAGTGGGAACGTCAGCGCGTGGTGACCGATCCGGTGTTCGCCTCGGCCGACGCCGTCGAGGGCGCCCGCGCGTTCGCCGAGAAGCGGCAGCCGGTCTGGAGCGGACGCTGAACCGCCCGGAGCGGCACTGGGTCGGGTCCGACTTCCAGGAGCCGCCGCGGACCGAGGGCGGGGTGGCGCTGTGCGGGGCGTGCCGGCTGACCGGCAAGTGCCGCCTGGGGGTCGAACGCGAACGCCTGGACGGTCCCGACACCGCCCTGTTCGACGTCCGCTGCCCGCGTGACCAGGAAGGTGGCCCCGACGTCGCCCACGGGGGCTGGACCGCGGCGGTGCTCGACGAGTGTCTCGGGCACATCGCCCTGCTGCAAGGGGTGCTCACGGTCACCGCGGAGCTGAGCGTCAGCTTCGTCAAGCCGGTGCCGGTCGAGCGGCCGATCGAGGTGCGCGCCTGGGTGGAGCGCCGGGCGGGGTCCCGCTGGTACATCCAGGGCGAAATGGTGCTGCTGCCCGGCCGGGCGCTGCTGGCCAAGGCGTCGGGCATCTGGGTGCGGCGGGACCCCGCGCACTTCGACCGCCACCAGCGCTGGCTGGCCGAGCAGGACGCACCCGAGCCCCGCGGGTCGTGAGTGGTAAGTCGGGTTAGAACCCTCCTTACCACTCACGACGGCCGCGGCAGACCGTCCTAACGCGACTGCACCACCGGGCGTCCGGTCGGCGCCGCACCGTAGAGCTGCGGGAGGGTCTCGGTGAGTTCGCCGGCGGTGACGGCTCGCCCGGTGCTGCTCGGGTGGCTGCCGACGACCGTCCAGCCCTGGAGCCGGTTGACCGTGGCGCCGTCGATGCGCAGCACCTGGCCGGTCAGCCAGCCGGCCGCGTCCGAGGCGAGGTAGACGACCGCGCCGGAGGCGTTGGCGGGGTCGCGCGGGTCGAACCCGCCGGCGTCGCTGCCCGTTCCGGCCACCGCCAGGTCGGCGGTCATCCGGGTGGCCGCGATCGGCGAGATCGCGTTCGCCGTCACGCCGTAGCGGCGCATCTCCAAGGCGGTGATCACGGTCAGGCCGGCGATTCCGGCCTTCGCGGCGCCGTAGTTGGCCTGTCCCGCGTTGCCGAACAGGCCGGTGCCGGACGTCGTGTTGATCACCCGGCCGGCGACCGGTTCGCCGCGCTTGGCCGCGGCACGCCAGTACGCGCAGGCGTGCCGGGTGAGGGCGAAGGTGCCTTTCAGGTGGACCGCGATCACCGTGTCGAACTCCGCCTCGGACATGGAAAACAGCATGCGGTCGCGGACGATCCCGGCGTTGTTCACCACGATGTCCAGCCGGCCGAACTCCGCGACCGTGCCGGCGACCATCGCCTCGGTCGCGGCCCAGTCGGTCACCGACGCGTGGTTCGTGGTCGCCGTCCCGCCCAGCTTGACGATCTCCGTCGCGACGTCGTCGGCCGGGGATTCGCCGGTCTGCTCGCCGTGGAGGCCTGATCCGAGATCGTTGACCACGACCGTCGCGCCCGCCTCCGCGAGGGCGAGGCAGTGTGCCCTGCCGAGCCCCCGGCCGCCGCCGGTCACGATGGCCACCTTGCCGTCGAGGATGCCCACAGCCGCTCCAATCAGTTAACTAATCTTATTCTTTATGCTAGCTTGTTGGGCGGGCCGAGTCACGCCGAGGAGGGCAGATGACCGAAGTGGGGCAGCACGAGGTGGCCGGTCCGGCCGCCGCCGGGGTCGACCCCGGCCGGCTCGGCGTCCTCCTGGGCCGGATCAGGCAGGCGGTGGCGGAGATGCCGTTGCCCTCCATGCAGGTAGCCGTGGCCCGCGACGGCAGGCTGGCGGCGTTCGAGACCTTCGGCGACGCCACCGGCCGGGACCGGTACGTGCTGCAGTCCGTCGGCCGGTCGATCGTCGCCGGCGTGGTGTGGCACCTGGTCGGAGCCGGGCGCCTCGACGTCCGCGAGCGGGTCGGCGAGATCGTTCCCGGATTCGGCACCAACGGCAAGGACGCGGTCACCGTGGAGCACGTGCTGACCCACACCGCCGGTTTCCCGTTCGCCCCGCTCGGCTACCCGAAGATGGTCGACCGCGAGCAGCGGCTCGCCGCGTTCGCCCGCTGGCGGCTGGACTCCCCGCCCGGTACCCGGTTCCAGTTCCACCTCACTTCGGCGGCCTGGCTGATCGGCGAGATCGTCCACCGGCGTACCGGCCTGACCTTCGCCGAGTACCTGCGCACCGAGCTCACCGGTCCGCTCGGCCTGTCCTCCCTCGACCTGGGGGTCCCGGCGGACACGGTCCTGCCGATGATCGCCACCGACCGCACCGGCGACGACCAGGAGCCCGATCCCTGGGGCCCGTGGTACCTCTCCGATCCCCGGGTGCTCGCCGCCGGGGAGCCGAGTCACGCGCTTGTCGGCACGGCGGCGGACGTGGCCCTGTTCTTCCAGGCGCTGGTGCACTCCGGGCGCTGGACGGCGGACGCTGTCGCGCAGGGTAGCCGGATCCGCCTCACCGAGCGCCCCGCCGGTGAGGAGGCCTACGGGGGCGGCACCCCGGTCAGCATGGGGCTCTTCGTGACCGTGGCCGGGCGGGACGCGGGCGGCGGCCTGCCGTCCACCGGCTCACCGGCCCTGTTCGGCAACAGTGGCGCCGCCTACCAGCTCGGCTTCCTGGACCCGGTCAGTGACGTGTCGTTCGCTTTGCTGTGCAACGGATATCCGCTCGCCGGCTACGACCTGTCCGTGCGCGGCCGGGCGATGCTGCGGACCATCGCCGATCTCGCCGCGAACCTGACCTGAGGAGGACCACGTGGACACACCCGACAAGGTCGCACTCGTCACCGGAGCCGGGCGCGGCATCGGCGCGGCCATCGCCGCCGAACTGGCTGCGCGCGGCCACCGGATCGCCGTCTGCGACGTGGACCGGGCCGCGGCGGCCGACTCCGCCGCGAGCATCGCCGACCAGCACGGTGTGAAGACGATGGCGGTCGTCGCGGACATCGCCGACAGCGAGGCGGTGCGAGCCGCGGTCGCCGAAACCGACGCCGGGCTCGGCCCGGTGGACGTGCTGGTGAACAACGCCGCCATCGACGTACTCGGCCGGTTCGCCGACAGCACCGAGCAGGACTGGGACCGGATCATCGCGGTGAACCTGCGGGGCACCATCACGGTGACCAGGGCCGTGCTGGACGGGATGATCGAGCGCGAGCGCGGGCGGATCGTCCACATCGCCTCCGACGCCGGCCGGGTCGGCTCCTCCGGTGAGGTGGTCTACTCCGCGACCAAGGGCGGGATCATCGCGTTCGGCAAGGCGCTGGCCCGCGAGGTCGCCCGGCACGGCATCACGGTCAACAGCGTGTGCCCCGGCCCGACCGACACCGCGTTGCTCGGACAGGTGGCCGAGTACAGCCGGCGGATGTACGAGGCGACCGTCCGCGCGATTCCGCTGCGCCGCGTCGCCCAGCCGACCGACATCGCCGGCGTGGTCGGCTTCCTGGCCTCCGACGCGGCCGCCTACCTGACCGGTCAGTCGATCTCGGTCAGCGGCGGTCTCACCATGTTGTGACCGAAGGGATCAGCCGTGGCAGACCTGCTGCGCGTCGACGTGGCGGACCGCGTCGCCGTGCTCACCCTCGACCGCCCGGACCGGCTCAACGCCATCGGGACCGCGACGGCGGACCGCCTCGAGTCCACACTGGACTCCCTGCGCGGCGACCCGGCGGTCCGGGCGCTGGTGCTCACCGGGGCGGGGCGGGGCTTTTCCGCGGGAGCCGACCTCGGCGAGATCGAGGCGTTCCGGACCGCCTACCAGTTCCGCGCCTTCGTGGGACGGCTGACCGAGGTGTTCGGCCGGCTGCAGGAGTTCGGCAAGCCGTCGGTGGCCGCGATCCACGGGTTCGCCCTCGGCGGCGGCTTGGAGCTCGCGCTCGCCTGCGATCTGCGGGTCGCCGAGCGCGGCGCCGAGCTCGGGCTGCCGGAGATGAAGCTCGGCGTCCTGCCGGGGGCCGGTGGTACCCAGCGGCTGCCCCGGCTGGTGCCGCCGGGGATCGCGAAGCAGATGATCCTCACCGGCGAGCCGATCGACGCCGAGCGCGCCTACGCCGTGGGTTTGGTGAACGAGCTCGCGGAGCCGGGGGAGGGGCTGCGCGTGGCGCGGGCGCTGGCCGGGCGGCTCGCGGCGGGTGCCCCGCTGGCCCTGGCGGCGGGGAAGGCCCTGCTCGACCGGATCGACGACGGCCTCGATGCGGGGATCGCCGCCGAGCGGGAGACGGTGGCGGTCATGTTCACCGCCGAGGACCGGGCCGAGGGGCTGCGTGCCTTCCGCGAGCGGCGCCCCGCCGACTTCCGTGGGGTGTAAGCGTGGCTCGCCCGCAGGTCGTGAGTGGTAAGTAGGGTTCTAACCCGACTAAACACTCACGACACCTGAGCCCGGCGACGAGCGGCCTCGCTACAGCGGGAGGTCGGCGCCCGCGGTGAAGTCGGGGCTGCGCTTTTCCCGGTGCGACGCGAGCCCCTCCTGCACGTCGGGGCCGCCGAAGCCGAAGAATTCCAGGCCCAGTGAAGACTCGAAGATCGGCGCGGCGGTGCGGTACCAGTGGTTGAGCGAGCGCTTGGTCCAGCCGAGGGCGCTGGCCGAACCGGCCGCCAGCGACGTCGCCACGCGCAGCGCCTCGGCGTGCACGTCCTCGTCGTCGACGCACCGGGACACCAGGCCGATCCGCTCGGCTTCCTCGCCGGTCAGCACGTCGCAGGTGAGCAGGTAGTACTTCGCCTTGGCCATCCCGCACAGCAGCGGCCAGCAGAGTGCCGCGTGGTCCCCGGCGGCGACCCCGAGGCGGGTGTGGCCGTCCACGATCTTCGCCCGGCGGCCCGCGATGGAGATGTCGGCCATCATGCCGACCGCCAGCCCGGCCCCGACCGCGGGTCCGTGGATGGCCGAGATGACCGGTTTCGAGCAGTTCAGCACCCCGTACACCATGTCTCGCGCTTCCCGCATCACCCGGGCGCGGACCACGTAGTCGCGGCTCATCTCCTCGATCGAGTCGAAGGTGCCGCCGGCCGAGAACGCCTTGCCCGCGCCCTGAACCAGCACAGCCCGCGTCTCCGGGTCGCGGTCGATCACCGGCCAGACGTCGGCGAGTTCGGTGTGCATCCGGGGCGAGACGGCGTTCAGGTTCGGGGCGTCCAGCACGAGCCGCAGCACACCGGGAGCGGGGCGGTCGAAGCCGAGGGACGGGAACTCGTCGTAGCGATCACTCATCGGGACTCCTCGTGCGACGCCGGGACATTGACTCAAGCCACTCTGGTAAGACTATAATTATATAACTGATTGTGCGAGATGCGGGAAGGTGTGCCGGATGACGGAGACGGCCTCGGTCGGCGTCCTGAGCGACGAACAGCTCCAGCTGCGTCAGGTGCTGCGGACCTTTCTCGACCGACACAGCGCGGAACCCGAGGTGCGCCGCCTGATGGCGACCGACGAGGGGTACGACGCCCGGGTGTGGCGACAGCTGGGCGGTGAACTCGGGCTGCCGGGGCTGGCGATCCCCGAGGAGTACGGCGGATCGGGCTTCAGTCACGCCGAGCTGGGCATCGCGTTCGAGGAGACGGGCCGGGCCCTGCTGTGCGCACCGTTCTTCGGCACCGTCGCGCTGGCCGCCGAAGTGCTCTTGCGGGCCGGCGACGAGTCGGCGGCCAAGGACCTGCTGCCGGGGATCGCCGCGGGGGAGACCATCGCGACACTGGCCCTCGCCGAGCCGGGCGGCCGCCGCGGCGAAGGCGCGATCACCGTCCGGGCCGAGCGGGTAGCGGGCCGCTGGCAGCTGAGCGGGGCCAAGACCCACGTCCTCGACGGCCACACCGCGCAGCTCCTGCTCGTCGTGGCGCGGACGGACGCCGGGACGGGACTGTTCGCCGTCGACGGCTCGGCCCCCGGCCTGCGGCGGACCGCGCTGCGCACGATCGACCAGACCCGCAAGGAGGCCCGCCTGGACTGCTCCGGGGTCCCCGCCCGGCTGATCGGCGACGCCGGGACGGCCTGGCCCGCGATCGAGCGCACCCTCGCCGCCGCTGCCGTCCTGCTCGCCGCCGAACAGCTGGGCGGCGCCTCCCGCGCGTTGGAGCTCGCGGTGGCCTACGCGAAGATCCGCGAACAGTACGGCCGGGCGATCGGCTCGTTCCAGGCGGTCAAGCACCGCCTGGCCGACATGCTGACCGACGTCGAGTGTGCTCGCTCCGCGGTGCAGGACGGCTTGCGCGCCCTCGCGGCCGACGCCGAAGACCTGCCGGTCGCCGCGTCCGTGGCGAAGGCGTGCTGCTCGGAGGCGTTCACCCGGGTCGCCGCCGGAGCCATCCAGGTGCACGGCGGAATCGGCTTCACCTGGGAGCACTCGGTCCAGCTGTACTTCAAGCGCGCCAAGGCGTCCGAGCTGCTGCTGGGCACGCCGGCCGAGCACCGCGCGCGGCTCGGGCGGTGGCTGGGCCTGTGAGCGCTCGTCGAGAGGAGCTTTCGATGGACCTGGACTTCGGGTCCGGCGTCGCGGACTTCCGGACGGAGGTCCGTGACTGGCTGGCCGGGCACCTGGTCGGCGAGTTCGCCGCGCACCGCGGCATCGGCGGACCGGCCGACTCGGAGGCGTGGGACGTGCGGGTGGCGTGGGACCGCGAGCTGGCCGCGGGCGGCTGGCTCGGGCTGAGCTGGCCGGTCGAGTACGGCGGCCGCGGGCTGACCCTGCTGGAGGAGGTCGTCTTCAACTACGAGTACGCCCGCTCCGGTGCGCCCTACCGGGCCACGACCAGCGGTCTCGACCTGTTCGGGCCGATGCTGCTGGCTCTGGGCACGCCGGAGCAGAAGCGGCGGTTCCTGCCGCCCATCCTGCGCGTCGAGGAGCTCTGGGGGCAGGGCTTCAGCGAACCGGGCGCGGGCTCCGACCTCGCCTCGCTGCGCTGCCGGGCGGAGCTGGACGGCGAGGAGTGGGTGCTCAACGGCCAGAAGGTGTGGACGACGATGGCGCACACCGCGGACTGGCTGTACGTGCTGGTGCGCACCGACCCGGACGGCAAGCGGCACCGGGGGCTGAGCATGCTGCTGGTGCCGCGGCACCAGTCGGGCGTGGACGTGCGGGTGATCCGGAACCTGGCGGGACAGGACGAGTTCGCCGAGGTCTACTTCGACGACGCGCGCACCGCCGCCGGCCTGGTCGTCGGCGAGGTCGGCCAGGGCTGGCGGACCGCGATGGGCACGCTGGGCATCGAGCGCGGCGTCACCCTGCTGCCCCAGCAGCTGTCGTTCGAGCGCGAAGTGGAGCACCTCGTCCAAGCCGCTCGCGACGCGGGTGACGCCGTGCCGGCGTCGACGCGGGACCGGATCGTCGAGGCGTGGATGTCGGTCCGCCTCATGCGCACCACCAACCTCCGCACGCTGGGCGAGGTCCTGGCCGGGCGCGCCCCCGGACCGCAGGCCGGGATCGCCAAGCTCTTCGCCTCCACCTCGCACCAGCGGATGGGGCACCTCGCCGCCGAGGTCGCCGGCCCGGCCGGGCAGCTCGTGGGCGAGGACTACGCCCTCGACGTCCGCCAGCGCACGTTCCTGCTTTCCCTGGCCGAGACGATCTACGGCGGTTCCAGCGAAATCCAGCGCACCATCATCGGCGAGCAGCTGCTGGGCCTGCCGAAGGAACCGCGGCCGTGACGGCGCGGTGCCGATCGGTCACCGGTCGTCATCAGTATCCCTGGTTCAGTTAAATAGGTTAGCCTTTTCCGGAGTGTCAGGTCCAAGGAGTGATCACGGTGCACCCTGCCCGCCGCCTCACCGTCGCCGACGTCGTCCGCGAGCACCGCAGATCGTTCGCGGACGCGGTCGCTTTCGTGGACGGCGACGTCCGCCTCACCTGGACCGAGTTCGACGAACGCACCAACCGGCTGGCCGGCGCCTTGGCCGCGGAGGGCGTCGGCGCCGGTGACCGGGTGCTGTGGCTCGGCCAGAACTCCGTGCGGATCTGGGAGCTGCTCGGCGCCGCGGCCAAGCTCGGCGCGATGGTCTGCCCCGGCTACTGGCGGTGGGCCGCGCCGGAGATGGCGTTCGCGGTGCGGGACTTCGACCCGAAGGTCGTGGTCTGGCAGCACGAGGAGATCGGCGAGACGGTGGCCAAGGCGCGGGCGGAGCTGGGTGATCCGGCCGGCGTGCGCTGGCTGCGTCACGACAGCCCGGCCGGCGAGGACGGTTACGAGTCCTTCCTCGCCGCGGGCGCGCCGGAGGATCCCGCGCTCGACGTGGACCCCGACACGGCGTTGCTGGTCATCTACACCGCGGCGATGTCCGGCACGCAGTGCGGGTCGATGCTGTCGCACCGCAACCTCCTGGCGATGGGCGCCTCCGGGGCGTGGCTGGGCGACATCGACCACACCACGGCGTTCCTGAGCGCCGGCCCGATGTTCCACATCGGCAACTACCAGTTCTGGGGCGTGCCGGCGTTCCTCCAGGGCGGGAAGAACGTGATCGTCCGGCGGGTGGTCGCCGAGGAGGTGCTGCCGCTGCTGGCCGGCGAACGGTGCACCCACGGGTACCTGATGCCGCCGACGATCGTGGAGCTGGTGCAGCTCAACGCCACGGCCGGGCACGACCTGTCCGCCTTCCGGGCCAGCGTGGCACCCCAGCTGTGGCAGGGTTCGGTGACGGTCGACACGAGCCGGTTCACCGCCAACGGCGGCGGCGAGGGCCGCGGCTACGGCCAGACCGAGGTCACCGGGTTCGCGGTCACCGGCGGGTTCGGCGGCTCCGGCCTGGGCAACGCCGGCCGCCCGGGCCCGTTCGTCACCGTGCGGATCGTGGCCGGGGACGGCACCGAATGCGCGCCCGGTGTGGCCGGGGAGATCTGCGTCCGCGGCGACCTGGTGCACCTGGGCTACTGGAACCGTCCCGAGGTCAACGAGCACCGCTTCCGCGACGGCTGGTGGCACACGACCGACCTGGGCCGCCGGGAACCCGACGGCACGATCAGCTTCCTCGGCACCACCACGCGCATGCTCAAATCGGCCGCCGAGAACATCTTCCCGGCCGAGGTCGAGAACTGCATCGAGGGTCATCCGGCGGTCAAGGAGGCGGCCGTGATCGGGGTGCCGAACGAGCGCTGGGCGCAGGACGTCAAGGCCGTCGTGGTGCTGCGCGAGCCCGATCAGGCGACCGCAGGCGACATCATCGCGCACTGCCGGGAGCGCATCGCGTCGTACAAGAAGCCCAAGACGGTCGAGTTCGTGGACGCGCTGCCGCGGACCGCCGCGTTCGCCAAGGACTACGCCGCGCTCGACGTCCGGTTCGGTGGCGGTGGCTACCCCGGCGGCGAGACGCTCGGAGCCGGCCGGTGAAGACGCCCCGGCAGCCGGTCGTCGTCGGCGTCCACGCCACCGAGCAGGCGCTGTCGCTGCCCCACCGGGACGCGATGGACCTGGCTCTCGAAGCGGTCACCGGCGCGATCGCCGACGCCGGCCTCAGTCCGTCCGATGTCGACGGTGCGCAGGTCGACTGGCCGGGGCCGGGTGGCGTGCCGGGCGAAGGCAGCTCGTGGGCGCGGCTGCTCGGCGACCTGCGCTGGACCAGCGACGCCATGCTGGACAACGCGGGTTCCCGTGGGCTGCTCAAGGCCGCCGCCGCGGTGTCGGCCGGGCTGGCCGACACGGTCGTCGTCGGCGGCTGCCGGCTGGTCTCCCGAGGTGGCGGACCGGTCGGCGCGGGCGTCCCCGTCGAGTTCGCCGACGTCTGGGGCAGCTACGTCGTGGCCCAGTTCGCGCTGGTCGCGGTCCGGCACATGCACCAGTTCGGGACGACGTCCCGGCAGCTCGCCGAGGTCGCGGCCACGATCAGGAACAACGGCTCGACGAACCCCGAGGCGATGATGTACGGGCGGGGTCCCTACACCGTCGACGACGTCCTGGCCTCCCGGCTGGTCGCGACGCCGTTCCACCTCCTCGACTGCTGCATCGTCGGCGAGGGCGGTGGCGCGTTCGTGGTGACCACCGCCGAGCGTGCGCGTGATCTGCCGCGGCCGCCCGTGGCGGTCCTGGGCGGCGGGATGGAGTACCACCAGGCCGCGTACGCGAATCCGGCGCTGTACCGCGAAGTCGGCATGATCGGCCGCGACGCCGCGGCCCGCGCGTTCGGCACCGCCGGGGTCGGACCCGACGAGGTGGACGTCTTCTCCCTGTACGACCCGAATTCCTTCGAGGTCATCCGCCAGCTGGAGGCGCTGGGCGTGTGCGCGGAGGGCGAGGGCGGCCCGCTGGTGGAAACGGGCGCGATCGCCGTGGACGGCAAGTACCCGGTGAACCCGGACGGCGGCTGCCTGTCCTACGCCTGGAACGGGACGCAGCAGATGACGCTCAAGGTCGTGGAGGCCGTGCGGCAGCTGCGCGGGAGTGCCGTGCACCAGGTCACCGGCGCCGAGGTCGCCGTCGTGGGCAACGCCGGCTCCGGAGCCCAGCACTACGAGATGTCCGTGTTGGGGAGGATCCGATGAGCCGTCCGGTGCCCCAGCCGACATCACTGAGCCGTCCCTTCTGGGACGCGGCCGCCGAACGCAGGCTCGTCCTCCCGCACTGCGCGGCCTGCGGACTGACCTTCTTCGCCCCCGAACCCGCGTGCCCCGGGTGCCGTTCCCGGCACTGGGCCTACGTGCCGAGCACGGGCACCGGCAAGGTCTACGCGGTCACGGTCGTCCACCGCGCACCAGGGCCCGGCTTCGAGGTGCCGTTCGCGCTCGCGATCGTCGACCTCGACGACGGTGTGTCGATGCTGTCCCACGTGGTCGGCTGCCCGGTGGACGACGTCGTCATCGGCCTGCGGGTGCGGGTCGACTTCCGGCTGCTGACCGCCGGGATCACCTTGCCGTACTTCGTGCCCGCGTAAGGAGCGCCATGCAGGTCTTAGCCGGTCTCGAGGGGATCTTCGCCGCGAAGGGCAGCGTTCTCGGCAGCAGCGAGTGGGTCACCGTCGACCAGGACCGGATCGACGCGTTCGCCGGGGCGACCGGTGATCACCAGTGGATCCACGTCGACGCCGAGCGCGCCGCGGCCGGCCCGTTCGGCACGACGATCGCGCACGGCTACCTGACCCTGTCGCTGCTGCCGGTGTTCATGGTGGCCGTCTACCGCGTCGAGGGGGCGCGGATGGCGGTCAACTACGGCCTGGACAAGGTCCGCTTCATCACGCCGGTGCGGGCCGGCTCGCGGTTGCGGGGCACCACCGAGCTGCTCGACGCGCAGCCCCTGGACGCGACGTCGGCTCAGCTGCTCTTTCGCGTGACCGTGGAGATCGAGGGCGCCGACCGGCCGGCCTGCGTGGCCGAGACGGTCAGCCGTCAGTACTTCTAGGAAGGCGGTCGGCGTGCCGGGTCACGTGCGGATCCCCAAGATGGCCGAGCTGGTCGCGCTCGAGCTGCGGCGCCGGATCGTCCGCGGCGAGCTGGCCGAAGGTGACGCGCTGCCGGCCGAGGCCGAGCTGATGGCCGAGTTCGCGGTGTCGCGGCCGACGCTGCGGGAGGCGTTCCGGGTGCTGGAGTCGGAGTCGCTGATCAGCATCCGCCGCGGCGCCCGCGGCGGGGCGCGCGTGCACGTCCCGGACGGCTCCGTCGCCGCGCGCTACGCCGGGCTCATCCTCGAACACCGGTCGGCGACCCTGCAGGACGTGTACGCCGCCCGGTCCGTGATCGAAGCGCCGTGCGCCGGGCTGCTGGCCGGTCGCCGCACCGCCGGTGACCTCGACCGGCTGCGCACCGCGCTCGCCGAGGCGGAGGCGCTGATCGAGGACCCGCCGGCGTTCATCCGGGCGCACATGCGCTTTCACGCCCTGGTGGTGGAACTGTCGGCGAACCAGACGCTGATCGTGCTCAACGGCATGGTGCGCCAGATCATCGACCGGGCGAACTGGTCGCACGTCGACCTCGATGCCGGTTCCGAGGAGAACATCCGGGCCAACCTCAGCGGCCTCCGCGCGCACGTCCGGCTGGTCGAGCTGGTCGCCGCCGGGGACGCGGGCGAGGCCACCCGGGTGTGGCGGGCGCACCTGGAACGGGCCCACGAGTACCTGCTCGGCAGCAGGTCGACGACGACGGTTCTCGACCTGCTGGGAAAATACAGTACAATAAGATAGATGATTTCTGGGTTCGCCTACGATTGGGGCCTGTCGTGGACTTCGAGCTGACCGACGAGCAGCGGATGCTGCGCGAGACCGCGCGCCAGTTCGTCGCCAAGGTCTGTCCCGCGGAGCAGGCCAAGAAGTGGGACGAGGAGTCCGCCGTGCCCCCGGAGCTGTTCTCCGGCATGGCCGAGCTGGGCTGGTTCTCCCTGCCCTTCCCGGCCGACGAGGGCGGGGACGGCGGCGGGCCGGTGGAACTGATCGTGCTCGCGGAGGAACTCGGCCGCGCCAGCTTTGACGTGGCCATGTGCTACATCGGCGTGCTCATCCCGGGGATCACCGTGTTCCGCTGGGGAACCGAACCGCAACGGGACTTCATCCGCGACCGGGTGATGACCGGGCGGCACCGCCTCGCGGTCGGCCTGAGCGAACCCGACAGCGGCTCCGACGCCGCCGCGCTGCGCACCACGGCCGAGGACCGCGGTGACCACTTCGTCGTCCGTGGCCAGAAGGCGTGGTGCACGGGTGCCGGGCTGCCGGACACCACGATCGCGACGTACGTGCGCACCGGGCCGCGGGAACCGAAGCACAGCGGGATCAGCCTGCTGCTGATCGATCCGGCGAGCCCGGGCGTGGAAGTCCGCCGGACCCCCACCCTGGCCCGGCACATCCTGGGGACCAACGAGGTCTTCTTCGGCGACGTCGTGGTGCCCAAGGAAAACCTGGTCGGACCGGCCGGCGAAGGCTGGAAGGTGATGCTGTCCAACATCGAGCTGGAGAAGGTCATCATCACCGGCGGCTACCTCGGCGCGGCCCAGGCCACGTTGGACGAGATGCTCGAGTTCGCGCGCACCCGGCAGGCGTTCGGCCGCCCGGTGGGCACCTTCCAGGCCATCGCGCACGCCATCGCCGACCTGCAGACCGAGATCGACTCGGCCCGGCTGCTCGCGTACCGCGCGGCCTGGCTGCTGGCGCAGGGCAAGCCGTGCACCCGCGAGGGCTCGATGGCGAAGCTCAAGGGCTCGGAGACGTACGTCGCCGCCGCCCGGCTGGGCATGCAGGTCTGCGCGGGACACGGCTTCTCCACCGAGAGCGTCATGAGCTTCCGCTACCGGGAGTCCATCGTGGCCACGATCTCCGGCGGCACCAGCCAGATCCAGCGCAACGGCATCGCGCGCAGCATGGGCCTGCGCACCTACTGATCCCTGGCTGAGCAGCGATCCGGACGGCCTGGTGGCCGGCGCGCTCGCGGCCGCCCGGCGGACGCCGCACGACGGCTGCTACCCGCTGCAGCGGCTCGTCCGCTGGGTCAGCGACGAGAGATAGTGTATTTATCTACCTATTAATGCTAGCATCGACCGATGCAGCACGACCTCGAAGCGGGTGCCACGCGTGACTTCCTCGACGAGGTCCGCCGGTTCCTCGACGCGCACGCCGATCGCCGGCCCGAGCCCGCCGCTTTCCGCTGGGGTGACGGCGACGACCGGGTGGCCTACTTCAGCGCCGACCCACCGGACGTCGAACGGGCCGCGGTGGACCGGGCGCGGGCCTGGCAGCGGACCCGGTACGAAAACGGGTTCGGCTGGATCACCGGGCCGGCCGAGTACGGCGGGCGCGGCCTGACCGCCGTCCACGACATGCTCTACGACGCGGTCGAGGCGGAGTACGACGTGCCGGACACCGGCACGCTGAGCGTCGTCGGGCTGGGGATGGTCGGCCCGACCATCCTCGCCCACGGACAGCAGCACCTCAAGGACCGGTGGCTGCCCGCGATGTACCGCGGCGACGCCATCGCCTGCCAGCTGTTCAGCGAGCCCGGCGCCGGGTCCGATCTCGCGGGCGTGCGCACCAGCGCCGTGCGGGACGGCCCGGACTGGGTCCTCAACGGACAGAAGGTGTGGACCTCGGTCGCGCACCTCAGCCGGATCGGCCTCGCCCTGACCCGGACCGACCCCGACGCGCCGAAGCACCGCGGCATCACCGCTTTTCTCGTGCCGATGGACGCCCCCGGCGTCGAGGTCCGGCCGCTGCGCCAGATGACCGGCGGCGCCGACTTCAACGAGGTCTTCCTGACCGACGTCCGGGTGCCCGACGACCACCGGCTCGGCGAGGTCGACGGCGGGTGGACGGTCGCGCTGACCACCCTGATGAACGAGCGGGCCACGGTCGGCAACGAAGGCGTCGGCGCGGTGAGCGCGGCCCTCGCGCCGGACCGGCTGGCCGCGCTGATGCGGGTGACCGGCCACCAGGACGACGGCGCGCTGCGCGCCCGGCTGGCCGAACTGCTCGTCGACCTGACCGCCACCGCGCAGCTCAACGCGCGGGCGGTCCGCCGGCTGCGGGCCGGGGTCGCGCCCGGACCGGAGATGTCGGTGTCGAAGCTGATGTACGCGCAGAACCTCACCAAAGCCGCGCACTTCGTCGCGGACGTGCTGGGCCAGCGGGTCATCGCCGACACCGGCGAGTGGGGCACCTTCGCCTGGACCGAGCTGCTGCTGGCCACCCCCGCGTTGCGGATCCTCGGTGGCACCGAGGAAATCATGAAGAACATCCTGGCGGAGCGGGTCCTCGGGCTGCCGAAGGAACCGGGGATCGACACCCGGTCGCCGTTCCGCGCTCTGCGCCATTCCGTGGTGGACCAGGGAGGCCGGTCGTGACGACAGCGACTTCGCAGGACGACCTCGACGCGTTGCGCGCGACCGTGCGCGACTTCCTCGAGGCGAAGGCGGGTCACGGCGAAGCGGAGCTGTGGGCCCAGCTGACCGGCGAACTGGGGCTGGCCGGTCTCGCCATTCCCGAAGAGTACGGCGGTGACGGCTTCGGACTGGTCGAGCTGGGCGTCGTCCTGGAGGAGATGGGGCGCGCGCTGGTGAGCGCGCCGTTCTTCGCGTCGGTCGTCCTGGCCGCCCACGCCCTGCTGGCCACCGGCGACGCGGTGGCCTGCGCCCGGTACCTGCCCGGCATCGCCGACGGCACGACGGTGGCGACCCTGGCGGTGACCGAGGCCGACGGCTCGTGGGATGCCCGCCGCGTCGCCACCCGCGCGGAGGAGACCGCGCCGGGACAGTGGTCCGTGACCGGGCGAAAGTGCTTCGTGATCGACGGGACCACCGCCGACCTGCTGCTCGTGGTGGCCCGCACGGAAACCGGCCTTTCGCTCTTCGCGGTGGACCGGCCTGCGCCGGGGGTGCGGACCGAAGCCCTGCGGTCGCTGGACGCCACGCGCGCACAGGCGCAGGTCACCTTCGACGCCGCGCCGGCGACGCGGGTCGGCGGGGACAGTGCGGGGGAGTGCGTCTTCGGGCCCGTGCTCGACATCGCCGCCGTCTGCCTCGCCGCCGAACAGGCGGGCGGAGCGCGCCGGGTGCTGGAGACCGCCGCCGAGTACGCCAGGACCCGCCACCAGTTCGGCAGGCCCATCGGCTCGTTCCAGGCGGTCAAGCACAAGTGCGCGGACATGCTGGTGCACGTCGAGCTGGCCGAGGCGACGGCGCGCGAAGCCGCCCGGCTGCACGACGAGGACCCCGCCGGGCTGCCGGCGGCCGCGGCGGCGGCGCACGCCTGCTGTTCCCGTGCCTACCTGTTCGCCGCCATGGAGAACATCCAGGTGCACGGCGGGATCGGCTTCACCTGGGAGCATTCGGCCCACCGGCACTTCCGCCGCGCCAAGTCCGCTCAGCTGCTCTTCGGCGGCCCCGCGGTCTACCACGAGCGGCTGCTCGCGGCGCTCGGCGTCTGAGCCCGCCTGTGCCCGGCTACGAAACCCTGCGGACCGCGCTCGACGCCGGTGTCCTCACGGTCACCCTCGACCGGCCCGGCCGGCTCAACGCGATCACCCCCGCTCTCGTGCGGGAACTGCTCGCCGTCCTGGACGCCGCCGACGCCGACGACGAGGTGCGGGCGATCATCGTCACCGGAGCCGGGCGGGCCTTCTGCGCGGGCGCCGACCTCGGCGCCGGAGGGGGAGCGTTCGACCACCGCGAGGCGGCCGCGGAGCACCGCGACCTCGGGGGCCTGGTCGCCCTGCGGCTCTACGCGAGTGCCAAGCCGGTGATCGCGGCCGTCAACGGCCCGGCAGTCGGTGCGGGCGCGGGGCTTACCCTGCCGATGGACATCCGGCTCGCGTCCACCACCGCCCGGTTCGGGTTCGTGTACGCCCGCCGCGGCATCGTGCCGGAGTCGGCGGCCGCCTGGTTCCTGCCCCGGGCCGTCGGCATGCAACGCGCCATGGAATGGGTCGCCACCGGCCGGGTGTTCGACGCGGCCGAGGCGCTCGCGGGCGGCCTGGTCCGGTCCGTGCACGAACCGGACGACCTGCTGCCCGCCGCCATCGCCATCGCGCGCGAGATCGCCGAGAACACCGCGCCGGTCTCGGTCGCGCTGTCCCGCCGGCTGATGTGGCGCATGCTCGGCGAAGCCCATCCGATGGCCGCGCACCGGCTCGACTCGCGGCTGATGGGCGAGCTCGGCGGCGGCCCGGACGCGGTGGAGGGCATCGAGTCGTTCCTGGCCAAGCGGCCACCGGTGTTCCCCGGGCGGGTCAGCACCGGCCTGCCGCCGGGCTGGCCGTGGTGGCGCGAAGAGCCGTTCCGGCCGGCGTGAGGGGGGTCAGGACAGGATGTCGATGAGCTCCGGCACCTCGCCGCGGGTCATGTAGTTGCTGACCTGCTTGAGGTGCTTGCGCCAGAACTCCGTGGCCCCCTCGGCGTCCCGCGCCTGGATCAGGTCCAGGAGCTTCACGTGCGCCCGCTGGACCACCTTGGCCGAGGCGAACGCGGGCACGTCGTCCTGGCTGGCCGCGTAGGCGCGGTGGTGGGCGTCGATGAGGTGGAAAAGCATCCCGGCGAGCACGTCGAGCGTGTCGTTGCCCGACAGCTTCACCAGCAGCTCGTGGAAGTCCGCGTCGTGTTCGGCGTAGCCCACCGCGTTGCCGATGAGCTGCTCGCCCTTTTCGACGAGTTCGGTCAGCGTTTGCAGGTCCGCGGCGGTGCGCTTGGCCGCGAGGGTGCGCACGGCGGCGGTTTCCAGGAGGCTGCGGGCTTCGTAGACGTCGGCGATGGACGCCTTGCGGTACTGCAGGAGCAGGCCGGCGTAGCGGGCGGCCACCCGGGAGTCGGGCACCAGCACGCGGGCTCCGCCGCGCGCGCCGCGCCGGATGTTGATCAGCTGCTCCGATTCCAGGATGCGGAACGCCTCGCGCAGCGTCGGCCGGGAGACGCCGTACCGCTCCATCAAGGCCGTTTCGGAGGGCAGCACGTCGTCCTTCGCGAGCTCACCGAGGACGATCTGGCGCCGCAGGTCGGCGGCGATCATCTCGCCTGCCTTCGGGACGCGTACGATGCTCGTTCTGGACGCGGCGGTCATCCTGTTCCCCCTTGAGTTCATTGAGTGCACTCATAGTACCGGATGGTCGATTCGTTGACAGCCTGAAGTGTCGTCTCTATCGTCTATTCAGATAGATAATTATTCTGATGCGGCGAGAGGTGGCGGTGATGGCACCGGGCGCGCAGCCGCGGCACTGGCTGATCACGGGCGTGTCGGGCGGACTGGGCCGCGCCCTCGCCGAGCAGGTCCTCGAGCGCGGGGGCGTCGTCGTCGGAACGCTGCGCGACCAGCGTCAATCGAGCACCTTCGAAGCGCTCGCCCCGGGCCGGGCGTTCGCCGTGGAACTCGACACCACCGACGGGCCGGACGTGCTCGCGGACCGGGCCGCGCAGGCCGTGCGGCTGGCCGGGCACATCGACGTCCTGGTCAACAACGCCGGCTACGGGCTGGTCGGCGCCGTCGAGGAGGTCGGCGAAGACGAACTGCGGCACCAGATGGACACCAACTCCTTCGGCCCGCTGCGCCTGATCCGGGCGCTGCTGCCCCACCTGCGGGCCCGAGGCCGCGGCCACCTGGTCAACATCAGTTCGATCGCCGGATTCCGGGGCCAGGCCGGCCTCGGGCTGTACAACGCGTCGAAGTTCGCCCTGGAAGGCTTGTCGGAGGCGCTGAAGGCCGAGCTGAAACCGCTCGGCATCGCCGTCACCGTCGTCGAACCCGGCGGATTCCGCCTCGCCGGCACGATGCGGCGGTTCGACGGCCTGCAGCCGGGAGACCCGGCCCGGGGAGCCGCCGCGATCATCACCGCCGTCGAGGCGGCCGACCCGCCGCTGCGGCTGCCGCTGGGCGCCGACGCGCACCGGGCCGTCCGCGGCAAGCTCACCGAGATCGCCCGCGAACTCGACGCCTGGGAGCACGTGAGCGTCTCCACGGCGTTCGAGAGCCCCGTGGCGGGGTGAGCCCGATGAGCCGCCCGTTCGAAGTGCCCGCGGCCGGCCGGACGCTGAAGCTGGGCGGCCGGCCATGGCTGATGGGCGTGGTGAACGCCTCGCCCGAGTCGTTTTCCGACGGGGCACTGGTCGGCACCACCGACGCCCAGCTCGCCCACGCCGCGCAGCTGCTCGACGAAGGCGCGGACATCATCGACGTCGGCGGCGAGTCGGCGATCACCAACCGGGAGCCGTTGCCGATCGCGGCGGAGATCGACCGGGTCGTGCCGGTGATCGACCGCATCACCCGCGAGCTCGGGGCGCTGGTCTCGGTGGACACGTACAAGCCGGAGGTCGCGGAAGCCGCTGTCGCGGCCGGGGCCGTCCTGGTCAACGACGTCAGCGGCCTGCGTGATCCGAGACTGGCGGACGTGTGCGCGAGGACGGGCGCCGCCCTCGTCCTGATGCACACCCGCGCCGCGCCGAAACACCGGCTGCAGGATCCGGCGCTGTATCCGGACGTCACCCGGGACGTCGTCACGTTCCTCGCGGACCGGATGAGACTCGCCGTGGACCGCGGAGTGCCCGAGGAAGCGCTGATCCTGGACCCGGGCCCGGACTTCTCGAAGACCCCGGGGCAGACCATCGAGGTCCTGCGGCACCTGAGCGACCTGCACCAGCTGGGGCGTCCGCTGCTGATGGCGGTGTCCCGCAAGGATTTCATCGGCGCACTGACCGACCGGCGGCCGAACCGGCGGCTGGCGGGCACCCTGGCCGCCATCGGCTACTGCGCGGACGCCGGGGGGCACCTGCTGCGGGTGCACGACGTCGGCGCGGTGCGCGAGTACCTGACGGTACGGGCCGCGCTCCTCGGCGAACTCGCCGTGGACCCGTCGTTGGCCCTCGACGAGTCGCTTCGCCACGAACGCCGGAAACCGGACCAGCCGGGCTGACGGCCGGGCTCCGGGTGAAACTTTCCCGGCCGGCGCCGGTCGGCGACGGCGGTGGCGGCCGTGTCGAACAACTCGAAAAAGCCCCCGTGTCCTGGGCAAATCCGCTGACGTGCCGGCGCGGTGGTTCCGGCCGGTGTGCAGTCGTTGTTGAAGTCACGGAGTTCTCTTGCCACTCTGAGCGGAATGTCCGCGTGGCTGGAGGCGATCATGCGACGAGGCGCGACGACGGGCCGGACGATCGGAATCATCCTGGCCGTGCTGGCCGCGCTGTCCGCGGCGGTGCTCACGGCCGGGCCCGCCCTCGCCGGGCCGCCACGGGACGTCGCGCCGGACAATCCGTACCAGCGTGGCCCCGATCCGACGGTGGCGGCGATCGAGGCGAGTACCGGCCCGTTCGCGACGGCGTCGATGAGCGTGCCGGCGGGTCACGGGTTCAACGGTGGAATGGTGTACTACCCGACCGACACCAGCCTGGGCACCTGGGGTGCGCTGGCGATCGTGCCCGGTTACTCCGCGCGGTTCGCCGACGAGGAGGCCTGGATGGGGCCGTGGCTTTCCTCGTTCGGGTTCGTGGTGCTCGGCGTGGAAACCAACAGCCGCACCGACAGCGCCGACGCCCGCGGCACCGAACTGCTGGCCGCGTTGGACTACCTGACGACGCAGAGCCCGGTGCGCGACCGGGTCGACCCGAACCGGCTGGCGGTGCTCGGCCATTCCGCGGGCGGGGCCGGAGCGTTGCTGGCGGCGGAAAACCGGCCCACGCTCAAGGCCGTGATCGGTCTCGCGCCCGGCTCACCGGTGGGCAACCTGTCGTTGGCCACGGACAAGGTGCCGACGATGGTGCTCGGTGGGCAGAACGACGCCGTGGTGACACCGTCCTACCTCAGTGGCCTCTACGCGACCTTGCCCGCCTCGACGCAGAGCGTGTTCGCCCAGCTCGCGGGCGCTGACCACGTCTACTACACCCATCCCAACAACGTCGAGATGAAGCTGCTGATCCCGTGGCTGAAAATCTTCCTGGACAACGACACCCGGTACACGTCGTTCCTGTGCCCGGCGCCGCCCGATCCCCGTTCCATCTCGGTCTACACGCCCAAGTGCCCGTACGTGCCCGGCGGCACGCCACCGGTGGGTGGGACCACCGGTGCGTTGCACGCGGTGGGCGCGGCCAAGTGCCTTGCCGCGCCCTCGACCGGCGCCCCGGGCACGCAGCTGACCATCGGCGCGTGTGACGGGCTGGCCGGGCAGACCTGGACGCGGACCGCCGCCGGTCAGCTGACGGTCACGCCGGCCGGCACGCCGCTGTGCCTGGACGCCTCCGGCCAGGGCACCAGTCCCGGCACCAAGGTGATCGTGTGGTCGTGCAACGGCCAGGCCAATCAGCAGTGGAACCTCAACCCGAACGGCACCGTGACCGCTACGCGGTCCGGGTTGTGCCTGGACGTGACCGGTGGTTCCACCGCCGAGGGCGCTCCGGTCGAACTGTGGTCCTGCAACGGCGGCAGCAACCAACGGTGGAACCTCGGCTGACCCGGCCGGCCTCCGCGGCCCCTACTTCAAGCGGTAGGCACGGATGATGGTCTGGTCGACCGTGTTCCCGTTCCGGTCGGCCGCGGTTGCCTTGAAGGAGACGAAACCGCCGACGGCCGGATGCCACAGCCGGGCGAGCCAATGGTCGCCGGCGGGCAGGAGCGGGGCCGGCCGCCACGTCGTCCCGTCGTCGTAGGACACCTGCACCACCGGCTCCGTCACCGCGGCCTGCCCGCCGGTGTGCTGGAGGTACACCGGTACCAGGAACCCGGCGCCGCCCGAGGCCTGGTTCCGGTCGTCCAGTGCGGGCGCGAACCGCACGGCCGTCAGCGGCAGCGGTCCGGCGCCGGGGCCCGCGACGTGCCCGGACCGGAAGGTCCAGTCGGCGCTGACCGTGGTGGACAGATCCATCGGACCGTTCCGGGTGGACTCGGTGTGCAGCCGGTACGCGGCTTCCTCCGGCGGCAGCGTGAATTCGCTGCGCCCGGACCACGGATACCCGGCGATCGGCCGGCCGTCGCGGTAGAGCGCGGTGGTGCCCGATTCGGCGTTCGCCGCCTGACCGTAGTGGCCTTCGCCCCGGTCGCTCAGCAACCACAGGTCGAAGGCCGCCGTGTCGCCCAGCCGGCTCGCCCATTTCGCGGGTTCACCCGGGTACCGCGGGAACGACGGCCCGAAGACGCCCGAGTTCCACCGTTCGACGACCGGCTGTCCCCGCCGGTACGTCTTCGGCACACTCCGGGTGGAGCTCTCGTATTCTTCGCCCGTGGACTGGTCGAAGGAGCTCTCCCACGGCGTGTCCGGGCTGTAGTACTCCTGGAGCGTGAAGGGAAGGGCGGCCGTCACCATCGAGTCGCGGGTGCCCGTTTGACCGGTGCCGGTGCTCGAGTGTTCCGACCGCACGGACGCGAGCTCACGATCGGCGAAGTGCCGCACCAGCCCGGTGGGCACCTTGCCCTGCTCGGACCACCGGAGGTGGTAGAGGTACGGGCTGTTGCCGAAGCCGCCTTGCCCGTCGGGACGGGCGAGGAGCGATTCCGCGGTTGTAGGTGAACCCGTTCGCCGTCGTCGTCGTAGGACGCACCCACGTCCGGCCGTACGCACCGGAGGTCCGCGCCCACGTCGTGCCGGTCGAGATGGCACGCTCGAAGGTCAAGGTCGATCTCCTCGTAGCCGAGGTCCGCCAACGCGTAAAGCAGCAGCACGTCCCGTTGCTTGCGGGGCAAGTCGGCGAGGATCCCGGTGATCAGGCGTCCGTAACCGCCGGCGTGGATCCGGTCGATCGCCTGCTGCTCGGGCTCGTCGGAACTGACGTCGGTCCCGCTCGCCCTGGCCATCGTCCGGTACCGCGTCGACTCCTGCCGCCGTCGGCGCCGGACCACGTTGGTCGCGATGCCGTACAACCACGGCAGTGCCCCGGCGTGGCTGGGGTCGTAGCGGTCACGTTGCCGGAAGGCCAGGCAGAAGGTCTCGGAGACCAGGTCTTCCGCGACCTCCGGCCCGACCCGCGCGGCACAGTACCGATGCAGCGGGCGGGCGTGCCGGTCGAACAGCACGCCGAACGTCTCGGCATCGCCGGCGATCAGCTCGGCATCGGTGACGTCCGCGACGAGACCGGCCGGCGACGACCGATCGTTCCCCCTGGCGGACCGCAATGGTGTCATGCCCCTTTTTGCCGTCTCGATCGTTTCCGGTTCCACCCCGGCCGTGCGCGCGGTTTCACGGCCTGCCCGCGGCCGCCGAGTTCCTGGGCGCGCGAGCCGGCGCGGCGGCTCATTCCGAGCGCAGCGTGTCCAATCGGGTCACCTGCCGCAGCAACGGCATCGTCAGCGCGGTCACCAGCAGGACCGCCGCCACCGTGGCGCCCGCCAGTGCGAGCAGGGCCGGGACGTCGATGGTCATCGGCCGGTCCGCCAGCCGCAGGATCGGGGCCGTCAGCCCGAGTCCCGCCGCGACCGCCAGCACCACGCCGACCACCACCGGGATCGCCGTCTGCCACAGTGATCCGCGGGCCAGCACCCCGATCGGCACCCCGGCCGCGGACAGCGCCGCGAGCGGCCGCCGCCGTTCGCTGATCTGCTCGATCGACAGCATGAGCAGGCTCATCGCGGCCACCGCCAGCACGAACAGCGATGCGGTGAGCAGCACCGCGCGGAAGCTCGCCACCATCCGCTTGTCGCGCTCGACGTAGTCGTTCAGGTAGTCGCTGTTGCTGACCGTGGCGTTCCAGGCGAGCGAGTTGACCGCCTTCGCGACGTTGTCGGTCAGCACCCGGGGGTCGCCGGTGCCCGACACGTAGACCGCGACCGACGAGTCCGGGAGGGCGAGCCCGCCGAGCGCGCCGGGCGTGACCAGCAGGTCGTCGCCCGCCAGTGTGTCGTCCGACCGCACGACCCGGACGTGCCCGGGAACCGTCCACTCCGGACCGTTCACTTCCCGGCCGTGGGAGTAGCTCTGCAGCTGCAGCCGGCCGGTCGGCGCCGTGCCGCCCTCGGGCGGCACCACGTAGAACACGTCGCCGTCGGAGCAGGTGCCGATGTCCGCCCGCGTCTTGAGCGCCACGCAGTCGCCGACCATGCCGTAGTCCTGCCGCGGTCCGGACCGGAACGTCATGGTCCTGGCCGGGTGTACGCCGGTCACCCCCGGCGCGGCCGACACCAGCCTGCCGACCTCGGCTTCGTGCGCGGTGGTGGTCTCCACCTGCACCGGAGCGACGGCCACCCCGGCCGGTGACTTCCGCCGGTCCATGCCACTGCCGAGCGACGTGATCACGCCCTGGATCAGGATCGTGCCGGCCAGGACGACGACCAGGCCGGACACCACGCGGCTGGCGGTGCCGCTGTCCAGCTGCAGCCGCCGGATCGCGAGCTGCCACGACGGCGAACCGCCGTGCAGCCGTTCGACGAGCCGCTCGACCAGCCACGGCAGCAGGGCCGCGACGCCCACCAGCAGGAAGACGCTGCCCGCCGCGAGCGCCAGCCCGCCGGCGGTGTCGCCCCCTCCTCGCTCGAGGGTCAAGGTGGCGGCCAGGAGCAGCGCACCGATCCCGGTGAGCGCCCAGCGCCACCACATCCGCCGGCTCACCGGCTTGCCCTGGCGGACCACACCGAGCGGTTCCACGATCGTTCGGCGCAGCCCGAACAGTGCCGACCCGACCGCGAGCCCGGGCACCAGCAGCACGATCACCACGACCAGCGGCCAGGAGGGGACGAAGTCCTCCGGGAAGATCCGCAGACCGAACGGCAGGATGTCGGCCACGAACGTGCGGAGCACGGCGAAGAACCCGATGCCCGCCGCGAGCCCGATCCCGGCCCCGACCAGTGATTCGGCCGCCGCGACCCGTTTGACCTGGCGGGAGTCCAGGCCGATCAGCCGCAGTGCGGCGAGCCGGCGTTCCCGCTGCGCCGCGCCCATCCGCGAGGCGGTGGTCACGAAGATCAGCAACGGCAGCAGCAGCACCGCCGCGATCGGCAGGATGACGCCCAGCATGACCGCCGACAGCCCGAGCCCGGTGTAGGGCCGGCCGAACGCGTAGACCTTGGCGCCTTCGTCGCCTTCGGCCTCGATCTGCGCGGCAGGCACCCCGTAGTACGCGGTCAGATCGCCCGCGCCGGAGACGCCTTCGCGCGAGATCCGGCCGACCACGTGCCCCGGCAGCTGTGCCCTCAGCGAACCGCCGTCCGGGGCGGCCAGCTTCGCGGCGAGCTCCGGCGACACGGCGAGCTCACCCGGCGCGGGCACGCGGTCGAGGCCCGGTGGCACCGGCGAGTTCGCCCCGGTCGCGGCGACCGCGGTGACCTTCACGAATTCGTCGCCGAGCGTCGCGTACCAGTTGTAGGCCAGCAGCGGGGCGACACCCGCGCGCGGCTCGGTGACCGGCCCGATCGCTGCCTTGCGTTCCGCCTGGGCGCCGGCCAGGTGGTGGACCGCCGCCGCGGGCAGCAGCACGGCGACCGCGAGCGCGATCCCGAACGCGGTCATCGCGAGGCGCAGCAGCGCCGCGCCGGACATCCGGCCGCCCCCGACGGCCAGCCGGAGTCCCAGCGCCAGATCCCGCATCACGCGACCAGCTCCCGGTCGACCGTGTGCCCGTCCCGCACCACGATCTCGCGGTCCGAATAGGCCGCGACCCGCGGCTCGTGGGTCACCAGCACCACCGCGGCGTGCGTTTCCCGCGCCGCCTGGGTGAGCATCTGCATGACCTTCTCGCCGTTGAGCGAGTCGAGCGCGCCGGTCGGCTCGTCCGCGAAGACCACCTTCGGCCCGGTCACCAGCGCCCGCGCCACCGCGACCCGCTGCGCCTGCCCGCCGGACACGTCGCCCGGGCGCCGCTTCGCCAGCCCGTCGACCTCCAGGCGCGCGAGCCAATCGGTCGCCTTGGCCTCGGCCTGCTTCCGCTTGGTGCCGGTGAGCCGCAGCGGAAGCGCGACGTTTTCGAGGCAGGACAGTTCGGGCACGAGCTGGCCGAACTGGAACACGAAGCCGAACTCGGTGCGCCGCAACGCACTCCGTCCCCGGTCGTCCATACCGACCAGGTCGGCGCCGTCGTAGCTGATGGTTCCCGCGTCCGGCCGGACGATGCCGGCGAGACAGTGCAGCAGCGTCGACTTGCCCGAACCGGACGAGCCCATGATCGCGAGCACTTCCCCCGCCGAGACGGAGAGGGCAGCCCCATCGAGCGCCCGTGTCTGCCCGAACGACTTGTGCAGTCCGCTCGCGGCGAGCAACGGCGTTCCCGGCGTGGTCATCAGCGCACCGCCTGCTCGAGTTCGCCGAGGCGCGCGGCGGTGAGCTCCAGCCACCGCAGGTCCGCCTCGAGGTGGAAGAGCGCGTGGTCGCAGATCAGCTGATCGGCGAGTTCGCCGCCGTTCTTGCGTTTGGTGAGCGAGCGCATCACCTTCAGGTGCGCACCGCGCTGGACGTCGAGGACCTCCGAAGCGCTGCGCCCGGACAGCAGGGCGAGCACCACCTTGGTGTAGAGCGTGTTCTGCAGGTACGGCTGCGGGTTCTCCGGGGTGCGCAGCCACGAGTCGACGTCGGTGACCCCGGCGTCGGTGATCGTGTAGCGTTTCCGTTCCGGCCCGTCACCGCTCTCGACACCTGCCACTTCGACCATGCCGTTGCGCAGCAGCCGAGACAACGTCGAATAGACCTGGCCGTAGGCCAGCGGGCGGTCCTGCCCGAACTGCTCGTCGTAGGCCCGTTTCAGGTCGTAGCCATGCCGCGGGCCCGATTCGAGCAACGCGAGCAAGGTGTGTGAAACCGACATCCCCTGTCCCTCCCTTGACCCCGGAATCCCCGGCGCGGTGATCACTATACCGGAGGTGTATACACAGGGCGTATACGCCCGGGGAGTAGATCATTCCGCGAGGTCAGTGGGCTTTGAGGCGATGTGATCGAGGGTGGGCGCGCCGGTGCGGGCCGAGGCGACCCCGGCGAGATCGCCGCGGACCGATGACCGACCGAAAAGGACACACGAAAAACCCGGCCGTGCCCCCGACGACCGGTTGATGGAATACCCGGCTTGCGGCTCGCTAAACACCTACTTTTCGTAGTCTTTTCGGGCGTCGCCACCCCGAATCGGGTGACTTCCCCATCCTCCACGCACAGACGGTAAGGATCTTCGTGATCATGTAACGCTCTCGCCACGTGGTGTCTCGGTACTTCACGTACCCGTTCCGACATCGTGTTTGGGGGACTATTCATGCTCATCGACGTCACCACGACCCGGTCCACCGTCTTTCGCCCGGACGCCCGGATCTGGCCGACCACGCCGCGGCGTCCGGGAGGGACGTCCGAAGAGCCCGATGCCGCCGCTCCGGCGGGCGAACTGACCTTGCTCGGCGGCTTCCGGCTCGTGCTGGAAGGTCGGCTGCTCGACGTCAGCACGACGGGACAGCGTCTCGTCGCCGTCCTGTGCTGTCACTCGGGCTCGGTCGCCCGGCGGCAGATCGCGCACCTGCTGTGGCCCGACGCCACCAGCGCCCGCGCCCACGCCAATCTGCGCACGGTGATCTACCGGCTGGAGCGGACCTGTCCCGGCCTGATCCGCGTGTCCGGCTCGTACCTGCGGCTCGCCGCCGGGCTGCGGATCGACCTGGACTCGGCGACCGCGCTGGCGAACCGGATCCTCACCGCCGAAGGCCCGCTGCCCGCCGCGGTCTGCAACGAAGCGCTCGAAACCGACTTCTACCACGACCTGTTGCCCGATCTGGACGACGAATGGCTGCTGGAGTACCAGAGCCGGTTCCGCCAGCTCCGGCTGGCCACACTGGAAACCCTGTCGCACCGGTTGTCCGGCGCGGGCCTGCCCGGCGCGGCTGTCTGCACCGCTTTGGCGCTGGTGCAGGCGGATTCCCTCCGCGACAGTGCTCACCAGACACTCATCCGGGCCTGTCTCGTGCAGGGGAACCGGCAGGAAGCGCTTTCCTACTTCGCCGACTACCAGCGGATCTTCCGCGACGAACTGGGCGTCGAGCCGGCCACGAGCATCGGCCAGCTGCTCGACGAAACGCCTGCCGGCCTTGACGTGTGACGCTGCGAGGACGGTGCGGCAACGGCGTCGCAACCACTCTTACGAGTGAACCTCTTGGACAGACCAGAACAGTGAGCCGGTGAGTGAAAGTGACTGACACGACCGAGGCCGCCGCCCCGCGGCAGCTGCCGACCGCGAGGGTCGTCCCGCCCCTGCTCGACACGAGTGACATGTGGACGGACCAGATGGTCGCCACCACGGGAATCCCGGTGTACGACGTCCCCTTCGTCAGCGTCGGCGGGGGAATGGGCTCGTTCGTCACCGTCGACTACCTGCGGGTCGCCGGCGACGTGCCGGCCGAGGACATCCGCGTCCTGTCGAACCTGACGCACCCGTGGCAGACCTACGAATACCTCACCCGTGTTTCGCAGCTGCCGCGCAGCCGCCGGATCCGCTCGGACTCGGCGTCGCGTCCGGACAACCTGTGGGGCTTCCCGTCCTACGCGCTGCAGGAAGCGTGGCAGCACCGGAGCCTCAAGCCGTTGACGCAGGTGTTCCTGGAGCCGGTCTTCGCGGACTTCTACACCCCCGTGCTCGGGACGGTGCTCGACGGCATCGCCCGGGAAGCCGAGCGGATCCGGTACGACGAGATGCTGGTGCGCGGCGAGGTGCAGGTCGTCCGCCGCCGCGCCGGCGGCGGGTACTTCAGCCTGCTTTCCCCGGCCGCCGACGAGCGGAGCACGGTGCCGTCCGAGCACGTCGCGTTCCGGTCGCGGGACGTGCACCTGGCCGTGGGCTACCCCGGCCTGCGGTTCCTGCCGGACATGCAGGCGTTCCGCGAGCGGATGAACGACTTCCACCACGTGGTCAACGGCTACGAGGACCACGAGCACGTCTACCAGGCCCTGCGCCAGCGCCCCGGCACCGTCCTGGTGCGCGGTGGCGGGGTCGTCGCCTCCGCCGTCCTGCACCGGTTGATCACCGACCGGCTCGAGGGTGGCGCGCCGACGCAGATCGTGCACCTGTTCCGGACGTACTACGCCGGCAACCACGGGCCGCACCCGTGGGCGCGGCGCCCCGGCCGCGACGGCTGGGCGTTCCAGGGCTTCAACTACCCGAAGTCGGCGTGGGGCGGCCAGCTGCGCGCCCGCATGCGCGGGCTCGAGGGCGCCGACCGGGCCCGGATCTACGAGCAGATCGGGGGCACCACGACTCCGTCGCGGCGGCACTGGCTCGACGGCCAGCGGACCGCCCGGGAAGCCGGCTGGTACCAGCCGGTGTCCGGCCGGATCGCCGACCTGCGGCTCGACGGGACCGGCATGGTGGCCACGATCGGCCGCCCCGAAGGCCTGACGAACGTCGCCGTCGACTACGTGATCGACTGCACCGGCCTCAACGGCGACATCAGCGAGCACCGCGTGCTCGGCGATCTGCTGCGGCGCAGCGGTGTCCAGCGCAACGTGCTCGGCAGGCTCGACGTCGGCGAAGCCTTCGACGTGCGCGGGGCGGACAACGGCGAAGGCCGGCTCTACGCCACCGGCGCGGCGGCGTACGGCGGCTACTTCCCGGGGGTGGACACCTTCCTCGGGCTCCAGCTGGCCGCGCAGGACGTCATCGACGACGTCGCCCGGCGCGGCTACTGCGACCACATGGGGCCGGTCAGCTCCTTCGCCCGGTGGCTGAAGTGGGCCACCGGACGCCGGATCTGACCGCACGGCAGGGGAAGAGGTCAACAACGTGGTGCCGACACTGCTCGGCCGGATCCAGACCCGGCTGTTCCTCCTCGTCGTCCTCGGCGGCGCGCTGACCGCGCTGCTCGCGCCGATCCTCCCGATCGGCGCGCCGGTGGCGGACCGGTACCAGGCCACCTTCGTGGTGCTGGGCGCCGTAACCGTGCTCGGGGTCGGCTGGGAATTCCTCTACCACCTGCTCATGCAGTGGCGGTGGGAGAAGGATTGGCCCACCCTCTTCGGCCTCCTCACCGCCGTGCCGGAGGGAATCCTCGTGTGGGTGCTCGCGGACCGCGGCCGGCTGCCCTGGCTGCCGGGCCCGGTGCCCTGGGCGGCCTTCCTGATCCACTTCGGGATCGTCTGGCTGGCGGTGTGGTTGTTCGCGAACGGGCCGATGAGGGTGCTGTTCATCCGATGGAGGTTTCACGGCGGGAGACTGGTATGAGCACGGTTCTGGACAATTCACCGCAGGCGGTCGCGACGGCGCCGGACGGGCTGCACCCCTTGCGGGGCAACGCCGTCCTGGCCCGCTACGGCGACCTGACCCTGGTCTGTGAAGCGGTTCCCGGGCGGCAGCACCGCATCGGCGCGCTGCTCGACGCCGTCGCCGGGATCGCCGCGGGCGAGGCCGACGCGCGGCAGCTGAGCCGCCAGGTGGCCGGCCTGATCGGCGCCGCAGCCCCGGACGGCGACGACTTCCCGGCGCTCTGCGCGTTCGGGCCGACCCACGACGGCCTGGCCGCCATCGTGCACGGAGGGGCGGAGCTGATCGTCACGGTCAACGGCGAGCAGGTGCACCTCGACGGCCGGGACGCGGTGACCGTCCTGGACCGCGTGATCACCGACCGGGTGGACGCGGTCCGCGCCGTCGTCGGCGGCACCGACCTGGGCACGGTGAACGGCTCCGCGGCCCCGGCCCCGGCCGAGCCGGTGACAGCCGAGCCGGGGCAGGCCGCGCCCCCGGCCGAGCCGGTGCAGGCCGAAACGGTGCAGGCTGAGCCGGTCCAATCGGCCCCGGCCGCGCCGATCCCGACCCCGGTCCCGGCCCAGCCCGCCGCAGCCGTGCGGGCCCTGGCCGAGCCGGCCCTGGTGCAGTCGGCTCCGGCTCCGGCCCGGCCGACCCCGGCGTCGCCGACCCAGACCCCGACTCAGACCCCGACCCAGAACCCGGCCGCGCCGGTGACGCCCGCCGCACCGGAGTCCACATCGGACAGCGGTCGCGCCCGGGCGGTCGCGAACGTGTCCGGTGTGCGCTGCGGGCGTGACCACTTCAACGATCCCGCCGTCTCGTACTGCTCGGTGTGCGGGCTCTCGATGGTCCAGGCCCCTCGCTCGCCGGAAGTGGGGCCGCGGCCCCAGCTGGGCGTGCTGGTGCTCGACGACGGGACGACCGTCCCGCTGGTGCGGGACGTCCTGCTCGGCCGGATGCCCGAGACCGACGAGGCCGTGGCCGCGGGCGACGTGGATGCGGTCACGCTGGCCGACCCCCTCGTCTCGCGCCGGCACGCGCGGATCGTCCTGCGGGACTGGCAGGTCGTCGTCGTCGACCTGGGATCGGCCAACGGCACCTTCGTGATGCCCCGCGGCACCGGTGCCTGGAGCCGGCTGGAACCGGGGACGGAGACCGTGCTCGAGGCCGGTTCCGTGATCGCGGCCGGGATGCGGCAGCTCCGCTACTTCTCCCACCGCCACTGCTGATACCCGTCGCCCGGACCACCACCCGGCCGAACCCGAAGGAGCAAGCCATGCCGTCGTCGTCCTTCCTCACCCGCTTCGCGGCGCGCGTGGAACGCACGCCGTCCGCGCCCGCGTTGTCCGCCGGCGACCGGACCGTCTCCTACGCGGGGCTCGCGCGCCTGGCCGGGAAGCTCGGTCCGGTGGTGGCGCGGGCCGCCGGAGCGGTCTGCGTGCCGCCGCGCAAGTCCCCGGAGACGGTGGCCCTGGTCCTGGCCTGCCTCGCCGGGGGGAAGCAGGTCCTGCTGCCGCCGGCCGAGCTCGGGTCCGACGCGCTGGTCGACCTGTGCGGCCAGGCCGGGTGCTCGGCCGTGCTCGCCCCGGACGGCGAGTTCGTCCGGCTGGCCGGGGTGGCCGCGCGGCCCGCCGGGTCCGGCCTGCTCCTGACCACCTCCGGCACGACCGGGCCGGCGAAGACGGTCGTGCTCGACGCCGCCGGGCTCGACCGGTTCTTCGGCTGGGCGTCGGCCCGGTTCGGCATCGGCCCGGGCGTCACGACGCTCAGCTGCGTGCCCTTGAACTTCGATCTGTCCCTTTTGGACGTCTGGGCCGCGCTGGCGGCCGGGGCGCGGGCCGAGCTGGCGGCGCCCGAAGCCGCCACCGGCGGCGCGGACCTGGCCGACGCGTGCGGGCGTGCCGACGTCGTGCAGCTGTCCCCGATGCACCTGCGGATGCTGACCGAGTCGGCGCCGCGGCCGCTGCCCGGGGTCCGGCACGTGATCTCCACCGGCGACGTCCTGCCACCCCGCCTCGCGGCCGGGCTGCCGGCGCTGTTCCCCCGCGCCCGGCTCTGGAACCTCTACGGAAGCACGGAAACCAACGACAGCTTCCTCGGCGAAGTGGACGTCGAAGAGTCCCTCGCGCTCGGCGCCGTGCCCCTGGGCGACCCGATCGCGGGAGTCGAGGCCACCGTCGCCGGCGAGCACGGCGAGACCGTGACCGGCGCGGGCCGGGGCGAGCTGCTGGTGGCCACGCCGTTCCAGGCCAGGGGCTACCTCGACCGGCGGCGCGGCGGGCTCACGCCGATCGGCCGCCCGTTCCGCACCGGCGACCTCGTCGAGCGGGACGAGCGGGGCCGGCTGTTCGTGCGCGGCCGCCGCGACGACCAGGTGAAGGTCCGGGGCGCGCGGACGAACCTGCACCAGGTCCAGGAGGTCATCCTCCGGCACACCGACGTGGTCGACGCGCTGGTCACCGCCACCGCCGACCCCGCAGAGGGGCACCGGATCAGCGCGGCGGTGCGGCTGCGGCCGCGGGCCCGGCTCACCGGGTTGCAACTGCGCGTGTACTGCCGCGCCAAGCTGCCGGCCACCGCCGTCCCGAGCAGCGTCGAGATCGTCGAACACCGCATCGGCCGGTCCGCGAACGGGAAGCGGCAGGCCGTGGCCACCCCGAAGGAAGGAATCCTGTCATGATCGTGCGTTCCAAGGCCGAGGTGACCTGCGTCGACTGGGGAAACGGGCTCAGCTACCGGTTTCTCACCCAGCGCGACAAGATGGGGTTCACCCTCGCCCACACCTTGGTCAAAGCCGGCTCGAAGTCGCCGCTGCAGTACCGCAGGCACCTGGAAGCGTGTTACTGCATCGCCGGGCGGGGGCAGGTCGTCACGGCCGACGGCACCTCCTTCGACCTGTCGCCCGGCGTCATCTACGCCCTCGACGACCACGACGAGCACTTCCTCATCGCCTGCAGCGAGGGCGACATGGAGCTCATCAGCGTGTTCAACCCGCCGCTGCGCGGTGACGAGCGGCATTCCTTCGACCAGGCCGAATTTTCGCACTACTGAGCCGGTCCGCCCCCGGCCGGAGACGGGACCGGACCCGCCGTTTCGACAAAGGAGTGATGATGGACAACACCAACGCCGGGGCCGGCCACGGCTACGGCCCGCGCACCCAGGGCTTCCCCGCCCAGCCATCGGCGGGCCCGCCCGGCTTCGCCCAGCAGCCTGCCCCCGCCCTGGCACCACCCGCCCGGCCACCGCGCCGCCGCCGTCGCCTCGGGATCGTGGTCGGCGTGCTGGCCGCGGTGATCGCGATCGCCGCCGGGTTCGTCGTCGGCTGGGTCGTCAACGACTCCGCCGACGACGGGGAGGCGCTGCCGGTCCCGCTGGCCGGTCAGACCGGCACGGCCGCCGGCGACGCCGGTGACGCCTTCGCCGCGGCCGGCAACCCCGCGGCGGGCAGCGGTGGCGTGTTCGACCTGCGTCGCGGCGCGGTGTTCGTGCAGACGAACGACCCGACCGCCAACGAGGTCCTCGCGTTCTCCCGGAGCGAGGACGGGCGGCTGCACGAGGTCGGCCGGTACAAGACCGGCGGCGTCGGCAGCGGCAGCTTCGAGGACTCCGCGCACGGCATCGTGCTCGGTACCACGGCGGGGGAGACCTCCCCGCAGCACAACCTCGACAGCGCGCAGCTGCTGTACGTGGCCAATGCGGGCAGCGACACGATCAGCGTGTTCCGGGTCGCCGCCGACGGCCTCCAGCTGGTTTCGAACGTCCCCTCCGGCGGGAACAAGCCGGTGAGCCTGACGGTGAACCACGGCCTGCTCTACGCCCTCAACAGCGGTGAGCTCGACGACCGGTTCGTGCTGAAGTTCCCCGACGCGTTCCTGGACAACTGCACGCACGGCGACCAGCCGTCGGTTTCGGGCTTCCGGATCGACGTCGAAGGCAGGCTCACCCCGATCCCGGCGTCCACCCGCCCGCTCAGCGGCGGCGGCCGGTCCGGCTGCTCCCAGGTTTCGTTCACCCCCGACGGTGCGCAGCTGGTCGTGTCGGAGCGGATCGCCACGCTGCCCGAGCAGCCCGCCGAAAACGGCGCCATCGACACCTTCGCCGTCAACCCCGACGGGACGCTCGGCGCCAAGGCCGTGCAGAACACCTCCGGCACCGGCCCGTTCGGCTTCTCCTTCACCAAGGACGGCACGGCCCTGTTCAGCGAGCAGAACCACGCCGACAAGGGCAAGGGCACCGCGAGCAGCTACACCATGCTGGGCAACGGAACCCTGAAGGCGATCAGCAAGGCCGTGCCCAACAGCGGCACCGACAGCTGCTGGATCGTCCCCACGAACGACGGGAAGCTGGCGTTCACCTCGAACGCGCTGGGCGGCGGCTCGATTTCCAGCTACCGCATCGAAGACACCGGAGCGCTGACGCTGCTGCACCCGCAGGCCGCCGACGGCCACACCAGGGACGGCACGTTCGACATCGCGCTCAGCCGCGACAGCCGGTGGCTCTACCAGCTCAACTCCCACTTCGGGCTGCTGCAGGTGTTCCAGGTGAACGCCGACGGCACGCTGAAGTTCATCGAGGAGCACAAGGCGTTCAACGTCGTCCTCCCGGAGAACGGCGGTCAGCTGCCGCCGTTCGGGATCGCCGCGTTCTGACCGTCCGAAGAGGACGGACGCGTCCCGCGGCGGCCGTGCTGTGACGGCGGGGCGACGGCGTTCGGCGCAGACTCCCTTCAACCCCCCAGCCAGGCGCACGAACAACGAAAGTGGGCACCGTGAACAGGGAAACCGCTCTCACCCGGTCCCAGCTCCGCATGTGGTTCATGCAGGCGATGGACGCCCGGCGCACCGACCTGACGATCGCCTGCGCCGCGCGGCTCACCACCCCGATCGGGGTGGCGGAGCTGCAGCGGCGGCTCCTGACGGTCGTCGCCGCGAACCCGCTCCTGTCGGCCACCGTCGACGCGGCGGCGGGCGAGCCGGTGTGGCGGTCGCTGCCGCCGCGCGAGGCCGTCCTCGCCGCGGTGCAGCCCACTTTGCGGGCCGCGAACCCCACGCGGCTGCGTTCGCTCTACGCCGGGTTCACCGGTCAACCGTGGGACCTCGGCCGGGACCTGCCGTGGTCGGCAGGCCTGGTGGCGACCCCCGAAGCGACGTACCTGTTCTGCCGGTTCCACCACCTGGTGTGCGACGGTGACCGGTCGCTGGAGCTGTTCCTCGCCGGTCTCGACGACCGGCCGCCGGCCGCGGACGGGCCGGACCTCGGCCGGCTGGTGGCCGAACCACGGCTGCCGGCCGACGCCGACGCGGAGGTGGCCCGGCTCGCCGCGGCCATCACCGAACCGGGCGACCTGCGGCGGCGGGTGGTCGAGCCCGACCCCGGCGGCCACCGCTGGAGCGGGGTCGTGGACCCGGGCCCGTCCGGCGAGCCCGACGAGGTGCACCTCCTGCGGCGGCTGCGGGCCGCGACCGCCCACCTCGTCCCGGGGGAGCAGCTGCTCGTCGCGATCCCGTTCGACGGCTGCACGCCGGCGCAGGAAGGGCGGTTCGGGTACTTCGGCAACCCCGGGATCGCCGTCCTCCCGGCCGGCGACGGCGGACCGCAGTGGGCGGAGCGGGAGTACGAGCGGGCCTGTGCACTGGCGAAGGTGCCGTTCCAGCACGTGATGGCCGACGACGGGTTCCGCACGGCGGTCGACCCGGCCCACCCCTTCGACGTCCTCCTCGTGCCGCGGACCTTGTTCGGCCACCGTGGAGAGCTCGTCGGGCCGGTGTCCGAGCCGGCCGTCAGCCGGACGCCGTACGCGCTGGTCCTCAACCACTGGCGCGACGGCGACGGCAGGCTGCAGGTGACTCTCGAGTCCACTGTGGTCGGTCCGGAGGTCCTCGACCACCTCGGCGCGAGACTGCGGGGCGTCGAGGGCGACCGCGACGGCGGATCTCCGCCACCCCCGCACGAGGGGCCCGACGTGCTCGAGCGGCTCGCCGCCGTCGTCGAGGCGCGGGCCGACGCGGTCGCCGTCGACGCACCCGGCACCGGCACGGTGTCCTACGGCCGGCTCTGGGCGGACGCCTCGGCGCTCGCCGACGTCCTCGGCCGCCGGCTGCCGCCCGGCCGCCGGGTCGTCGCGGTGACCGGCCGCAAGCACCCCGCCGAGATCGCCTGCGTGCTCGGGGTGAACCTGGCCGGGGCCACCATGCTGCGGCTCGACCGCGGCCCGGCGGCCACCCGGCGCGCGCTGGCCGAGGTGGCGGGCATCGGCGCGGTCATCCGGCTGCCCGGCTCCCCGGTGCGCGGCACCGGGCCGGACGACGAACTGGTCGAAGGGGCGTTCGGGCCGTGCCGGCTCGTCGTCGGCGCGCGCGGGCCCGCTCCCGACCCCGGCCCCGAGCCGCCGCTGTACATCACGCTGACGTCCGGCTCGACCGGACAGCCGAAGCCGATCCCGTTCGGCCGCCCGGACTTCTCGTCGCTGGTTTCGTGGCACCTGCGGACGTTCCCGGGGCCCCGGCGGACGCTGCAGTTCTCCAAGCTGTCGTTCGACATCGCCTACCACGTGATCTACGCGACGCTGTGCGGTGGCGGCACCCTCGTGGCGGCCGGTGGGGACGTCCGCGACGACCCCCGGAAGCTGCTCGAGTTCCTGGCCGCGGCCGAGGTCGAGAAGGTGTACCTGCCGACCGTGCTGCTGCGCCCGGTGGCCGAGTCCGCGCTGGTGGAGCCCGCGCTGGCGCCCCCGGCGCTCAAGGAGGTGCTGGTCGCCGGCGGGAGCCTGCGGATCACGCCCGAGATCCGCGAATGGTTCTCCCGCACCTCGGCGCGGCTGGTCAACCAGTACGGCATGTCCGAAACCCAGGACGTCACCAGCCACCAGCTGATCGGGCCGCCGGCGGGCTGGCCGGACCGGCCGCCGGCCGGGCTCCCCGTGGAGGGGGTCGAGGTGCGGGTGGTCGGTGGGGACGACACCGAACTGCCGCCGACGCTCAGCGGCGCGGTGGTCGTCCGCCGCGGCGCCCACTCGGTCGTCACCGGCGACGTCGGCTTCACCGACCGCGACGGCAGGCTGCACATCCTCGGACGGGACAGCCGGGTGATCAAGCGCCGCGGCTTCCGGGTGAACCTGCAGGCGCTGGAGGCGGAGACGGCCGCCGCGGCGGGGGTGGCCGACGCCGTCGCCGTGCACTACCCGACACCGTCCGGCGGGGTCGAGATCGTCGTGGTCGCGACCAAGCAGGATCCCGCCGCGGAGCTCGACCCGGCGCCGATCCGGGACGGGATCGCCGGGACCCTCGGCGACGGCTACGAGTTCGAGCTGCTGTTCGTGGCCGCGATCCCGCGGCTGGCGAACCACAAACCCGACCTCCAGGCGATCACGGAGCTGGCCGGGGAGTCGGCCACGGCCCGCCAGGCCACCGGTTCCGCCGCCGAACCCGGCCCGGCCGGTTCGACCGTGCTCGCCGCGGTCCGCGCCCTGACCGGCAACCCGGCCGTGGACGACCGGTCCCGGTTCCTCGACGCCGGGCTGGACTCGATCAGCCTGATGTCACTGGCGGCCCGGCTCGGCCGCGACCACCCCGGCCTCTCCGTGGCCGACTTCTTCCGCCACCCCGTCATCGGGGACCTGCAGCGGGCCCTGGACTCCCCGGCGCACCGACCGGCCGCCGTCGTCCGGCGCGAGCCGGCCGCGGCGGACGAGGTGGCCGTCGTCGGCCTGGCCGGCCGGTTCCCCGGCGCGCCCGACGTCGACACCTTCTGGCGCACCCTGCTCGACGGGACCTCCGCGGTGACGGCGCCCGCCGACGGCAGCACGTTCGTCCGCGCCCAGGGCCACCTGACCGACGTGGACGCGTTCGACCACGCGTTCTTCGGGATCAGCCCGGCCGAAGCCCGGCGGATGGACCCGCAGGTGCGGGTGTTCCTCGAGCTGTGCTGGACGGCGCTGGAGGACGCCGGCGAGGTGGCCGGCCTCGCGGACAAGAACGTCAGTGTCTTCGCGGGCGCCGGGCTGAGCACCTACCTGCTCAACGAGGTGGAGCCGCGGCGGCTGGCCGACGACGACACCCCGTTCCTGGAGCACAACACGCTGGCCGAACGGATCGGCACCGACCGGAACTACCTCACCTCGACCGTGTCCTTCCGGCTCGGGCTGACCGGGCCCAGCGTCGTCGTGCAGGCCGCCTGCGCGACCGCGCTCACCGCCGTGCACACGGCCCGCCGGGCCCTGCTGGCCGGCGAGTGCGACCTCGCGCTCGCCGGCGGCGTGTCGATCATCTACCCGCAGCCGGAGGGCTACGAGTACGTCGAAGGCTCGGTCCGCAGCCGCCACGGCGTGTGTCGTCCCTTCGACCGCGACGCCGACGGGACCGTCTTCGGGAACGGCGCGGGGGTCGTCGTCCTCAAGCGCGCCCGGGACGCCCGCACCGGTGGCAACACCGTCTACGCCGAGGTCGTCGGCAGCGCCGTCAACCACGACGGAGCCGTGAAGGCCGGTTTCAGCGCGCCGAACCCGGAGTCGCAGACCCGGCTGATCGACGCCGCCCTCGGCGCTTCGGACACCGCGGCCGACTTCGTGGAAGCGCACGGCACCGGCACCGCGATCGGCGACGTCATCGAGTGGAACGCGCTGCTCGCGTCGCGGCTCAGCGCTCCGGGCGAGTCCTCGCCGTGCCTGGTCGGCTCGGTCAAGGGCAACGTCGGCCACCTCGACGAAGCCGCCGGGATCGCCGGGTTCATCAAGGCCTGCCTGGCCGTCCGGTACCGGCTCTTCCCCGGCACGTACGGCTTCTCCGGCCTGCACCCCGCCCTCACGAGCACCGACCGGTTCACCGTGACCGCCGAGAGCCACAAGCTGCCCGACGACCGGCCCGTCCGCGGCGGTGTCAGCTCGTTCGGCATGGGCGGCGCGAACTGCCACGTCGTCGTCCGCTCACCGGCGGCGCGGCCGTCCGCCGCGGACGCCGGGACGCTGGGCGATCGCGAAGCCCCGCTCTACCTGCCGGTCAGCGGCCGGAGCCGGGAGTCGCTCGACGCACTGGCGACGCGGCTGGGCGAACGGCTCGGCCACGACGCGGCGCAGCTGCCCGCGGCGAGCGTGGTCCGCACCCTCACCGAGGGCCGGCAGCACTTCGGCGAGCACCGGGGCGTGCTCGTCCACGGCGCCGGCGCGCCGGCGTTCCGCGAGTTCCCGGCCGCGGCCGTGCGCGGCGAGACCGTCTGGGCGTTCCCCGGGCAGGGCAGCGGGTTCTCCTGGGACGCGGTGGCCGGGCTGTCCCGGTGGCCGGTGTTCGCGAAGCGGTTCCCGGCCCTGCTCGAGGCGTTCTCGGCCCGGCTCGGGCCCGCGGTGTTCGACCGGCACGTCGGCCGGCCCACCGGCGACCCGGTGCGGCCGGTGGACACCGGCGGCGGCGAGTGCGGCGAACCGTGCACCATCCGGGAACAGGTCCTGCAGTTCTCGTTCCAGCTGGCGCTGGTGGACCTGCTGCGGTCGTTCGGCTGCGCCCCCGACGTCGTCACCGGGCACAGCCTGGGGGAGATCACGGCCGCGGTGTGCGCCGGACTGCTGGCCGAACCGGACGCGCTGACGCTGGTCGCGGCCCGCTGCACCCTGATGGACGCCGCCCCGGCCGGGTTCATGGCCCAGGTGCGCTGCTCGCTGGACCGCGCGAGGGCGCTGGCGGCGGAGCTCGACCTCGACGTCGCGGCGGTCAACGGGCCGGCCCAGGTCGTGCTGGCCGGCCCCCGACCGCGGCTCGAGGAGCTGCGGCGGGTCGCCTCCGCGGCGGGCGTGCACGTGACGACGCTGCCCGTCGGCAAGCCGTTCCACAGCCGGATGCTGGCGGCGGCGGCCGGCGAGCTGGAGCGCGGCGCCCCCGTCCCGGCCCACCCCGCTTCCGTGGCGTTCGTCGGCTCGAACGCGGCCTACGGCACCACGCGCGAACCGGACGGCCTGCGGTACTGGACGACCCAGCTGACCTCCCCGGTCGACTTCCTCGCCGCCGCCGAGCAGGTCCTCGGCCGGTCGCCGCAGGCGTCGCTCGTCGTCGAGATCGGGTTCTCCGCCACGCTCTCGCGCCTGGTGCGCGCCGCGGCGACCGCCGGGGCGGTGCCGGCCCCGGAGCTGGCCTGCGACCTGAAGAAGTCCGTCCCCGGCTATCTCGGGAAGGTCGCGGCGGCGGCCTACCGGGCGGACCGCGAGCTCGACTGGAACGCCCTCAACGGGGTGGCGGACGGCGAGCTGATCCCGTTGCCCTCCTACCCCTTCGACCGCACCGAAATCCGGCCGCTCGGCTGCGTGCCGCGGCGCGGGCCGCTCGGGGACCTGGTGGCCCCGGACGTGCCGTTCACCCTCGCTCCGTCCGATGAGGACTGGATCAGGGGGCACCGGGTCGGCGACCGCTGGGTCGTCCCGGCCGCGGGCATCCTGCGCCTCTTCGCGCGGATCGGGCGTGCGGTGCGCCCGGACGCCACCGACATCGTCCTGGCGGACGTCTCGTTCGAGCGGCCCATCGTCTTCGAGGCGGAGACCGACGTCGTGGAGGCCCGGATTTCGGTGGGCCCCGGCTCGCCCGCCGAGTGCGTCCTGTCGACCCGGCAGCCCGGGCAGGCGTGGACCCGCAACGCCGCGGCCCTGCTCACCGGCGAGGTCCGGACGCTCACGATCCCGCACGGTTCCGGCACCACGGTCGCCGCCGCCGGGCTCTACCGGCGGTTCGAGGAGCAGGGGCTGCACTACGGCGCCGGGTACCGGGGCCTCACCGGGATCACCGCAGGCCCGGCGTCGGCGACGGCGCTCTGGCGGCCGGCGGAAGCCCGCGGGGACCGCACCCGGCTCGGGATCGGCACCGACGAGGTGGCCGCGGTCGACGGCGTGCTGCAGCTCGCCGACGTCCTGGCGGCCGCGGAGGACGTCCGGATGCCCGCCCACGTGGCGTGGGCCCGGCTGCGGGCGGTCGCGGCGCCGGCCGGCCGGGTGGCCGTCGGCCCCGACGGGCCTGCCACCGTTTCCGGCACGCTGGCGGGCGAGACCGGGGGTGTGGTCACCGAGCTCGCCGGCGTCCGGTTCCAGGGGGACCGCCGGGGCGGCGAAGTGGCCCACCGGCTCGGCTGGCGGCCGCACGTGCCGGTCGGCGCCGAACTGCCGGACCCGGTCGCAGCGGCGCTCGACGAGGCCCGTGCGGCCCTGTCCGCGCCGGACGGGGAGGTCGAGCAGTACCAGCGGCGGATCCGGGAGCTGGAGGACCACGCGGTCCGCGTCCTCGACGCGGCGGGCGGCCGGGAGTACCTGGCCGGGGCGACCGGGACGACCCCGGCGGACGCCCGGCGCCTGCGGGCCTTCGGGAACCTGCTCGACCGCCCGCGACCGGCCGCCGCGGAAGGGCCGCCGGAAGGCGCACTGGACGCCGAGCGGGCCATCGTCGAGAACTGCGCCGGCCGGCTGCCCCGGTTCTTCGACGGCTCACTCGACGGCGAAAGCATCCTGTTCGGCGGCTCCGGCGCGGCCCGGCTGCGGTCCTACTACCAGGGCTCGTTCCTGCTGAACCGGCTCAACTCCGCCCTGGCGGGCGTGGTCGCGTCCGTGGCGGCCGCCCACTCCGGCCGGCCGCTCAAGGTCCTCGAGGTCGGCGGCGGCACCGGCGCCACCACCGAAGGCGTCCTCGCCGCGCTCGGCGAGCTCGGGGCGGCCGCCGACTACACGTTCACCGACCTCAGCGAAGGGCTGAACCGGCTCGCCGCCGAGCGCTTCGGGCACCACCCGGGCTTCCGCACGGCGACCGCCGACCTCGACTCCGACGAGTCGGTCGGCGCGCTCGACGACGACTTCGACGTCGTGGTCGCGGTGGACGTCGTGCACGCCACCCGCGATGTCGGGGCCACCCTGGACCGGCTGGCCGGGCGCCTCGCACCCCACGGGGTGGTCCTGCTGGTCGAAGACCTGAAGGCGCTGGCCTGGATCGACCTCACCTTCGGTCTGCTCGACAGCTGGTGGTCCTTCGACGACGACACCCGGGTGGACCACCCGCTGCTCACCGAAGAGCGCTGGCGGGACCTGCTGGGCGGCCGGTTCGGGCGGGTCGACGTGCTCCGGGCGTGCGGCGGGCTGCCCGCCGAAGACGTCGTCGCCGATGAGGGGCTGTTCGTCTGCGCGAACCCGCGGCCGGCGGACCGGCCCGCGCCGGTCGTCGTCGACGTCGGGACGGGTGCGGACGTCGAGGGACTGCTGCCCGGTTCGGTGAGCACGGCCGTGCTGCGGTTCGATCTCGGCGAGCCGGACGCGGACGCGGCCGGGTGGTACGCCGCCGCGCTGCTGCGCGCGGTCCGGCGGGCCGAAGAGCTCCCGGAGCTGGAGACCCTCGTGCTCTGCACCCCGGACGGGGACGCCGTGCGGCCGGCCGGGGCGATGGCCGCGGCACTGGCTCGGGTCGCCGCCTCGGAAGACCGCCGGGTCCGGACGCTGGCCCTCGCGGTGGACGGGCACGGTTCGGACGGCGAGACCGTCCGGCAGGTGAACACCCTGCTGACGCACGGCTCGCCGCACGTCAACGCGAGGATCTGCGACGGCAAGCTCCTGCTGCCCGCGGTCGAACCCGCCGGGCCCGCGCCGGACGGCGAGCCGCTCGACCACGACGCCCTGGTGGTGTTCGGCGGCTCGAGCGACCTCGCCCACGCCGTCGCGGAATGGTTCGCCACGGCCCACGGCATCGGCCGGGTGTGGCTGGTCGGCCGGACCGTCCTCGACGAGGACACCGAACGGTTCGCCCTCCGGCTCGGGGAAACCGGCGTCCAGGTCCGCTATCTGACCGCCGACGTCGGCGACGCGGCCAAGGTCCGCGAAGTGGCCGAGCGGGTGACGGCGGATTCGGCGAAGCCGCTCGTGCTGAACCTCGCCGCGGTGCTGCGCGACGGCACGATCGACACCGTCCGCGCCGAAGACCTCGAGGCCGTGCTGCGGCCCAAGGTCCGCGGCAGCCACCACCTCCGGACCGCCTTCGCCGGCACGGCCGCCCGGTTCGTGCTGTTCAGTTCCACCAGCGTCCTGCTCGGCAACGCGGGCCAGGCCGCGCACGGCATGGCCTGCGGGTACCTGGACGGCCTGGCCGCCTCGCCGGATGTCGTGGCCGTGCAGTGGGGACCGTGGGACGGGGTCGGCATCACCGCCCGGCGCGGGCTGAACGCCGTGCTGCGCCGGGCGGGGGAGAACCCCCTGCCCGCGGCCACGCTGCTCCCCTTGCTGGACCGGGCCTGCCGGACCGGGGAGCCGCTCATCGCGGCCGACCTGAGCGCGGCCGTCCTGCGCCGGCACCCGTTCCGCACCGCCGTGCTGCCCGCGCTTCCCCGCCCGGCGGCCGCTCCGGACGCCCCGGGGACCGCCACTGCGGTACCGGAGGGCGGGACCGGTGACCAGGCGTCGGACGGCGCCGGCCTCGTCGCCGCGGCGGTGGCGTCCGTGCTCGGGGTGGCGCCCGGCGAGCTGGCCGCGGACCGGTCGCTGGCCGACAACGGCGTCGACTCCCTCAACCTGATCGAGGTCCGCGCGGTCATCGAGCGCCGCAGCGGGGTCCGGGTGCCGCTGAACGACCTGTCCGACGCGCCGACGCTGGCGGCGGCCGCCGAGGCCGTCCGGCCGCGGGTCGCCCCGGCGGCCACCGGCCCCGTGTTCTACGTTGCCGGCATCTTCGGGCGGCTCGACGGCGCTCCCGATCTCGAAAGCGCGCTGACGACGCCGGGCGGGCTGGTCACGCTGGCTTCGCCGACCCGCGCGGCGGGGGAGCCGGGCCGGACCGACGTGGTCGAGGTGGCCGGCGACCTGGCCGACCAGGTCGAGCGCGCGCAGCCGGAAGGCGAGCTCACGCTCGTCGGCCACTCGTTCGGTGCGATGGTCGCCTGCTCGCTCGCCGTCGAGCTGCGGCGCCGGGGACGGACCCTGCGGCGGCTGGTGGTCGTCGACGGCGAACCCGTCGCCACGGCCGCCGCCGGCGCCGCGAGCGAGGAAGAGTTCGCGAACCTGCTGGAGCTGGGCGGCGGCGCGAGCCGCCTGTCCGGTGACAGCCGGGCGAGCGCCTACGAGATCTACCGCGCCAACTGCGAAATCGCCCGCTCGCCGCAGGTCGTCGACGAGCTGGCCTGCCCGATCGTCATCGCCGTGCCCGAGACCGCCACCGGCGTCGGCCTCGGACCCGGCCGCGCGGCCGAACTGGCCGCCGAAGCCGAGGAGAAGTTGGGAGGTACCTCCGTTGCCGTAGTCCGGATCCCGGGTGACCACTTCTCGATGCTGCGGTCCCCGCACGTCACCCGACTCGCCGAACACCTCGAGTGAAGACAACCGAAGGAGACAGGACATGACTTCCATCGCCGCCCCGGTGGCCGCCACCGACCGGCTGCTCACCCCGGACGAGGCCGCTCAGTTCCACGAGGACGGGTACGTCGTCAAGCGCGGGCTCTTCTCGCCCGAAGAGGTACGCCCGCTGCAGGACGAGCTCGACAGCCACCCCGACATCCGCGGTTCGCAGTCCAGCATCCCCGACCTCGAAGGGAAGCTGTGGAAGGTCACCATCTGGTGCGAGCAGAACGACACCTACGCCGGCAAGCTGCCGCGCCTGGCCCGGATGGTCGACAACACTTCGCTGCTTTTGGGTGAGGAAAGCTACTTCTGGCACATCAAGCTCGTCCGCAAGAGCGACGACGTCCCCGGCGCGGTCGACTGGCACCAGGGCTACGCCTACTGGTACGACGACTGCATCTACCCGAACACCGTCACCTGTTCGGTCGCGCTCGACTCGAACAACCTGGAGAACGGCTGCCTGAAGGTGGTCAAGGGCTCGCACAAGCTCGGCCGGATCGACATGGTCGACGTCGGCGGCGCGCACGTGGCCGACCCGGTGCGGACCGCGCAGATCCTCGACCGGCTCGAGGTCGTCCCGTGCGAGATGGAAGCGGGCGACGCGGTCTTCTTCCACGCCAACATGCTCCACGGGTCGCTGCCCAACACCACCGGCCGGCCGCGCACGCTGATGCACTGCGTCTACAACGCGCGGTCGAACGAGCCGGTGGACCCGTCGAAGTCACCGCACCGGGCGTACCGCCCGACCGACAAGCTGCCCGACGACACGCTCGCGCGCGGCGACTACGACACCGTGTTCGAGAAGCACACCTTCTTCGCGCCGGAGCAGCTCAACAGCGTCGGCGGGACCCAGGTGTTCTGACCACCGCGGTCGTCCCCGGCCGGTCGTCCTCTGTGGACGGACGCCCGGCCGGGACGGACGGGAGTAGGTTGATCCGGTGGACGACGAGAGGTCAGACGTGGAACCGTTGGTGCGGGAGAAAGCCGGCGACGCGCACGCGCGCCGGGAGCGGGTCGTCGGCGTCCTGCTGATGCTGGGATCCGCGACGTCCTTCAGCACGATCGGGTTGTTCACCCGGGCGACGACGCAGTCGCTGGGCGACGTGCTGTTCCTGCGCGGGGTGTTCGGTGCCCTCGCGATCTGGGTGGTGGCCAGGCTGTTCACCAAGCAGCGGATGACCGACCGGGCCAACTTCCGCTGGCCCGCGCTCGCCGTGGCCGGGCTCTTCACCGTCGGGATGACCAGCCTGGTCGGGGCCTACCGGCTCGGCAGCGTGGTCAACGTGTCGGTCATCTACGCGACCATCCCGATCGTCGTCGGGCTGGCCCAGCTGGTCTTGTTCCGGCGCAAGCCGTCCCCGGTGTTCTGGGTGTCCGGCGCCGCCGTGGTCGTCGGCGTCGGCGTGATGGCCGGCGCCGGCCTGAGCGGCGGCGACCTGATCGGCATGGGCCTGGCCTTCGTGATGACGATGTGCGTGGCCGGGGTCATCCTGATCTCCCGCCAGCACCGGGACACGCCGATGCTCGCCGCGTCCGCACTGGCCTGCCTGCTCTCCAGCCTCCTCGCGGCCCCGTTCCTGGACCGCGACCTGTTCGACCCGAAGGGGTTCGCCGTCTCGGCCCTGTTCGGGATCGTGACCCTCGGTCTGGGCCGCGTCTTCCTGGTCGTCGGCTCCGGCCGGGTGCCCTCCAGGGACGCGGCGCTGATCGACGTCCTCGATGCGCCGATGACGCCGGTGTGGACCTGGCTGGTCCTCGGCGAAGTGCCCGCCGTCAGCGGCATCGCCGGTGGCTGCATCGTGATCCTCGCCGTCCTCCTCGGCGTCCGGTACGACCGGGAGTGAGTGCCGGTCGTCCCCGGCGTCGTGGACGGCTTCCCCACAAAGGTGGTCGAATCCGTGACTCCCCACATCCAAGCCGCTTCCGCCGGCGGCGGCGACGGGGTGGCCGGCATCGTGCTGGCCGACCTCGGGCTGCTGCTCGTGACCGCGTTCGTCTTCGCCGTGCTCGCGAAACGTCTGCGGCAGCCGGCCGTCCTCGGTGAGATCGTCGCCGGAATCGCGCTCGGCCCCAGCCTGCTCGGGCTGCTGCCCGGTCACCTGACGGAGGTGCTGTTCCCACCGGCCGCCCGGCCCTACCTCACGGTGCTTTCGCAGCTGGGCCTGGTGCTGTTCATGTTCGGAGTCGGCTACGAACTGCGGTTTTCGCGGTTGCGGGGTGTCGGCAAGCAGGTGCTGGCCGTGTCGTTCGCGTCGGTCGCGCTGCCGTTCGCGTTCGGCGCCGGGCTCGCCCTGCTGCTGTACCCGTGGCTCGACCGGCACGAGCTGCAGGTGGGGGGCCCGCTCGGGCCCGCGCTGTTCCTCGGCGCGGCGATGTCCATCACCGCCTTCCCCGTGCTGGCCCGGATCGTGACCGAGCGCGGCATCCAGCACAGCAAGCTCGGCACGGTCGCGCTGGCCAGCGCGGCCGTGCAGGACTTCCTCGCGTGGTGCGTGCTGGCCGTGGTGGTCGCCGTCGTCACCGTGGGCGGTCCGGGGCCGCTGGGCCGGATCGCCCTCGGTTCGGCGGTGTTCGTCCTCGGGCTGGTGTACCTGGTGCGGCCGGCGCTGAAGTGGCTGCTGGCACCGCAGCGGAAGTGGGCGGGCAGCAAGCTCGCGGTCCACACCGTGCTGCTGGCCGGGTTGCTGGCCTGCGCGTGGACGACCGACCTGATCGGCCTGCACGTCGTGTTCGGGGCGTTCCTCTTCGGCGCCGTGGTGCCGCGGCAGCCGGTCGCGGCGAGGGCGCCGGAGGTGACGGCCCGGATCGAGCAGATGAGCCTGTTGCTGCTGCCGGTGTTCTTCACCGTCACCGGGCTTTCGGTCGACCTCGGCACGCTCGGGATGCGCGGGATGGTGATCGTGCTCGCGGTGATCGCCGTCGCGTGCGTGAGCAAGTTCGCCGGCGCCGCCGGCGCGGCCCGCCTCACCGGGGCCGGCGGGCGCCGGTCGGTCGCGCTCGGCATCCTGCTCAACACCCGTGGCCTGACCGAGCTGGTGATCCTCAACGTCGGGCTGAGCCTCGGCGTGCTCGACACGCGGCTGTTCACCGCGATGGTGATCATGGCCGTGGTGACCACGCTGATGACCGGGCCCCTGCTGAGCCGGCTCAGGCCCCAGCGCGACCGGGGCGCCCTCGATGCCGCGGAGCCGCCGGACGCCGTGGCCGTCCCGGCCGTCCCGGATGTCCCGGACGATGCCCCGGACGAGGAGGACACGGTGCGCGCTGCATGATCGCCGCATGAGCGAGACCAGCCGGCTCCGGCGCCTGCGCGCGACGGCGGTGCACGCCACCCTGGGTGATCCGGGTGCGCTGTCCGACGTCGTCGCGGCGCTGGAGTTCGTGCAGTACGACCCGATCCGCAGCCCGGGCCGCGCCCAGGACCTGATCCTGCGGCACCGGGTGCGCGGCTACCGCGAGGGCGGCCTCGAGCGGGCTTACGACCGGCTCGGCCTGGACGAGGGCTACCTGCACGTCTACGGCGCGATGACCCCGCGGCTGCGCGCGCTGGCCGACCCCCGCGGCCGGCCGGATTTCGCGTACCGGCCCTCGGGCGTGGCCGCCGACGTCCTCGCCCTCGTCGGCGAGGCGGGGGTCGTCCACCCGCGGGAGGTCGCCGCGCGCCTGGGCGACGCCCGGGTGGAGAACCTCTGGGGCGGCACATCGACCGCCACCACGCACGCGCTCGACGAGCTGCACCGGCACTGGCTGGTCCGGGTCGCCGGGCGCCGCAACGGCGTGAAGCTCTACGGCCCCGCGGCCCCGGCGCCGGTCCCCGCCGACCCGGACGAGTGCGCGCGGCAGCTGACCCTCCACCTGGCCCGGCAGCTGATGCCGGTTCCGTTGCCGAGCCTGCGAAGCGCGCTGGTGCAACTGCGCCGCCGAGGAGGCATCGACGCGTCGGCCGCCGTCGACGCGCTGGTGGCTTCGGGCGAGCTCGCCGTCGGAGCCGTGGGCGGGGGGGGGGGGGGGCGGCGG
>NZ_JBEZYB010000014.1:0-155127 GCF_040638285.1 Amycolatopsis sp. NPDC026612
CCCCGGCCCGGGGCGAAGCCCCGGTAGTCACGCCGGCTTTGCGGGGGTTCCGGGTGGCGGAGCCCCCGGCCCGGGGCGAAGCCCCGGTAGTCACGGCCTGCTGGAGTTCGTCGGCCGGGCCGACGACCAGGTGAAGATCCGCGGCTTCCGCGTCGAACTCGGCGAGATCGAGACCGCGCTGACCGCGCACCCGGACGTCAGCCAGGCCGTCGTCGTCGCGGCTCCGAGCGCCGGGAGCAAGCGGCTGGTCGCCTACGTCGTCACGAGCGGGACGCCGGACCTGCGCGAGTTCCTGCTCCAGTCGCTGCCGGACTACCTCGTGCCCGCGGTGTTCGTCCCGCTGGAAACCCTGCCGCTCAACGCGAACGGGAAGGTCGACCGCCGGGCGCTGCCCGCCCCCGACTTCGTCTCCGGGCTCGGGTACCGCGAGCCCGCCACGGACGCCGAGCGGCTGCTCGCCGGCATCTGGGCCGAGGTCCTGCGGGCGGACCGCGTCGGCGCCGACGACAACTTCTTCGAGCTCGGCGGCGACTCGATCCTCAGCATCCAGGTGGTGTCCCGTGCTCGCCGCGCCGGTCTGGACCTGATGCCCGGCCAGGTGTTCGACCACCCGACCGTGGCCGCGCTCGCGCTCGCCGCGACACCGGCCGCCCCCGCCGTGGCCGCCGACGCGGAGCCGGTGACCGGCGAGGTGCCGCTGACGCCGGTGCAGCACTGGTACCTGGACCCGCACCCGGTGCACCCCGAGCAGTTCGTCCAGTCCGTCTCGGTGGAACTGGCGGCGGAGCCGGACCCGGCGGTGCTGCGCCGCGCGCTGCGGGATCTCCAGCGGCACCACGACGCCCTGCGCCTGCGGTTCACCGCCGACGGCCAGCAGCACGCACCCGACGCCGAGGACGTCCTCGGCGCCACCATCGACCTCGAAAAGGGACCGCTGCTGCGCGCCGAGCTGTCCGGCACGACGCTGACGCTGGCCGCGCACCACCTGGTCGTCGACGGCGTTTCGTGGCGGATCCTCCTGGAGGACCTGGAAACCCTCCTGGCCGGCGGCGAGCTCGCCCCGCGGACGACGTCCTTCCGGGACTGGGGGCGCACCCTGGCGAGCCGGGCCGCCGAAGGCTTCTTCGACGACGAACTCCCGCACTGGGCGGCGATCGACGCCGACCCGGCGTTGCCGGTCGACGCGGCGGGCGAAAACACCTACGGCTCGGCCCGGTCGGTCGTCGTCCGGCTGCCCGCCGAAGCGACCCGGGCGGTGCTGCACGACGTGCCGGGGGCGTACCGGACGCAGGTCAACGACGTCCTGCTGACCGCGCTCGGCCGCGTCCTGCGGGACTGGACCGGCCGCGACCGGGTCCTCGTCGACCTCGAAGGCCACGGGCGCGAGGACCTGTTCCCCGGGATTGACCTGTCCCGCACCGTGGGCTGGTTCACCTCGATCTTCCCGGTCGAGCTGACCTCGTCCGGCGAGGACTGGGGCGAAGCCCTGAAGACGACGAAGGAGCGGCTCCGCACGATTCCGCGCCGGGGCATCGGCTACGGGGCCCTCCGCTACCTCGCCGGCACCGCGCCGCGCCTCGAACCCCGGATCAGCTTCAACTACCTGGGCCGCTTCGACCACGGCGGCAGCCTGGGCGGCGCCGCGCACCCCGGGCAGACCCGCGCGCACCAGCTCGACGTCGTCGGCGCGGTCGTCGGCGACGAGCTGGAACTGACCTGGCACTACTCGACGGGGGTGCACACCGAGGCGACCGTGCGCCGGCTGGCCGACGCCCTCCTCGCGGCGCTCGCCGGGATCGTCGGGCACTGCGCCCGGCCGGACGCCGGCGGCCGGACGCCGTCGGACTTCCCCCTGGCCCGGCTCGACCAGGCGGCGGTGGACCGGCTCGCCGGCACCGGCCGGACGGTCGAGGACATCTACCCGCTCACCCCGATGCAGTCCGGCATGGTCTTCCACAGCCTCGTCGACGGCGCGGCCGGGACCTACTTCAACCAGGTGCGGCTGCGGCTGTCCGGCATCACCGACCCCGAGCGCCTCGCCCGGGCGTGGCAGCGGGTCGTGGACGAGACGCCGGTGCTGCGCAGCCGCGTCGTCTGGGACGGCCTCGACGAGCCCGTCCAGGTCGTCGAGCGGTCCGTCACGGTCCCGGTCACCCACCTCGACTGGACGGCACTGGACGACGACGAGCGCGCCCGCGAGCAGGAACGGTTCCTCCAGGCCGATCGCGTGCGGGGGTTCGACCTGACCGCCGCCCCGCTGCTGCGGCTGGCGTTCGCCCGGCTCCCCGGCGGGGACGTGCTCCTGGTGTGGACCTTCCACCACGTGCTGCTCGACGGCTGGAGCGCGGCGCAGGTGTTCGGCGAGGTGTGCGCCCGGTACGCCGGGTCTGCGGGTTCGGGCCACCGGCCGCCGTTCCGGGAGTACCTGCGCTGGCTCGGCGAGCAGGACACCGCGGCCGCCGAAGAGCACTGGCGCGAGCAGCTTTCCGGCCTCCGGATGCCCACGCCGCTGCCCTACGACCGCCGCCCGGTGGAGGCCCACCGCGCCCGGTCCGCCGCGTCGGTCCGGGTGTCGGCGCCCGCCGACGGGCTGCGGGAGCTGGCGCGCCGCGCCGGCCTGACGCTCAACACGATCGTGCAGGGCGCGTGGGGCCTGGTGCTGTCCCGCTACAGCGGGGAATCCGACGTCGTCTTCGGCACCACCGTGTCGGGGCGGCCCGCCGACCTCCCGGGCGTCGAGGCGATGGCCGGGCTGTTCATCAACACCCTGCCCGCACCGGTGACCGTCCACGACGGACTCACGGTGGCGGAGTGGCTGCGGGACCTGCAGACGGGCCAGGCCCGCTCGCGCCGGTTCGACTTCGTCTCACTGGCCCAGCTGCAAAGCTGGGTGGGCACCACGCTGTTCGACAGCATCCTCGTCTTCGAGAACTACCCGTTCGACGCCGAAGCCGTGGCCGCGCACGGGATCGGCCTGCACGAGGAAGGCGAGCTGCAGCCGACGAACTACCCGCTCAGCGTGGTCGTCGCGCCTGGCGAACGGCTGACGGTGACGTTCGACCACGACCCGGACCTGTTCGACCGGGCCACCATCGACCGGCTGGCCGGACAGCTGCTCCTGGTCTTGGACCGCATCGCCGCGGATGCCGGTCAGCGGGTGGGCGAGCTCGGCTTCTTGACCGGCGACGACCGCGAACGCGTGCTGCGGACGTTCAACGCCACCGCCCACCCGGTGCCCGAAGCCACGGTCGTGAGCCGGTTCGCCGAGCAGGTCCGCCGGACGCCGGACGCGCCCGCGGTCGACGGGCTGACGTACGCGGAGCTCGACGCCCGCGCCGACCGGCTCGCGCACCGGCTGATCGAACTGGGTGTCCGGGCCGAGGACCGGGTCGGGTTGCTGCTGGAGCGGTCGGCAGGCGTCGTCGTCGCGGAGCTGGCCGTGCTCAAGGCCGGCGCCGCGTACGTGCCGGTCGACCTGCGCGCGCCGGCGAGCCGGATGCGCCTGGTCCTGGCCGAAGCGGGCGTCTCCGTGGTGATCACCGACCGGTCCGTCGTGGACGTCCACAGTGGATCGACCGTCCGGGTGGACGAGGCCGGTGCCACCGACGGTCCGGTGACCGTGCCGGTGCAGCCGGGGAACCTGGCGTACGTGATGTACACGTCCGGGTCGACCGGGACGCCGAAGGGCGTGGCGGTGACCCACCGCGACATCGTGGGCCTGGCTTCGGACCGCTCCTTCGCGGGCGAGGCGCACCACACCGTGCTGCTGCACTCGCCGCAGGCGTTCGACGCCTCGACCTACGAGGTGTGGGTGCCGCTGCTCAACGGTGGCCGGGTGGTCGTCGCGCCGCCGGGGGACGTAGACGCCGACGTCCTGCGCGGACTCGTCACCGGACGGGGCGTCACCGCGCTCTGGCTGACCGCCGGGCTGTTCCGCCTGCTGGCGCAGGAGGATCCCGCGTGCCTGCGGGGCGTCGGCGAGGTGTGGACCGGCGGTGACGTCGTCCCCGCCGCCGCCGTCCGCCAGGTGCGGGACGCCTGCCCCGGGCTGACCGTCGTCGACGGCTACGGCCCCACCGAAACCACCACCTTCGCCAGCCGGTACTTCCTGGCTCCCGAAGACGCGGTCCCGGAGGCGATGCCGATCGGGCGGCCGCTGGACAACATGGCCGCCTACGTCCTCGACGACGGGCTGCGCCCGGTCCCGCCGGGGGTGACGGGCGAGCTGTTCGTCGCCGGCACCGGCGTGTCCCGCGGGTACCTCGGCCGGCCAGGGCTCACCGCGGAACGCTTCGTGGCCAGCCCCTTCGGGGCACCGGGGGAGCGGATGTACCGCACCGGGGACGTCGTCCGCTGGACCGGCGACGGCGTGCTGGAGTTCGTCGGCCGCGCCGACGACCAGGTGAAGATCCGCGGCTTCCGGATCGAGCTGGGCGAGATCGAGACGGCACTGGCCGCCCACCCGGACGTCACCGAAGCCGTCGTCGTCACCCTCGACCGGCGGCTGGTCGCCTACGTCGTCACCACCGCGGCCACCGCCGACCTGCGCGCGTGCCTGCAGCGGGACCTGCCCGACTACATGGTGCCTTCGGCGTTCGTGACGCTCGACGCCCTTCCCTTGAGCGCCAACGGAAAGGTCGACCGGCGGGCACTGCCGGAGCCGGCCGCGGAGCCGGCGGCCGGGTACGTCCCGCCCCGCACGGACACCGAACGCGTGCTCGCCGAGGTCTGGGCCGACGTGCTCGGCGTGCCGGGCGTCGGCGTCGAGGACAACTTCTTCGAGCTCGGCGGCGACTCGATCCTCAGCATCCAGGTCGTCTCCCGCGCGCGGCGCCACGGCCTCGCCCTCACCCCGCGGGACCTGTTCGCCCACCAGACCGTCGCGGCGCTGGCCGTCGCGGCGGGCTCGGCCGCGGTGACCGTGGCCGAGCAGGGGCCGGTCAGCGGCGCCGCCGCGCTGACCCCGATCCAGCGCTGGTTCTTCGACGGCGGCTTCGGGGACCCGGACGCGTTCACCCAGTCGGTCCGCATCGAGCGCGCCGAGCCGTTCGACGTCGAGACCCTGCGCGCGGCGCTGGCCACGCTGGCCGGGCACCACGACGCGCTGCGGATGCGGTTCACCGGGGAGAGCCAGGAAAACGCCCCGGCCGAGCCCGCCGAGATCCTGGGCGCCACGATCGACGTCGCCGACGGGCCGCTGCTCACCGCCGACCTGCTCGACCCGGCGACCCTGCGGCTGACGGTCAACCACCTCGTCGTCGACGGCGTCTCGTGGCGGATCCTCCTGGAAGACCTGGAAACCGCCTACCGCGGTGGTCCGCTGCCGCCGAAGACGACCTCGTTCCGCGACTGGGCCAACCGGCTCGCCGCGCACGCCGAGGCCGGCGGCTTCGACGACGAACTGCCGTACTGGCGCGACGCGCTCGCCGTCGACGGCTCCCTGCCCGTCGACGGGGACGCCGCGGCCGAGGGCACCGCCACGGTGACCACGCGGCTGGACGCCGAGCTGACCCGCGCGCTGCTGCAGGACGTCCCCGGCGTCTACCGGACCCAGGTCAACGACGTGCTGCTGGCCGCGCTGGGCCGGGTGCTGACCCGCTGGACCGGCCGCGACCGCGTGCTGGTCGACCTGGAGGGCCACGGCCGCGAGGACGTGTTCGACGACGTCGACCTGTCCCGCACGGTCGGCTGGTTCACGTCGCTGTACCCGGTCGCGCTGCGGATCGACGACGACTGGGGCGCTTTGCTCAAATCGGTGAAGGAGCAGCTGCGTGCGGTGCCGCGCCGCGGCGTGGGCTTCGGCGCGCTGCGGTACCTGACCGGGACCGCGCCCACGCTCGCGCCGGAAATCAGCTTCAACTACCTGGGCCGGCTCGACGGCGCCGCCGGCAGCCTGGACTCGGCGGTCGGCGACGGCGCGGGCCGGGCGCACCTGCTCGACGTCGTCGGCCGCGTGGACCGGGAAACGCTGGAGCTGACCTGGTACTACTCCCGCGACACGCACACCGCCGCCACGGTGGAGAAGCTGGCCGCCGAACTGGTGGCCGCGCTGGGCGAAGCCGTCGCGCACTGCGCCACGCCCGGCGCGGGCGGCCGCACCCCGGCCGACTTCCCGCTGGCCCGGCTGGACCAGCGGCAGGTGGACCGGATCGCCGGCGACGGCCGCGCGGTGGCCGACATCCACCCGCTGACCCCGATGCAGGCCGGGATGGTCTTCCACGGGCTTTCCCAGGAGTCCCAAGGCGTCTACTTCGAACAGGTCACCGCGGTCCTGGACGGGGTCACCGAGCCCCGCGTGCTGGGCGAAGCCTGGCAGCACGTGGTCGACCGGACGCCGGTCCTGCGCGGCAGCGTCGTCTGGGAGGACGTCCCCGAGCCGCTGCTCGTGGTCCACCGCGAGGCGCGGGTGCCGGTCACCGAACTCGATTGGCGGGACCGCGACCGCGAAGAGGCCCTGCGCGAGCTGCTGGCCCAGGACCGCGCCCGGCCGTTCGACCTGGCGACCGCGCCGCTGGTGCGGGTCACGCTGGCCCGCCTGCCGGACGACGCCGTCCAGCTCGTCTGGACGTTCCACCACGTCCTGCTCGACGGCTGGAGCGTCTTCCAGGTGCTCTCCGACGTCTGCACCGCGTACGCGGCCCTGCGTGACGGCACCCGGCCGGCGCTGCCGCACCGCCGGCCGTTCGCCGACTACGTCACCTGGCTGAGCGGCCAGACCGCCGACGGCGCCGAAGAGTACTGGCGCCGTGAGCTCGGCGGCGTCACCGAGCCGACGCCGCTGCCCTACGACCGGATCCCGGCGTCCGCCCACGGAGCGAGCTCGTCGACGTGGGTGGGCCGCGACCTCGACGAGGAGACGACGGCCCGCCTGGCGGCGTTCGCCCGGCGCGAGCGGCTCACCGTCAACGCCGTCGTGCAAGGTGCTTGGGCGCTGCTGCTGGCCCGGCACAGCGGCGAGGACGACGTCTGCTTCGGCGCCACCGTGTCCGGCCGCCCGGCCGGGCTGGCCGGCGTCGACGACATCACCGGCATCTTCATCAACACCCTGCCGGTGCGGGTCACCGCCGACCCGGCGGCCCCGGTCGCCGGGTGGCTGCGCGGACTGCAGGCCGCCCAAGCCGAGTCACGCCGGTTCGAGCACGTCCCGCTGACCGCGGTCCAGGCCTGGAGCGGCGTCGAGGGCGGCCGGAACCTGTTCGACAGCATCGTGGTGTTCGAGAACTACCCGGTCACCGCGGACGATGTCGCCGCGCACGGGGTGCGGCTGCGGGAGCTGCAGGCGATGGAGACGACGAGCTACCCGCTCAGCGTCGTGGCCGCGCCCGGCCCGCGCCTGTCGCTCGGCATCGGCTACGACCCGGCGCTGTTCGACGAGGCGACCGCGCAACGGCTCGCCGGGCAGCTCGGGCACCTCCTGGAAGCGCTGGCCGAGGACCCGGCCCGGCCGCTGCGGGACCTCGACGTCCTCGGCGCCGCCGAACGCGAGCAGCTCCTCGTGGCGTTCAACGACACCGGGCACGAGGTCCCGCCGGTCACCCTCACCGAGCTGATCGAGACCCAGGTGGCCCGCACGCCCGACGCCGTCGCCGTGGTGTCGCCCGGCGAACGGCTCACCTTCGCCGAACTGGACACGCGGGCGGACCGGCTGGCGAGGGTGCTGGCCGCGCGCGGTGCCGGTCCGGAGCGGATCGTCGCGCTCGCCTTGCCGCGCTCGGCCGAGATCGTCGTCGCGCAGCTGGCCGTGCTGAAGACCGGCGCCGCCTACCTGCCGGTCGACCCGGACTACCCCGCCGAGCGGATCGCGTTCATGCTCGCCGACGCGAAGCCGGTCGTCGTGGTGACCAAGCCGGGGACGCCGCTGCCGGTGGCCGACGTGCTCGTGCTCGACGGCTCGGAGGCCCACGGACTGTGCTCAACCGGGGCTCCGCTCCGGGCCGGGGGCTCCGCCACCCTGAACCCCCGAAAAGCAGGGCCGGCCACCCCGCTCGGCCGGTCGGTGCCGCTCACGGCGCCCGCGTACGTCATCTACACCTCCGGCTCGACCGGCACGCCCAAGGGCGTCGTCGTCACGCACGCCGGCCTGGCGAGCTTCTCGGGCGCCGAAATCGCCCACTTCGACGTCCGGCCCGGCGACCGCGTGCTGCAGTTCTCCTCGCCCAGTTTCGACGCTTCGGTGCTGGAGCTGTGCATGGCGTTGCCCGCCGGGGCCGCGCTGGTCGTGCCGCCGCCCGGGCCGCTGCTCGGCGACCACCTCGCCGCCGTGCTGCGCGACGAAGGCGTCACCCACGCGCTGATCCCGCCGGTGGCCATGGCGAGCGTGCCGGACGTCGAGCTGCCCGCGTTCCGCACCCTGGTGGTCGGCGGCGACGCCTGCCCGGCCGACCTGGTGGCCCGCTGGGCACCGGGCCGCCGGATGATCAACGCCTACGGGCCCACCGAAACCACCGTGGTGGCGACCTGGAGCGAGCCCCTCGAACCCGGGGCCACGCCGCCGATCGGCCGTCCGATCCGCAACACCCGCGTCCGCGTTCTCGACGCCGAACTGCGGCCGGTGCCGATCGGTGCCGCGGGCGAGCTGTACGTCTCCGGCACCGGGCTCGCCCGCGGGTACCTCGACCGGCCGGGCCTGACCGCCACCCGGTTCCTCGCCGACCCGTTCGGGGCGCCGGGGGAGCGGATGTACCGCACCGGCGACCTGGTGCGGTGGCGCGCCGACGGCACGCTCGACTTCCTCGGCCGCGCCGACGACCAGGTCAAGGTCCGCGGTTTCCGGATCGAGCCCGGCGAGATCGAGGCGGTACTGCGCAAGCATCCGGACGTCCGTGACGCCGCCGTCGTCGCGCTCGACCAGCGGCTGATCGCCTACGTGGCCGCCGATCCGGGCACCGACACCGTGCTGCGAGAGCACGTCGCCGCGACCCTGCCGGCGCACTACGTGCCCGCCGCGTTCGTCCGGCTCGACGCGCTTCCCCTGACGGCCAACGGAAAGCTGGACCGGCGGGCGCTGCCCGCCCCGGCGGCACCGGCGGAGAGCGCCGGGTACGCGGCCCCGGAAACCGAGACCGAAGAGGTCCTCGCCGCCATCTGGGCCGAGGCCCTCGAGCTCGACCGGGTCGGCGTCGAGGACAACTTCTTCGCCCTCGGCGGCGATTCGCTGCGCAGCCTGCGGATCACGTCGATGACGAAGTCCGCCTTCGACGTCGAAATCACGCCCAAGGACGTGCTCACCGCCGGCACCGTGCTGGCGCTGGCCGAGCTCGTCGAAGAACGGGTCCTGCAGGACCTCGAACGGCTCGCCGCCGGCCAAGACCACTGAACGAACCCCGATAGGAAAGGTGAAAGCACATGCAGGACGACGCCGAATTCCAGGTACTGGTCAACGACGAGGGCCAGTACTCGCTGTGGCCGCTGGCGAACGAGGTGCCCGCGGGCTGGCGCGCCGACGGGTTCCGCGGCGGCCGCCAGGAGTGCATGGACCACGTCGACGAGGTCTGGACCGACATGCGGCCGCTGAGCCTGCAGCGGCAGATGGCCGCCGACGGCTGAGCCGGTCCTCCTGCCGTCCCCACCCCACCGACGCGGAAGGTCTCCCGCCCATGCCCTCTCCTTCGACGTTCTCCCAGATCCTGCCGGTCCCGGTCCGGGACCTGCGGCCCCCGGCCGACGGGCGGCTGCAGCGGCTGCTGACGGGCCTGGCCCACCAGCACGGGGTGCCGGCCGCCCAGCTGGTCGTCCACGAGGGCGGCCGGACGGGCTCCGCCGTGGCCGGCGGGATCGCCGCCACGGCGAAGTTCCCGGTGGGCTCCATCACCAAGGCGTTCACCGCGGCACTGGCGATGCTGCTCGTCGCCGACGGCGACCTGGACCCGGACGACCCCCTCGCCGAGCACCTGGACGGCCTCGGCCCGCTGGTCGGCAGACCCACCATCGGCCAGGTGCTGAGCCACACCGGCGGGCTGCCCGCCGGGCTCGGCGCCGCCGCCGACGGGGCAGGGTCGGCCCGCCGGTACGTGCGGGCGTGCCGGGACGCCGGGCTCGTCCAGCCGCCCGGGCAGGGCTTCTCCTACTCCAACGTCGGGTACGTGCTGGCCGGCTACGTCGTCGAGGCCATCACCGGGATGAGCTGGTGGGAGGCGATGGACACCCTGCTGCTCGACGAACTCGGGATCGCCGCGGCGTTCGTCGTCGAGCCGGGCGCGCGGCGCCGGAGCGGCGCCCACCTCAGCGGGCACGCCGTGCACGCCGCCACCGGCCGCGCCCGGCCGGTCGCCCAGACCCTGGCCACCGCCGAGGCCGCGGCCGGGGCGCTCGCGCTGAGCGCCGAAGACCTCGCCGCCTTCGGCCGCATGGTCTGCGGGGGCGACGGGCCGCTGCCGGCGGCCCTGGCCGAGCTGATGCGCCGTCCGGTGCCGGGGGCGGAGCCGTTCGGCCTGGCCGACACCTGGGGGCTCGGCCTGGCCGGTTACCGGGGCGCGGACGCGGACTGGGCCGGCCACGACGGCACCGCGGACGGCACCTCCTGCCACCTGCGGGTGGACCCGGAGCACGGCCGGGTCGTCGCGCTCACCACCAACGGCAGCACCGGCTCGGCGCTGTGGACGGACTTGGTCGCCGCCCTGCGCGCCGACGGCCTGCCGGTCGGCGACTACGAACTGCCCCGCACCCTCGACCGCGCCGCCCGCCCGGCCACCGACCTGTCGGGCAGCTACACCAACGGCGACCTGGAGTACCGGATCGACGTCCGCGCGGACGGCGGCACCGTCCTCGTCGTCGACGGCGAGGTCTACCCGGAGCTGGCGCTGCTGCGCGACGGGTCGTTCTCGGTGCGCGAACCCGGCACCGGCCGCCGGATCATCGGGGGCCGCTTCCTGACCGACCCGGCCACCGGCGCCGTCAGCGCCATGCAGGCCGGGGGCCGCGTCGCCCGGCGCCACCGCCGGGCGTCCTGACTCCCGCTCCGCGTCCCGGACCACCCGAACTCCCGCTCGTAAGGAACCGAAAGCAATGACCACCTCGAGAAAGAGCCGCATCGACGCGCTGCCCGCGGACCTGCGGGAGACGCTCAAGCGCCGGCTGGCCGGCCGGGCGGAGCGGTCCGACGTCATCGGCCGGGCGCCGCGCGAGGAGGCCCTGCCGCTGTCGTTCGCCCAGCAGCGCCTGTGGTTCCTCGACGAGTTCCGCCCGGGGGACGCGGAGTACAACAGCGCCGTGGCGCTGCGGCTGACCGGCCCGCTCGACACCGTGGCGCTCACCGGCGCGCTGGCGCGGCTGGTGGCCCGGCACGAATCCCTGCGCACGACCATCGACGACGCCGGTGGCACCCCGGTGCAGGTCGTCCACGCCGCTCCGGAGATCCCGGTGCGGACGGTCGACCTGACCACCGACCCCGCGCTGCGGCCCGCCGACCTGGACGAGGTGCTGGAAGCCGAATACGGCCGGTCGTTCGACCTCCGGCGCGGCCCGCTGGTGCGGCTGCTGCTGGTGCGCGTCGCCGAGGACCACCACGTCCTGCTGATCACCGCCCACCACATCGTCACCGACGGCGAATCGATGGGCATCCTGGTCGGGGAGCTCGGCACGTTCTACGCCGCCGCCGTGCGCGGCGAACCCGTGGTGCTGCCCGAGCCGGCGGTCCAGTACGCCGATTTCGCCGTGTGGCAGCGGAACCGGCTCGCCGGGCCCGCCCTCGACCGGCACCTCGCCTACTGGACCACCCAGCTGGCCGGCGTCGAACCGCTGGACCTGCCCGCCGACCGGCCCCGGCCCGCCGTGCGCACGACGGCCGGTGCGGTGCACCGCTTCCGCGTCCCGGCCGGGGTCGCGGCCGGGCTGGCCGAGCTGGCCCGGCTCCACGACACCACGCTGTACACCGTGCTGGTCGCGGCCTGCCAGGTGCTCTTCGCCCGCTACACCGGCCGGTCCGACATCGCCGTCGGGACCGTGGTTTCCGGCCGGAACTCCCCCGAGCTGCAGCGCACGGTCGGCTTCTTCGTCGACACCGTCGTCATCCGGTCCACTGTGGACCGGACCGCGCCGTTCGGGACGTTCCTCGACGCCGTCCGCACGACGGTGCTCGAGTCGTTCGACCACGCCGAAGCGCCGTTCGAAAAGCTCGTCGAGGCCCTGCGCCTCGAGCGCGACGCCAGCCGTACCCCGCTGTTCGACGCGATGGTGCTGCTGCACGGCAATGCGGGCGGCCCGGCGGACTTCGCCGGGGTGACGGCCGAGCCGGTCGAGGTCGCCCGCCGGGCCGCCAACTTCGACCTCACCGTCGAGTTCCAGCTGTCCGCGGACGCGCTCGAAGGATCGCTGGAGTACAACACCGACCTGTTCGACGAGCGGACCGCCGTCGCACTGGGCGGGCACCTCACCGTGCTGCTGACCGCGATCGCCGCCGACGCGCAGCGACCGGTCGGCGAGCTGCCGCTGCTCACCGGCGGTGAGCAGCACCGGCTGCTCACCGAGTGGAACGGCACCGCGCTGGACGTGCCCGCGGCCACCGTCACCGAACTGTTCGAGTCCCAGGCCCAGCGCAGCCCGGACGAGACCGCGCTCGTCGCCGGGGCCATCGCGCTGAGCTTCGCCGAGCTCAACGCGATGGCCAACCGCCTGGCCCGCCACCTCGTCACGCTGGGCGCCGGCCCCGAGCGGGTGGTCGCGCTCGAGTTGCCGCGTACCGCCGAGGCGATCGTGGCCTTCCTCGCGGTGCTGAAGGCCGGCGCGGTCTACCTGCCGATCGACCCCGCCCTGCCCGCCGACCGGAAGGAGCTGCTGCTGCGGGACGCCGGCGCCACCCTGGTCCTCACCACCGCGGAACTCGCGGCCGCGCCGCAGGAGTACTCCGCCGCGGACCTCACCGACGCCGACCGCGTCGCGCCGCTGCGGCCGGACAACACGGCCTACGTCATCTACACCTCCGGGTCCACCGGCCGCCCGAAGGGCGTGGCCGTCCCGCACCGCAACCTCACCAACCTGCTGTTCAACCACCGCAACGACTTCGCCCCTCCCGGCCGGCGGCTGCGGGTCGCGCTGACCGCGACCCTGTCGTTCGACACGTCGCTGGAGGGCCCGTTGCTCATGGCCGACGGCCACGAGCTGCACCTGGTCGGCGACGACGTCCGGCTCGACGCCCACGCCCTCGTCGACCACATCGCCGAGCACCGGATCGACTTCCTCGACCTCACCCCGACCTACCTGCGCCGGTTGGTCCCCGCCGGGTTGCTGACGGACCCGCGGCACCGCCCGAAGATCCTCATGCTGGGCGGTGAAGCGCTGGACGACACGCTGTGGCGCGAACTCGCCGCCGCGGAAGTCACCGTGGCGCACAACTTCTACGGCCCGACCGAGTACACAGTGGACGCGGTGTCCTGCCGGGTCGGCGAAGCCGCGCGTCCGGTGCTCGGCCGTCCGCTGGCCAACACCCGCGCCTACGTCCTGGACCAGGACCTGCGTCCGGTGCCCGCCGGGGTGCCCGGCGAGCTGTGCCTCGCCGGGGCGCAGCTGGCGCGCGGCTACCTCGGCCGCCCGGGCCGCACCGCCGGCAGCTTCGTCGCGAACCCCTTCGGCGAGCCCGGCGAACGCATGTACCGCACCGGCGACCGGGTCCGCTGGACGGCCGACGGGCAGCTGGCCTACCTGGGCCGCCTCGACGACCAGGTGAAGATCCGCGGCTTCCGCGTCGAGCCGGGCGAGGTCGAGGCCGCGCTGGTGCGCCTGCCCGAGGTCACCGCCGCCGCGGTCGTCGCGATCAAGCCCGAAGAAGGCCACGCCCGCTTGGTCGCCTACGTCGTCGGGGCCGAGGCGGTCCCGCCCACGGCGGACGCCCTGCGCGCCGCCCTGCGGGCCACCCTGCCCGACTACCTGGTGCCCTCGGTGTTCGTCCCGATCGACGCGATTCCGCTGACGCCGCAGGGGAAAGTCGACCGCCGGGCGCTCCCGGCCCCGGACGCCGCGCCGGACGGCGGCCAGGCCTACGTGCCCGCGCGGACCGCCGTCGAGCACCAGCTGGTGGCCATCTGGTCCGAGGTGCTCGGCAACGACCGCATCGGCGTCGAGGACAACTTCTTCGGCCTCGGCGGCGACTCGATCCTCAGCATCCAGGTGGTCGCGCAGGCCCGCCAGGCCGGCCTGCGGCTCACCTCGCGGGACATCTTCCTGCACCAGACCATCGCCGGGCTCGCGACCGCGGTGCAGACGGCCGCGGCGCACGCGCCCGCCGCGGCCGGCCCGGTCGCGGGCCCGGCGCCGCTCACCCCGATCCAGCACTGGTTCTTCGCCACCCACGGGCCGCTGGACCACTTCACCATGTCGCAGCTGCTGGAGCTGCCCGCCGACGTCGACCCGCAGGCGCTGCGGACCGCCCTCGACGCGGTCGTCGCCCACCACGACACGCTGCGGACCCGGTTCTTCACCGTCGACGGGCAGTGGCGGCAGGAGGTCACGCCCACGCCGCCGACCGGGATCCTGCGGATCCGGGACCTGTCTTCGCTCGGCGACGCCGGGCAGCGCGCCGGGATCGAGGCCGCGGCCGCCCAGGTGCGCGCCGGACTGGACCTGGCGACCGGCACCCTCGCCGGCGCGGCCCTGCTCGTCCGCGGCACCCGGCCCCCGCTGCTGTTCCTGGCCGTGCACCACCTGGTGGTCGACGGGGTGTCGCTGCGGCTGCTGCTCGGCGACCTCGAAACCGCTTACGGCCAGGTCACCGCCGGGGCACCGGTCCGGCTCGCGGCCACGGCCACGCCGTTCACCCAGTGGGCGCACCTGCTGGAACAGCACGTCCGCGCGGGCGGGTTCGACGACGACCTCGAGCACTGGACGCGCGTGGCCCGCCGGGTCCCGGCCGCGCTGGCGGCCGACCACACGGGCGCCGGCACCACCGGCTCCACCCGCACGCTGACCGTGACCCTCGGCGCCGCAGACACCGACGCGCTGCTGCACCGCGTCCCCGCCACCTACCGGACCCAGGTCAACGACGTGCTGCTCAGCGCGCTCGGCCGGGCACTGGCGGACCGCACGCAGCAGGACGGCGTCCTGATCGCGCTGGAAGGCCACGGCCGCGAGGACGTGCTCGACGGTGTCGATCTCTCGCGCACGGTGGGCTGGTTCACCACGCAGTTCCCGGTGGCGCTCGACCTGCCGCCGTCGGGGGACTGGGGCGCCACGCTCAAGGCGGTCAAGGAGCAGCTGCGGGCCGTCCCGCGCCGGGGCCTGAGCTACGAGGCCCTGCGTCACCTCGGCGGACCCGGGGCGCCCGGCCACGTCCTGCAGAACTTCCCGCTGCCGCAGATCTGCTTCAACTACCACGGCCGCTGGGACGCCCAGGCCGGTGACCACGGGCTGTTCCGCGGACGGCACGACAGCCCGGGCGCCGACATCGCCCCGGACGAGGCGAGCACCTACCAGCTGGACGTCACCGGCGTCGTCGAGTCCGGCGCACTGTCGTTGACCTGGTCCTACTCCGACCAGGTCAACGACGAAGACACCGTCCGCGAGCTGGCCGAGGCGATGCTGACGGGGCTGCGGGAGATCGTCGCGCACTGCGCGCGGCCCGGCAGCGGCGGCCGCACGCCGTCGGACTTCCCACTGGCCCGGCTCGACCAGTCCACTGTGGACCGAATCGCCGGCGACGGCCGCGAGGTCGACGACATCTACCCGCTGACCCCGCTGCAGGCGGGCATGTTGTTCCACAGCCTGCTCGATCCCACCGCCGACGCCTACGTCGACCAGGCCCGGATGCTCCTGGACGGTGTTCGCGACCCCGACGCGTTCGCGCAGGCCTGGCAGCAGGTGGCCGACCGGACCCCGGTGCTGCGGACCGAACTCGTCTGGGACGGCGTCGAGGAACCCCTGCAGGTCGTGCGGCACCGGGCGGTCGTCCCGATCACCCGCCACGACTGGCGCGGGCTGTCCGAGGCCGAGCAGAACGCCCAGCTGGACCGGCTCTCGGCCGACGACGCCGCCGCCGGGCTGGACCTGGCCACCGCGCCGCTGATGCGGCTCGGCATCGTCGCGCTCAGCCACGACCGGGTGCTGCTGATGTGGACGTCGCACCACATCGTGCTCGACGGCTGGAGCCTGGCGCAGATCTTCACCGAGGTGTGCGAGCAGTACGCCGCGATCACCGAGCACCGGGTGCCGCGGGTGCCGGCGCACCGCCCGTTCCGCGACTACCTCGGCTGGCTGGCCGCGCAGGACGCCGCGGCCGCCGAAGACCACTGGCGCGCGGTGCTGTCCGGGTTCGCCGCCCCGACCCCGCTGCCCTGGGACCGGCCACCCGCCCAGGCGCACCGGACGCGCTCGTCGCGGACCGTACGGGCCTCTTTGTCCACAGAGGACACCGCCCGGCTGCGGGACGTCGCCCGCCGCCACGGCTTGACCGTCAACACCCTCGTGCAGGGGGCCTGGGCGCTGCTGCTGGCCCACTCCAGCGGCGAGTCCGACGTCGTGTTCGGCACCACCGTCTCCGGCCGCCCCGACGACCTGCCGGGCGTGGAGACCATGATCGGGATGTTCATCAACACCGTCCCGACGCGCGTGCACGTCGACAGCGGCGAACCGCTGCTGCCGTGGCTGCAGCGGCTGCAGGACGAGCAGAACCAGGCCCGGCGGTACGACTTCGTCGCACTGGGGCGGCTGCGCTCGCTCAGCGACGTCCCGTCGGGGGAGAACCTGTTCGACAGCATGGTCGCGTTCGAGAACTACCCGTTCGACGAGAACGCGGCCGCGCAGGCAGGCGTCACGTTGCGGGAGGTGACCGCGCTCGACGCCACGACGTTCCCGGTCACCCTGCGCGCCTTCGCCGACCGGCAGCTGGGCTTCGAGCTCGGCACCGACCCCGACCTGTTCGACGAAGACACCGCCACCGCGCTGGCGGCCCGGCTGGAGACGCTGCTGCTCGGGATCGCCGAGAACCCGGACCGCCCGATCGCCCGGCTGCCGTGGCTCTCGGCCGCCGACCGCGCCCGGCTCGCCGTGGAACAGACCCCGTCCTTGCCCGCTCCCACCATCACGGAGCTGTTCGCCGCCCAGGTCGCCGCCCACCCGGACGCGATCGCTCTCACCGGCGACGGCACGTCCCTGACCTACGTCGAGCTCAACGCGCGGGCGAACCGGCTGGCGCACCGGCTGATCGCACTGGGCGCCGGCCCCGAACGGTTCGTCGCCCTGCGCCTGCCGCGCTCGCCGGAACAGGTCGTCGCCATCCTCGCCGTGCTCAAGGCCGGGGCCGCGTACCTGCCGATCGACCCGGCCACGCCCGCCGAACGCGTCGACCGGATGCTGGCCGACACCGATCCCGTCACCGTCCTCGCGCCGGAAGACGTCGACGTGGCGGCGGGCCCCCAAGCCGACCCGCCGCTGCGCTGCGCGCCGGAGCACCCGGCCTACGTCATCTACACCTCCGGCTCGACCGGGCTGCCCAAGGGCGTGGTGATCCCGCACCGCAACGTCACCCGCCTGCTCGCCGCGACCGCCGGCCGCTTCGGCTTCGGCTCCGACGACGTCTGGACGCTGTTCCACTCCTACGCGTTCGACTTCTCCGTGTGGGAGATCTGGGGTCCGCTGCTGCACGGCGGCCGGCTCGTCGTGGTGCCGCACGCCGTGTCCCGCTCGCCGCGGGAGTTCCTGCACCTGCTGGCCGACGAGCGGGTCACCGTGCTCAACCAGACGCCCTCGGCGTTCTACCAGCTCGTCCGGGCCGGCGAGGACGACCCCGAAGCCGGCGCCCGGCTCGCGCTGCGGTACGTCGTCTTCGGCGGCGAGGCCCTGGAAACCCGCCGGCTGGCCGGCTGGTTCGCCCGCCACGGCGACCGCGCGCCGCGGCTGGTGAACATGTACGGCATCACCGAGACCACCGTGCACGTCACCCACCACGACCTCACGTCCGATGTGGACGGTGCGACGGGCCTGATCGGTGCGGTGCTGCCCGACCTGCGCGGGTACGTCCTCGACCCGGACCTGAACCCCGTCCCGGCCGGGGTGCCCGGCGAGCTGTACGTGGCCGGCGACGGCCTGGCCCGCGGCTACCTCGGCCGGCCGGGGCTGACTGCCGCCCGGTTCGTCGCCGACCCGTTCGGCGCGCCCGGCTCCCGCATGTACCGGTCCGGCGACCGGGTTTCCCGCACCGGTGACGGCGCCCTGCGCTACCACGGCCGCGCCGATCAGCAGGTGAAGATCCGGGGCTTCCGGATCGAACCGGGCGAGATCGAGGCCACCCTGCTCGCCCTGCCCGACGTCGGCTCGGCCGCGGTGCTGGCCCGCGAGGACGAACCCGGCCGCAAGCGGCTGGTCGCCTACGTCGTCGCGGCGTCGCCGGACGCCCCGCCGAGCGCGGCCCGGTTGCGCGAGCACCTGGCCCGGTTCCTGCCGGAGTACATGGTGCCATCGGCGTTCGTCACCCTCGACGAGCTTCCCCTGACCCGCAACGGGAAACTCGACCACCGGGCGCTGCCGGCGCCCGCCGCGACGGGCATCGAGGCGGCGGCGTTCGTCGAACCCCGCACTGATGCCGAACGCACGGTCGCGGCGGTCCTGGCCGCCACGCTCGGCCTGGAGCGCGTCGGGGCCGACGGCAACTTCTTCGAGCTGGGCGGGGATTCCATCCTCAGCATCCGGTTCAGCTCGGCGCTGCGCGAGGCCTTCGGCGCCGAAGTGTCCCCGCGGACGGTGTTCGACCACCCGACGGTGGCGGGCCTGGCGGCCGCGCTGCCCGCTGCGGTGGCCACCCCGCTCGCCGCGGCGATCACGCCGGTGGACCGCGACCGCGAGCTGCCGCTGTCGTTCGCCCAGCAGCGCCTGTGGTTTCTCGACGACTTCGCCCCCGGCAGCACCGACCACGTCACCGTCTTCGGCGTCCGGCTGCGCGGGGACCTGCGGCCCGGCGCCCTCGCCCGGGCGCTCACCGCGCTGATCGCCCGGCACGAGTCGCTGCGCACCACGTTCCCGGCCGTCGACGGACGGCCGCGCCAGGTCGTGGGCGAGCCGTGGCAGCTCGCGCTGCCGGTCACCGACCTGACCGGCTCGGCGACGGCGGCGGAGGACCTGCGGCGGCTGCTGGCCGAGGACCTCACCCGGCCGTTCGACCTCGCGCGGGGCCCGTTGCTGCGCGCGCGGCTCGTCCGCGTGGCCACCGACGACCACGCGCTGGTCCTGTCCCTGCACCACATCATCACCGACGGCTGGTCGATGGGCGTCCTCGCCGGCGAACTGGCCACCCTCTACGGCGACGAACGCGCCGAGCTGCCCGCACTGCCCATCCAGTACGCGGACTTCGCCGCGTGGCAGCGCGAGCGCCTCACCGGCGACTTCCTCGACGACCAGCTCGGCTTCTGGCGGCGGGAACTCGACGGCCTGCGCCCGCTGGACCTGCCGACCGACCGCCCGCGGCCGGTCACCCGGACGTCGAACGGCGCCGAACACGAGTTCACCCTCGGCGCCGAGGCCCTCGCCGCGCTGCGCCGGCTGAGCCGTGCTCGCGACACCACCCTGTTCACGGCGCTGGTCGCGGCCTGCCAGCTGGTGCTGCGCCGCTGGTCCGGCCAGGACGACGTCGCCGTCGGCACGGTGACCTCCGGCCGGGACCACGCGGAAGTCCAGGACCTCGTCGGGCTCTTCGTCAACACCGTCGTGCTGCGGTCCTCTGTGGACGGACAGCGCAGCTTCGGGGAGCTGCTCGGCGCCGTCCGGCGGACCGTGCTGGACGCGTTCGCCCACCAGGAAGTGCCGTTCGAACGGATCGTCGACGAGCTGAGCCCCGACCGCGACCCCAGCCGCACCCCGCTGTTCGAGGTGCTGGTGACCCTGCAGAACGCCGGCAACCGCCTGCCCGCCCTCGCCGGGCTCACCGCCGGCGAGCTGACGCTGCCGATGACCACCGCCGGGTTCGACCTCAGCGTCGAGTTCGAGGAACACCCGGACGGGTTGCGCGGCCTGCTCAACTACAACACCGACCTGTTCGACGCGGCGACGATGCGACGGTTCGGCGACCACCTCACGGTCCTGCTCACCGCCGTCGCGGCCGAACCGGACCGGCCCGTCGACGCGCTGCCGCCGCTGCCCGCGGCCGAACACGACCTCGTCGTCCGGACCTGGAACGCGACCGGCCGGCCGATCCCGGACACCACCGTCGTCGAGCTGTTCGACGCCCAGGCCGCCCGCACCCCGCACGCGACCGCCCTGGTCTGCGGCGGCACGACGCTGACCTTCGCCGAGCTCGCCGCCCGGGCCAACCGGATCGCCCGCGTCCTCATCGCCCGCGGCGCCGGGCCCGAGCGCCTGGTCGCCGTCGCCCTGCCCCGCTCGGCCGACCTGGTCGTGACGATCCTCGCCGTCCTCAAGACCGGCGCGGCCCACCTGCCGCTGGACCCGGAGCTGCCCGCCCGGCGCCGGGAAGCACTGCTGGCCGACGCCCGGCCGGTGCTGGTGCTCACCGAACCGGTCGCCGCGGCGGAAGGGGACGCGACCGTCACCGACGCCGACCGGCTCGCCCCGCTCACCCCGGACCACGCCGCCTACGCGATCTACACCTCCGGCTCCACCGGCACCCCGAAGGGCGTGCTCGTCGGCCACCGCGCGCTGGCCAACCTGGCCGTCGACCACGGGGGCCGGCTCACCGCCGCGGCCGGGAAGGACCGGCTGCGGGTCGCGCTGACCGCCGCGTTCACCTTCGACGCGTCCTGGGAAGCCGTGCTGCTGATGCTCACGGCCGGGCACGAACTGCACGTGATCGACGGCGACACCCGGTTCGACCCGGCCGTGCTCGCCGGCTACGTCGCCGAGCACCGGATCGACCTGGTCAACTCGACGCCGTCGTTCGTCCGGCACCTCCTGGAAACCGGGCTCGGGGACCACCGCCCGCCGGTGCTGCTGCTCGGCGGGGAAGCCGTCGGCGAGACGCTGTGGCGGGACCTGAGCGACCTCGACGGCGTCACCGCGTTCAACCTCTACGGCCCGACCGAGTGCACGGTCGACGCGACCCTGTGCCGGATCGGGGAAACCGGGCGCGAAGTGATCGGCCGCCCGCTCGGGAACGTGCAGGCCTACGTCCTGGACGACCGGCTGCGCCCGGCGCCGATCGGGGTGCCCGGCGAACTGCACCTGGCCGGCGTCCAGCTGGCCCGCGGCTATCTGAACCGGCCGGGGCTGACGGCGGAGCGCTTCCGCGCCAACCCCTTCGGGCCTGCCGGCCGCCGGATGTACGCCACCGGCGACCGCGTCCGCTGGACCGCCGACGGCTACCTGGAGTACCTCGGCCGCGTCGACGACCAGGTCAAGATCCGCGGCTTCCGGATCGAGCCCGGCGAAGTCGAAGCGGCGCTGCGCGGACTGCCCGAGGTCGCCGACGCGGTGGTCGTCGCCCGCCGCGACGACGGCCACGCGCGGCTCGTCGCCTACGTCGTCGCGGCCGACGGCTCGCCGGCGGACCCGGCGCGGCTGCGGACGGCGCTCAAGGCCACCCTGCCCGACCACCTGGTGCCCTCGGTGTTCGTCCCCCTCGAGCGGCTGCCGCTGGCCACCAGCGGCAAAGTCGACCGCCGCGCGCTGCCGGCCCCCGCCGTCCACCCGGCCCCGGCCGAGGGCCGCACCGCGGCGCGCACGGCCACCGAACGGCTGCTCGCGGAGATCTGGGCCGACGTCCTCGGCATCCCGGAGCCGGGGGTGGACGACAACTTCTTCGCCCTCGGCGGGGATTCGATCCTCAGCATCCAGGTCGTCTCCCGGGCCCGGCGGCACGGCCTGCGCCTGACTTCCCGGGACGTCTTCCGCCACCAGAGCGTCGCCGAGCTGGCCCGCGTCGCCGGCGCCGAAGCGGCGGCCGAGCCCGAAGCCGCGTTCACCGGCGCGGCGCCCCTCACACCGATCCAGCGGTGGTTCTTCGAGACCGGCCACCACGACCACTTCACGATGTCGACCCTCGCCGAACTCGATCCCGACGTGGACGTCCCCGCGCTCGAAACCGCGATCACCGCGGTGCTTTCCCGGCACGACGCCCTGCGCACCCGGTTCACCCGCACCGGCGACGGGTGGCGGCAGGAGTTCCGGCCCGACGCGGAAATCCCGGCGCTGCGGCACGTCGAAGCGTCCGATGTGGACATCGCGGCGATGGCCGCCGAAACGCGCGCCGGGCTGCGGGTCGAGCACGGCCCCCTCGTCGCGGCGGTGCTGATCACGTCGCCGGAGCGGCCGCCGCGGCTGCTGCTGGTCGTCCACCACCTCGTGGTCGACGGCGTGTCCTGGCGGATCCTGTTCGACGACCTGGAAACCGCCTACCGCCAGGTGGTCTCCGGCCGGCCCGCCGAGCTCGGCCCGGCCCCGGTCAGCTACCTCCGCTGGGCGGACCGCCTCGCGGGGCACGCCTTCGAAACCGAGCTGCCGTACTGGACCGAGGTGCTCGACGGCGTCGTCCCGGAACTGCCCGTCGACGCGGCAGGGGAGAACACGGCCGGAAGCACCCGCACGGTCACGGTCGGCCTGGACCCCGAAACCACCGACGCCCTGCTGCACCAGGTCCCCGAGGTCTACCGCACGCAGATCAACGACGTCCTGCTCAGCGCGCTCGGCCGGGTGCTGGCCCGCTGGACCGGCCGCGAGCGCGTCCTGATCTCGCTGGAAGGGCACGGCCGCGAAGAGATCTTCGACGACCTCGACCTCTCCCGCACGGTCGGCTGGTTCACCGCCGAGTTCCCGGTCGCGCTCACCCTCCCCGCGGGCGACGGCTGGGGCCCGACGCTGAAGGCCGTCAAGGAGCAGCTGCGGGCCGTCCCCGGCAAGGGCCTCGGCTACGGCGCCCTGCGCTGGCTGACGCCGGACTCGCCCCTGCACGACGGCCCGGTGCCGCAGATTTCCCTGAACTACCACGGGCAGTGGACCGCCGGCGGCGACGCCGACGGGCTCTACCGCGGCTGGGGCGGCGACCTCGGCGCCGACGTCGACCCGGAACGGCCGCGCACGGCCCTCCTGGACGTCGTCGGCATCGTCGACGGCGGCCGGCTCGAACTGGCCTGGACCTACGCACCCGAGGTGCACCGCGAGGACACCGTGCGCGGGCTCGCCGAGCAGGTCCTCACGGCCCTGCGGGAGATCGTCGGACACTGCGCCACCCCGGACGCCGGCGGCCGCACGCCGTCGGACTTCCCGCTCGCCCGGCTGAGCCCGGCCGAGCTGGACACCGTGGCCGGCGACGGCCGCGCGGTCGAGGACGTCTACCCGCTCACCCCGCTGCAGGCCGGGATGGTGTTCCACACCCTGCTCGACGACGGCTCCCCGGCCTACTTCGAGCAGGTCCGCATCCGGCTCGCCGGCGTCGCCGACCCCGCGGGCCTCGCGGCGGCCTGGCAACGGGTGGTCGACCGGACCCCGGTGCTGCGCACCCGGCTGGTCTGGACCGGCGTCGAAGAGCCCGTCCAGGTGGTCGACCGCGCCGCGACCCTGCCGGTCACCCACCACGACTGGCGCGGCCTCGGCCCGGCGGAGCGGGAAGCCGCCCTGCGGGACCTCCTGGAAGCCGACCGCGCGGTCCCGTTCGACCTGACCCGGGCGCCGCTGACCCGGCTGGCGATCGCCGCGCTCCCCGGTGACGAGGTCGACCTGATCTGGACGTCCCACCACCTGCTGTTCGACGGCTGGAGTTCCGCGCAAGTCTTCGCCGAAGCCTGCGAGCAGTACGCCGCCACGACCGCCGGGGTCCGGCCCGCCCTCGTCACCCGGCGTCCCTACCGGGACTACCTCGGCTGGCTGGCCGACCGCGACCAGGCCGCGGCGGACGCCTTCTGGCGGGACACCCTGGCGGGCTTCGAAGCGCCGACGGCGTTGCCCTACGACCGCCCGCCGGCCGAAGCCCACCAGTCCCGGTCCACCGATTCGGTCCGGATCGAGCTGCCGCCGGCCGCGACGCTGCGGCTGCGGGAGTTCGCCAGGACCCACGGCCTCACCGTCAACACCGTCGTGCAGGGCGGCTGGGCGCTGCTGCTGGCGATGCTCTCGGGCGACCGCGACGTCCTCTTCGGCACCACCGTCTCCGGCCGCCCGGCCGACCTGGCCGGCGTCGAGACCATGATCGGGCTGTTCATCAACACGATCCCCACCCGCGTCCGCGTGGACGGCACCCAGCCGGTCGCGCGGTGGCTCGGGCAGCTGCAGGCCGCCCAGAGCGAGGCCCGCGACCACGACTTCGTGTCGCTGGCCCGGCTGCGCCCGCTCAGCGACGTCCCCGCGGGGCAGAACCTGTTCGACAGCATGGTCGTGTTCGAGAACTACCCGATCAGCGAGCCCGCCACCGCGGGCGCGCCCCGGGTCGTCGAGGTCTCTTCGGCCGACGCGACGAACTTCCCGCTGTGCCTGCGGGCTTCCCTGGACGGAGGCCTCGCCCTCGACCTCGCCTACGACCCGGCGCTGTTCGACCCCGGCACCGCCACGGCCCTGACCGGCCGGCTGGCCCTGCTGCTCGACGCCGTCACCGCGGACCCGGACCGGCCGCTGGCCCGGGTGCCGTGGGTCGACGCCGCCGAACGCGCCCAGGTGCTCGCCGACGCCCACGGCCCGGGTGCCGCCGGGACGCCGGCCACGGTGCCCGCGCTGTTCGCCGACCAGGTGCACCGGCACCCGGCGGAGCCCGCCGTGCTCGCCGGGCCCCGGACGCTCACCTACGCCGAACTCGACGAGCGTGCGAACCACCTGGCCGGGCAGCTGGCCGACCTGGGTGTGGCCGTCGAAGATCGGATCGGGCTGCTGCTGGAGCCCTCGGTCGAGCACGTCGTCGCCGAACTCGCCGTGCTCAAGGCGGGCGCGGCCTACGTGCCGCTGGACACCCGGGCGCCGCACGAGCGGCTGCGGGCCGTGCTCGCCGAGGCCGGGGTCTCGGTCGTGGTTTCCGGCGACACCTGGGTGCCGACCGCCGAAGCCGTCCATAGTGGACCGGTGCTGACCGTGGGCGAGCAGCGGTCGCGGATCGCACCGGAATCCTTGGTGGTGCCCGAAAACCTCGCCTACGTCATGTACACCTCCGGCTCCACCGGCGTCCCCAAGGGCGTCGCCGTGCGCCACCGCGACATCACCGCGCTGGCCCAGGACAACCGGTTCGCCGGCGGCGCGCACACCCGGGTGCTCGCCCACTCGCCGCTGGCCTTCGACGCGTCCACCTACGAGCTGTGGGTCCCGCTGCTCACCGGCGGCGCGACGGTCCTGCCCGACGGGCCCGACCTGACCGTGGAATCGTTGCGGCGCGCGGTGTCCGAGCACGCGGTGACGGCGGCGTGGCTCGCCGCCGGGCTCTTCCGGCTGCTCGCCCAGGACGCCCCGGACGGCCTGCGCGGCCTGCGCGAGGTGTGGACCGGCGGCGACGTCGTCCCGCCCGCCGTGGTGCGGGCCGTCCAGGCCGCGTGCCCCGGCCTCGTCGTGGTCGACGGCTACGGCCCGACCGAAACCACCACGTTCGCGACGTCGTTCCGGATGACCGGCGAGGCGGGCGTGCCCGAGCCGGTCCCGATCGGCCGCCCGCTCGACGGCATGCGCGCGTACGTGCTGGACGCGGAGCTGCGCCCGCTGCCCGCCGGGGCACCCGGCGAACTGTGCCTGGCCGGCGCGGGTCTGGCGCGCGGCTACCTCGGCCGCCCCGGCCTGACCGCCGAGCGGTTCGTCGCCGATCCGTTCGGCGCGCCGGGGGAGCGGATGTACCGCACCGGCGACGTCGTCCGGCGCGGCCCCGGCGGCGAACTCGTGTTCCTCGGCCGGTCCGACGACCAGGTCAAGCTGCGCGGGTTCCGCATCGAGCTCGCCGAGGTCGAGGCCGTGCTGGCCGCCCACCCGGCGGTCGCCCAGTCGGTCGCGACCGTGCACACGGACTCCGGCGGCACGGTGAAGACCTTGCTCGCCCACGTCGTCGCCGCACCGGGGCGCACCGCGGACCCCGGCGAGCTGCGCGCGCACGCCGCCGCGGCCCTGCCCGAGTACATGGTGCCCGCGGTCGTGCTGGTCCTGGCTGCGCTTCCGTTGAACCGCAACGGAAAGGTCGATCGCCGCGCCCTGCCCGCGCCGGACGGCCCGGTGTCGTCGCGACGGCCCTACGCCGAGCCGGCCACCGCGACCCAGCGCGCCGTCGCCGCCATCTGGCAGCGGCTGCTCGGGGTCGAGCGGGTCGGGGCGAAGGACAACTTCTTCGAGCTCGGCGGCGACTCGATCCTCAGCATCCGGCTGGTTTCCCGGCTGCTCGCCGAATGCGGCGTGTCGCTCTCGCCGCGGGCGGTGTTCGCCCACCCGACGGTGTCCCGGCTCGCCGCCGCGATCGAAACCGTCGGGGCGACGGCCCAGGACCCGATCCCGGCGGTGCCCCGCGACCACGAGCTGCCGCAGTCCTTCGCCCAGCAGCGGCTGTGGTTCCTCGACGAGTTCGAGCCCGGCGGCACCGAGTACGTCACCAGCTCCGCCGTGCGCCTGCGCGGCGAACTGGACGTCGACGCGCTCGCCGGGGCGTTCACCGCCCTGGTCGCCCGGCATGAGCCGCTGCGCACCACCTTCGGCTCGGCCGACGGCCACGGCGTCCAGGTCGTGCACCCGCCGTCGCCGGTGCCGCTGCCGGTCGTCGACGCCTGTGAGGAGGAGCTCGCGGACATCCTGCGCGCCGACGGCGAACAGCCCTTCGACCTGAGCGAAGGCCCGCTGCTGCGGGTGAAGCTGATCCGGCTCGCGCCGCGGGAGCACGTGCTCACCGTGGCGGTGCACCACATCGTCACCGACGGCTGGTCGAACGGGCTGATCGCCGAGGAGGTCGGCGCGTTCTACGCGGCGGCGCTGCGCGGCGAACCGGCGGACCTGCCGCCGCTGCCGGTGCAGTACGCGGACTTCGCGGCCTGGCAACGCGGCCGGCTCGCCGAGCGGGTCCTGGCCGGGCAGGCCGGCTACTGGACCGAGCGCCTGCGCGACCTCACCCCGCTGGAGCTGCCGACCGACCGGCCCCGCCCGCCGGTGCGCACGACGCGCGGCGCGACGCGGGAGATCGTCGTCCCGGCGGCGGTGACCGCCCGGCTCGAACAGGTGAGCCGGCAGCGGGAGACGACCCTGTTCACCACCCTCGTCGCCGCGTGCCAGGTGGTGCTCGGCCGCTGGGCCGGCCAGGACGACGTGGCGGTCGGCACGGTCACCTCCGGCCGGGAACGGCCCGAGCTCGAGGGTCTCGTCGGGTTCTTCGTCAACACCCTGGTGCTGCGCTCCCGGGTCCGCCCGGACCTGCCTTTCACGACGTTCCTCGACGTGGTCGCCGCGGGCGTCCGGGAGGCGTTCGACCACCAGGACCTGCCGTTCGACCGGGTCGTCGACGCCGTGCAGCCGGGCCGGGACCCCAGCCGCACCCCGCTGTTCCAGGTGATGGTGGTGCTGCAGAACAGTCCTCGGGAAGCGACCCGGCTGCCCGGCCTCGAAACCGAGGAACTCCCGCAGCCGGCAACCGCGGCGAACTTCGACCTGACCCTCGAGTTCCAGCCGGACGGGGAAGTGCTGCGGGGCGCCCTGACCTACAACACCGACCTGTTCGACGCCGGCACGATCGACCGGCTGGCCGCGCATCTGGGCGTCCTGCTCACGGGCGTCGCGGCCAACCCGGACCGCCCCCTGTCCCGGCTCCCGCTGATCGGCGCGGCCGAACGCGACCTGGTCCTGGGCGCCTGGAACGACACCGCCCGCGAGGTGGCGCCGGCCACGCTGCCCGAGCTGATCACCGCCCGCGCGCGGCGGACGCCGGACGCGGTCGCGGTGGTTGCGGGCGAATCCCTCACCTACGCCGAACTGGACGCCCGCGCCGCCCGGCTGGCCCGGGTACTGGCGGGGCACGGCATCGGCCCGGAGCGGATCGTGGCACTGGCGCTGCCGCGATCGGTGGAGATCGTGGTGGCGCAGCTGGCGGTGTGGAAGGCCGGTGGGGCGTTCGTGCCGGTCGACCCGACTTACCCGATCGAGCGCATCACGTTCATGCTCGCCGACGCCCGCCCGTCCCTGGTCCTGACCCTGGACGGCCTGGCCCCGCCGGTGCCCGACGGCGTACCGGTGCTGACGCTCGATGATCCTGCGCTGTTCGGCACCGGCACCGCCGAGCCGTTCCCGCCCGTCGCGGTCCGGCCCGAACACCCGGCGTACGTGATCTACACCTCCGGCTCCACCGGCCGTCCCAAGGGCGTGGTCGTCACCCACGCCGGCCTGGCCGGGTTCGCCGCCGCCGAAGCCGAGCACCTGCGCGTCACCGAAAACGATCGCGTCCTGGCCTACTCCTCACCGAGCTTCGACGCCTCGATCCTGGAGCTGTGCCTGGCGCTGCCCGCCGGGGCCGCGCTCGTCGTGGTTCCGCCCGAGCCGCTGCTGGGGGAGCCCCTCGCCGAGTTCCTCGCCGCCCACCGGATCACCCACACCCTGATCCCGCCCGCCGCGCTGGCCACCGTCCCGGCGGCCGAGCTGCCGGACCTGCGCACGCTCGTCGTCGGCGGGGACGCCTGCCCGGCGGAGCTGGTGGACCGCTGGGCGCCGGGACGCCGGATGATCAACGCCTACGGCCCCACCGAGTCGACGATCGTGGCGACCTGGAGCGAGCCCCTGGTCCCGGGCACGCCGCCGCCCATCGGCCGGCCGATCCCGAACACCCGCGTCCACGTCCTCGACGCCGCGCTCGAGCCGGTGCCGATCGGGGTGGCGGGCGAGCTGTACGTCGCGGGGCCGAGCCTGGCCCGCGGCTACCTCGACCGGCCGGGCCTGACCGCCGACCGGTTCACCGCCAACCCGTTCGGCGCGCCGGGGGAGCGGATGTACCGCACCGGCGACGTCGTCCGCTGGACCGCCGCCGGGCAGCTGGAGTTCGGCGGCCGGGCCGACGACCAGGTCAAGGTCCGCGGCTTCCGGATCGAACTCGGGGAGGTGGAGGCGGCGCTGACCCGGCACCCCGGGGTCGCCGCCGCCGTCGCCGCGGTCCAGCAGGACGCCTCCGGGCACAAGCGCCTGGTCGCCTGCTACGTCGCCGAGCCGGGGGCGGACCCGGTCGACGCCGCGGGGCTGCGGGAGTTCCTGGGCCGGTCGCTGCCCGGCCACCTCGTGCCTTCGGCCCTGCTGGAACTGCCCGCGCTGCCGCTCGGGCCGAGCGGCAAGGTCGACCGCCGCGCCCTGCCCGCGGTCGCCGCCACGGCCGAGCCCGCCGCCCGGCACGTCGAGCCGGTGACCCCGGCCGAGCGGGCGCTCTGCGAGATCTGGGCCCAGGTCCTCGGCCTGGAGCGGGTCGGCACGCAGGACAACTTCTTCGAACTGGGCGGGGATTCCATCCTCAGCATGCAGGTCGTGTCCCGGGCCCGCCACGCCGGGCTGCGGTTGTCCACAAAGGACATCTTCCTGCACCAGACCGTCGCCGCACTGGCCCCCGAAGCCGGCGCGGTGACCGAGGAAGCGGCGGCGGACGGGCCGGTCGTCGGCGACGTGCCGTTGACCCCGATCCAGGACTGGTTCTTCGCCACCCACACCGTCAACCCGCACCACTTCAACCAGTCGATGCTCCTCGAGCTGGCCGACGGCTTCGACGCCGGCGCGCTCGAGCGGGCCCTCGGCGCGGTGTGGACCCACCACGACGCCCTCCGCATGCGGTTCACCCGCACCGAAGAGGGCTGGCGCCAGCACAACGCCGACGTGGAGCCGGTGCCCGGGCTGCGCCGCGAGGACCTGACCGCCGTGCCCGAGGCCGACCGGGAGGCCGCGCTGACGCGGATCGCCGACGCCGTCCACGCCGGGTTCGACCTCGCGCAGGGCCCGTTGCTCGCCGCCGTCCTGGTCACCGCCGATCCGGCGTGGCGGCCGAGGCTGTTCCTGGCCGCGCACCACGTCGTGGTCGACGCCGTCTCCTGGCGGATCCTGCTCGACGACCTCGACACCGCCTACCGGCAGGCCGCCCGGGGCGTCCCGGCCGACCTCGGCCCGCGGACGACGTCGTTCCGGGACTGGGCGCACCGCCTGCGCGACCACGTCCAGGCCGGCGGGTTCGCCGACGAAGTGGACTACTGGACCGGCCTACCCGCCTCGGGCGAGCTGCCCGTGGACCACGAAGGCGGTGGTGTCGGCGACACCGGCACGGCGGAGGTCACCGTGGTGCTCGGCCCCGACGACACCACCGCCTTGCTGCGCTCGGCGCCGTCGGCCTACCGCACCCGCGTCAACGACGTCCTGCTCGCCGCCCTCGCGTGGGCACTGGCCCGCTGGACCGGGCGCCCGGACGTGTCGATCGCCCTGGAAGGCCACGGCCGGGAGGACGTGCTCGACGGCGTCGACCTCAACCGGACCGTCGGCTGGTTCACCACCCTGTACCCGGTGGCGCTCTCGGTGACCGACGCCGCGGACAGCCCGGACTGGCGGACGCTGGTCAAGTCCGTCCGCAAGCAGCTGCGGTCCGTGCCGGGCAACGGGTTCGGCTACGGCGCCCTCCGCCACCTCGGCCACCCGGACGTGCGGCAGCGGCTCGCCGGGACCGGGCCGCAGCCGCAGATCTCGTTCAACTACCTCGGCCAGTGGGACGGTTCCGGCGCCGCCGGGGCGGCGGCGTCCGACGGCCTCTACGCCGCGGTCCGCGGTTCGCTCGGCCGCGACCACGACCCGGCCGAGCACCACCCGCACCTGCTCGACCTGGTCGGTGCGGTCCAGGACGGCGAGCTGGTGTTCTCCCTGATCCACCAGCCCGGCCGCCACGAGCGGCGGACCGTCGAAGCGGTGGCCGGCGACTTCGCCACCGCCCTGCGGCGGATCGCCGCCGACTGCCAGGCGCCGGCCGACCGGAGGGAGCGGCGGTGACCACCCGGCTTTCCCGGAACCGGAACTACCGGCTGCTGTGGGGCAGCCAGGCGCTGTCGGAAGCCGGGTTCAGCGCGTCGATGATCGCGTTGCCGCTGCTGGTGCTGACGGTGACCGGCTCGCCGGCGTTGTCCGGGCTGGTGCTCGGCGTCGACGCGATGGCCCAGCTGGTCGCGGGGCTGCCCGCGGGGGCGCTGGCGGACCGCTGGGACCGCAAGAAGATCCTGCTCGGCTGCGAGGCGGTGTACGCGCTCGCGGTGGCGAGCCTGGTGGCGGCGATCTGGTGGGAGGTCGTGCGCGTCCCCCACCTCATCGCGGTCGCGGCGGTGCTGGGGTGCTGCCGGTCGCTGTTCGGGCCGGCCGAAGGCGCGATGCTGGCCGGGGTCGTCCCCGCGGGCCAGCTCCCGACGGCGGTGGCGATGAACTCCGCGCGCGGCGCGCTCGGCCAGCTGTCGGGCACCGCGGTCGGCGGGTTCCTCTACGGCCTCGGCCGGGCCGTCCCGTTCGCGTTCGACGTGCTCGTCCACCTGGTCTCGCTGATCGCGCTGACCTTCGTCCGGGCGCCGCGCCCCGAGGCTGCGCCGCCCGTCGGCGGGCACCTCGGCAAGGAGATGGCCGAGGGGCTGCGCTGGGTGTGGAGCGAGCGGCACGTGCGCGTCACGGTGGCGTGCGCGGTGAGCCTGAACTTCTTCTTCAGTGCCTACTACATCGTCATCATCGTGCTGGCCAAGGAACGGGGCGTCACCTCCGGCGAGATCGGCGTGATGGCCGCGATGCTCGGCGTCGGCGGGGTCACCGGCTCGCTCATCGCGCCCTACCTGCAGCGGCGGCTCAGCCCCTACGTGTCGATCATGAGCGTGTTCTGGGTGCTGACCCTGCTGACCCCGCTGGCGGCCGTCATCCACGACGGCTACCTGCTGGGGGCGCTGTTCGTCGCCATGGCCCTGCTCCCGCCGACCGCCAACACGACGATCGGGACCTACCAGCTGCTGCTCACGCCCGACCGGCTGCGGGGTCGGCTGACCAGCGTGATGGGCGTGATCGGCGGGGTGTCCGCGGCGACCGGCCCGGCCTTCGGCGGCCTGGTGGTGCAGGCGTTCCCCGGCACGGACGCCGTCCTGCTGTGCGCCGCCGGGATCGCGCTGGTGACCCTCGTCGTCACCATCAGCCCCACCCTGCGCCGGTTCCCCCGCGCCGACTCGCTCACCCCCGCCGAACCCGAACCCGAACCCCAGCCGACGACCGAGGAGAAAACGTCATGACCACGCAGGAGCCCGATCTCGCTTTCGCCTTCGAAGACCTGCTGGCGCGGTCGGCCGAGCTGCGCGAGCGCGGCGCGGTGCACCACGACGAAGAACGGGGGCTGTGGCGGGTGCTCGACCACCCGTCCGTCGCGCGGGTGCTGTCCGACCCGGCCACGTTCTCGTCGGACTTCAGCGGGCTCACCCCGGTCCAGGAGGACTTCGAAACCTTCCGGAAGGGCAACTTCGTCGGGATGGACCCGCCGGACCACCGCAAGCTGCGCACCCTGGTCAGCCAGGCGTTCACCCCGCGCGTGGTGGCCGGGCTCGAACCCCGGATCCGGACCATCGCGGGCGAGCTGCTCGACGAGGTCGCCGGGTCGTCCCGCTTCGACCTCGTCGACGCGCTCGCCTACCCGCTGCCCATCATCGTGATCGCCGAGCTGCTCGGCGTCCCGGTGGCGGACCGCCCGCTGTTCACCCGCTGGGCCCAGGTGCTGTTCGGCGGCGACCAGCTGGGCGAGTCGGCCGACATGGCCGACATCCAGCGCGCGCTGGACGCCATCGCCCCGACGATCCGCGAGATGAACGCCTACATCCTCGACCACATCCGCCACCACCGCGCCCACCCCGGCCCCGGGCTGACGAGCAGGCTGGTCGAGGCCGAGTTCGACGGCGAACGGCTCGAGGACCAGGAGATCGTCGGGTTCGTCGCGCTGCTGCTGATCGCGGGCCACATCACGACGACCGCGCTGCTGGGCAACGCCGTGGTGACCTTCGACCGGAACCCCCTCGCCGCGGCCGCGCTGCGGTCCTCGCCGGCCGCCCTGCCGCCGGCGCTGGAGGAAGTGCTCCGGCTGCTGCCGCCGTTCCCGGAGCTGGGCCGCCGCACGACGAAGGAGGTCGAGCTCGGCGGCCACACGATCCCGGAGAACGCGATCCTGATGGCCGACCTGGCCGCGGCCAACCGCGACCCGGCGCTCTTCGACCGGCCGGACGTGTTCGACGCGGCGCGCAACCCCAACCCGCACCTGACGTTCGGGCACGGCATCCACTTCTGCTTCGGCGCGCCGCTGGCGAGGATGGAGGGCCGGATCGCGTTCGAGGTCCTCTTCGAGCGGTACCGCGACCTGGCCGTGGCCACCGATGACGAGGTGGTGTTCCAGAACCCGGCGGTGATCGTCAGCGTCCGGCACCTTCCCCTGGACGTGGAACCGGCCTGAGCGGCCGCCGCGCACCCGCGGGCTCTCGCGGGTGCGCGGCGGCCGACAGCTTCCGGTCCACCATCGCCGCCACCACCGCCGAGCCGGTCGCCGCCGCCGCGCCGAGCAGGAGGACCTGGCCGCCCAGGCTGCTCGCCGCGCCCGCGAGGGCCGCGCCCACCGCCGCCATCGCGACCTTGAGCGCGGCGCTGGTGACGAACACCTGCGCCTGGGCGCCGGCCGGGGCGTAGCTGCCGCGGGCCGTCAGCGTCGCGGTGAACGAAGTCGCGTTCAGCAACCCGAGCACCCCGAACCCGGCGAGCGCCACGGCGTAACCCGGCGCGAACGCGCACACCGCCGTGGCCACCGCCATCGCGGCGAACAGCCGCACCGCCAGCACTTCGGGTTCGCCGCGCAGCGGCCACGCCGTGACCAGCGCCGAGCCCAGGAGACTGCCCGCGCCGTAGGCGACGATCAGCGTGGCGCCCGCCGCGGCCGTGCCGTGCAGCTCCGTGCCGAACCGCACCGCCACCACCGGCAGCGCCCCCAGTTCGAGCGCCCCGAGCAGCGTCAGCACGGTCACCCGGCGCAGTGGTGGCCGGCGCACCAGCACCGCCGGCCCGGCACGCAGGCTCACGGCTTCCCCCGGCGCCGTCCCGCCGGCGAGGGGCAGCGTCACGACCAGCGCCCCCGCGGTCACGGCCGCGCCCGCCAGCCCGAGGACGGCGTCGAGCGGGCCGGCCAGTGCGGTGAGCGCGGCGGCCGCCGCGGGGCCCGCGGTGCCGCCGATGCCGTAGGTCAGGGCGTCCCAGCCCCGGAGGCGGCGGCCGGAGCCGAGGTCACCGAGCACGCTGCTCAGCCCGCCGGTCAGCAGCGGTCCGCAGCACCCGGCGACCGCCACCGCGGCGATCGCCGCCACCCCGGGCAGCCGTCCCAGCGCGAGCGCGCCCGCGGCCAGCGCGAAGCCGTACCCCAGGTACGCCGTGGCCAGGAGCCGGCGCCGGTCCCGGGCGCGGTCGAGCCGGGCGGCCAGCCACGGGCCCACCAGGTGCGGCGCGTTGAGCGCGGCGACGAGCAGCCCGCCGGTGGCCGCGGACTCGTGCCGGTCGGCCGCGAGCAGCAGGAGCCCGACCGTCGCGCCGCTGTCGGCGCCGCGGACCAGCACCGCGGCGGCCAGGTACCGCGCCAAGCCGGGCATCGCACCCCCTCGTCACCCCACTGTCCGGTGACGCCAGCTTGGCAGCGTCCCCGTCACCGGTCAATATGGTGACGTGTTCACCTTCCTCGGCGGCCGCCCCTGCCTGGACCTGACGACGACGCTGCAGGTCCGCCACCGCGAGCACCCGCGTGAGCTGCTGACGACCCCCGCCGACGTCACGCGCTGGCTCGCCGAGGCCGGCTACGGCACGGGGATCGCCGTCGACGACGCCGGGCTGCGCCGGACCGTCGCCCTCCGCGAAACGATCGACCGGCTGTGCCGCCACCCGAGCCGCGAGACCGATCGGGAGGAGCTCAACGCCTTCGCCGCCGGGCCGCCGCTGGTGCCGTACTGGACGGGCGCGGCGGTCGAATACCGCGGCGATCTCGGCCAGGCGCTCGCCACCCTCGCCCGGGACGCCATCGACCTGCTCGCCGGTCCGCACGCCGGCCGGATCCGGGAGTGCGCCCACCCGGACTGCAGCCGCCTCTTCCTCGACGCCTCCCACGCCGGCCGCCGCCGCTGGTGTGACATGACCGCCTGCGGCACCAAGGCCAAATCCGCCGATTACCGGCGGCGCAAGAGCGGTGGTTCGTGACGCCGATGGGGGGCCGACGTTCCGGACGGCCTCCCAGTGGGTAGCCCCCAGGTGTGAGGTGAGCAGGCGATGCCTGCTGCGACGAGTGAGAGGTGATCACATGAGCCAGGGCGACGCCCCGGTCGGGCGATCGGTGAAGACGGCGGCGGCCGGCGTACGGGACCTCGCCGCGGAGGCCGCGCGGGTGGGGGCGGTGGCCGCCGCGCGGGCGGTCGAAATCACCGATCGGAAGCTGGCCGAAGGCAAGGACGAACTCGCGAAGGTCGGCCGGGCGGCGACCAAGGACCTCGACAAGAGCACGCGGTCCTCGCGCCGGGACGTGCTGGCGAACTCCGGTGCCGCCCGCGACGAGGTGCTGGCCCGGGCGGTGAAGCTGCGCGATCCGGGCCGCAAGGCGGCGCAGGCCGTCGCGACCGTGGTCGGCTCGGCGGGGGAGTCCGGGCGCCGGCGGCGGAAGACCGTCTCCACGGCGAAGCGGGACTTGGCCGTGGCGCTCCAGGAGGCCAAGAACGTGGCCCGCGGTGAACGCACCAAGCGTGCTCGCTGGCCGTGGCTGGTGGCGTTCGGTGCGGTGGCCGCCGCGATCGTGGCGGTCGTGCAGATCCGGCGTCCCAACCCGCTGGCGGAGGCGGAAAAGAACGTTTCGGGGCAGCCGGGCGACAAGCCCGCGACGCAGCCTGCCGGGACCACCGGCACGCTGCCCGCGGAAAAGCCGGCCACGCCGCCGACCCCGGCCACGCAGCCGGCTTCGGCCGCCAAGCCGGCCACGCCGCCGACCCCGGCCGTCAAGCCGGCTACCCCGGCGGCAGCACCCAAGCCGGCGCAGTCCGGTGAGAAGGTCGCGCAGCAGGCGGGCAAGGCCGCCGACGGCGCGAACGGCCGCCCGCCCGCGGGCCGCGGTCAGGACAAGACCCACTAGCCAGGGTCCCGGTGCCCGCACCCGAGGTGATCACGGGTGCGGGCACCGGCATGCCCGGATCCGGGTACCTCCGGGCGGTACGCGCCGCGGGAGCCGTGGTCACGCGTCTTCGGTTCCATGCCCTCGAAGGCACGTTTTTCATTACGATCAGATTAGGTAACGTAACTGACGTCGCAAGCGGGGCCGCGACGAGCGCCGCCGCGGCCCCGGAGTGGGGCGGTCAGCGTCCGGAGAAGTTCACGTCACTGCAGAAGTAGTACGACTGGTCGAGGTGGCTCGCCTGCCAGATGGTGTAGACGACGTGCCGCCCCGTGCGGGCGCCGGCGTTCACCGCGACCTGGTACTGCCCGGCGGGGGCATAGCGGCCCGTCTGGGCGACCAGCTCGAGGTTGCCCCAGCCCAGTGGCTGCGTCGCGGGGTCGAAGCCCTGCTTGGTGATGTACACCAGCAGGTAGTCGGCGCCGTGGTGGGCCTGGTCGGTGATGGTGAGCGTGAACCGGTTGTCCTTGTTCGCCGTCTGCCACGCGCCGACCGTGTCGAGGGCGTTGTACCGGGGCGCCTGCGTGCGGCCGCCGCTGCACAGCGTTCCGTCGGGGATCGCGCCCTGGTGGTTGCCCTTGACCCCTTCACGGTAGAGGCCGTTCCAGTTCCACATCGCGTTCGGGTCGGCCTGCCAGGCCTGCCAGCACATCGGGTCCTTGGTCGCCATCGCCGGGTTCTGGAAGTCGCTGCCCCAGCGGTTCCAGCACCCGTAGTTGCGCGACGGCGGATCGGTGGCCGAACCGTGCGCGTCGGCGACGCCGGTGAGCACGCCGCCCAGCAGCACGGCGGTCACCGCCGTCACCAGCAGGGAAAGCAGGGTCTTGCGGGGGCGAATCCGTCGGGGAACCACGCTGTCCTCCTTCGTCGGGGCCGGATGGGGAGCGCTCCCAAGGTGGCGACCATACGCGGCGGCCCCCGGCCCGGCCACCAGCCGATCACCGGAAACCCTTGCGGTGCCGCGATTTCCGGCACCGCGGCGGACTGAACGGTTCCTGAACAGCGGACGACCCCGGATGCCGGGCCGCCCGATCGGTCCTGTGCCGCGAGACGCCCGGTGAGCGCGTGCCGCCGCGGCTGCTCCGCACGGGTGCATCCGGAAAAATTGTCACGGGAGGACTGGGAAGCGGCGGGAATCCCGTCCCCGGCGACAATGCCGTCACGGCCGATCGGGTGATCCATCGGCGTCGATCGGCGAAGGGGCCGCGACGCGCCTGAAGTCGGCAGGCACGAACGTTGCCGACGCATTCCCCGACCGGATGCGAACCGTGGTGGTGATCATGACTCCTCCTGTGCCGGAACCCGGCGAAAAGTGGCCGATCAGGCGTCGGGCCGTGCTCGGCGCCGCCGCAGCGATCCCCGTTCTGCTGGCCTTGGGCAGCCGCGTTCCGGCCCGAGCCGTGCTGGCGCGCGGGCTTTAGGTCCTTTGAGGACTTGAAGCGATCATCGCCGGGTGCTATAGAAATAGTGCAGCGCAGGACATGACCTGGTGACATCGCGAGACGATCCGGGGAGCGAACGACGATGCCGGACAAGATCGCCCGTTCGGCCGCGGCCGGCGGGTTCACCGAGCTGGTGCTGGCCGACCCCGAGTGGGTCCGGGCGGAGTTCGACGCGATCGTGGCCGCGAACTTCGACCCGCCCCCACCACCGGTTCCCGCCGCCCGCCGCCGGCCAGGGGGGCCGCGCCCCGCCGCGGTCGCCGGCCTGCCGCGGCGTCGCCCGGGTGCCCGGCTGCTCGCCGCGAAGTGTCCCCGCCGGGAGCGGTCCCCTCCGCGGGCCGGGCCGGAAAGCGAACGGACGCAGGGGAAAGGGGAGTGATGCCGTGACGGCCCCCGGATTTCCCACGGCGCCGGCGTGCGCTGCCTGCCCCGACAGCGGCCGGTGGGATCTCGGTCCTGGCCACCGCGCCTCCAGGCGCACCCCGCGGCAGCGACGCCCGGCGTACCGGGAGCCGTCGGAGTTCGCGAACACGGACAACGGTTTCGACACGCTGGTTCCTCCGCAGGTCCCGGTGCCCACGGACGGCACCGGGACCGGGCGGAGGCGGTGAACCGGCGTCACAACGAAAGGAATTCGCCCCGCTGCAGCAGGTGCACGCGCGTCGGCGGCCGGCGCCGCCGGACCTCCTCCAGGAAGTTCGACACCGGCGAGTGGAACAGGCCGTAGTCGTCGAAGTGCACCGGGACCGCGCGCCGGGGCTCCAGCAGGTTCAGCAGGTCCACTCCGCCGCGGTGGTCGAGCGTGACGAGGACGCCGAACGCGCGCGTGCCGCCCAGGTGCACGACCGCGAGGTCGAGGTCGGGGAAGCGGTCCCGGATGGTCCGCAGTTCGTCGTGCAGCACGGTGTCCCCGCTGAGGTAGATCCGCAGCGGTTCGGCCTCCGGCGTCGCCCGGTACTCCAGCACGCTGCCCATGACCGGCGGGAGCAACCGCCGGGCCGGGCCCGGAGCGTGCCGCGCGGGCACGGACGTCACCGTCAGCCGCGCGTCCGCGTCCGAGAAGGTTTCCGTGGTCCACGTCGGCAGCGGGAGCGGCGCGTGGAACCCCCGCCGCAGCAGGCGGGTCGCCGCGTGCTCGGTGGTGAGGATCGGGGCGTCGCGGGGCAGTTCCCGCGAGGCGATCCGGTCGAAGTGGTCGCCGTGCAGGTGGGAAAGGATGATCGCGGTCAGCGGCGGCAGGTCCGCCGGCTGCAGCGCGGGTTCGGTGCGCCGCCGGGAGAACAGCCCCTGCCCGAAGTAGGACCATTGGCCGCGGTGCAGGAAGTTCGGGTCGGTGAGCAGGGTGAACGGACCCAGCCGGAGCACCGTGGTCGCGGTTCCGACGAACATCAGGGAGTCGCCGCCGGGCGGGTCGAACGGAGGCATCGGGGTCCTTTCCCGGGCTTTCGGGGTTCCGGGGCGCGGCCGGGCGGGCCGCGCCCCGGACTGCGCGCTCAGCTTTGGGAGCGCACGTTTTCCCTCGCCTCCTGGGCGCGATCGGTGACGTCGCCGGTCGCCGACTGCGCTTCGCCTTTGACGGTCGACGCCGCGTCGGCGGCTTCGGACTTCACCGAGCCGGCCGCCTGCTGCACGGGTTCGCGCAGGTTCTCCTTGAGCTCTTCGGCCGCGTGCTGGGCGACCGGCGCCACGTGCTCGCGGGCGAGGTCGGTCGCCTGGCCGGCGAGCCGGCGCTCCGGCTCGCTCGCGGGCAGCAAGGACGAGACGAGCCACCCGGCGCCGAAGGCGATCAGGCCGGCGGCCAGCGGGTTGCCTTGCGTACCACGGCGGATCGACGCCGGTGCCTCGCCGACGGCGTCGGCGGCGGAGCTCACCTTGTCCCCGGCGGTCGAGGCGACCGAACTCGCCCGATCCCCGGCGGTCGAGGCGACCGAGCCCACCTTGTCGCCCGCGGTCGACCTGTGGCCGGCCGCCGTGCCCATCACGCGATCCCGCGCGTTGCCGAACACCGTGCGCACCCGGCCGATGCGGCGTTCGACGATCCGGCCCGGGGTCACCTTCTCGGTGAGGGCGTTCACGTCCGTGCTGAGATTGCGTTGCGTGCCTTCGATTTCGCGGCGGATCCGCTCCGGTTCGGTCATGGTCGTTCGCCTTTCAGTGCGTCGGGGACCTGCTGCAGGGTCTCGACGGTGCGTTCGGGTTTCGGGTTGATCCGGCCGACTTCGCGCCGCCCGGTCGCGTAGAGCACGGCGCCGGCGATCGCCCACACCACCGCGACGATCAGGGCCGCCCAGCCCGCGTCCATGACGTTCGCCAAGCCCTGCCACAGGGCGATGGAGAGGAACAGCAGGACCATGTAGCCGGCGAACCCGGCCCCGCCGAGCATGCCCGCGCCCTTCGCGGCCTTGCCCGCCTCGGCCTTCACTTCGGCCTTCGCCAGCTCCACCTCCTGCCGCACCAGGGTGGAGAGGTCCTTCATGACGTTGGACATCAGTTCGCCGACCGAGGAGTCGGCGACGTCGACGGGTTCGCCGGTGCGGGGACCGGGGCCGGGTGCCTGGGTCATCACGGCACCTGCCCCGGCGCGGAGAACCGGGGGCTGGGCTGCGGCAGGGCGTCCGGCGGCTGGGGGGCGGTGTACCCGCCGGGGGCGGCGGCCGGACGGCTCGGCTGCGGGAGGCCTTCCCCCGGCTGAGGCGCGTTGTAGCCGCCGGGTGCCGTCGGGTACCCGGCGGCACCCGGTTGCGGCACCGGCGGGGTCGCGGCGGGGCCGGCGTGCGGCCGCGGGGCGCCCGCCTGGCCGTTCGGGGAGCTTTCTTCCTTCTGCTGGGCGACGACACCGCGGGTGAGCCGTCCGACGAGGGCGCCGGCCACGGCCGCGCCGACCAGGAACGTGCCGGGACGGCGGCGGGCGAAGCGCCGGACCTCGTCGAGGAGGTCGCCCGGTTCCCGGTGCTCGAGCCAGTCGGCGACCGACCGCGTCCGGTCCGACACCTGGCGCGCGACGTCGACGGCGATGCCGGGGGAGTCGGTCTGCTCCGCCATCCGCTCGAGCTGACCGGCCAGCTGGTGGAGGCTCTCGGCCGCCTTGCGCTGGCCGTCCTTCGCCTGCGACTGCAGCTGTTCCCGGCCTTCGCGGACCAGGTCGCGCGCTTCGCGCTGGGCGTGCTCGGCGACGTGCTTCGCTTGGTCCGCAGCGGTTTGCGCGACCTGGCCACCCCGGTCGGCGGCGGTCGAAGCGACCTCGCGGGCTTCGCCCTTCGCGGTCTCCGGCATCGACGGCGATCCGCTGTTCTGCTGCGGCGGTGACTGACCGCCGGGTCCCTGAGTCATCTCGACCTCCTGCGGGAGAGGCACTTCCGCGCCTTGGTGGTGCCGATGGCGACCATCGGCCTGTAGGGCGGCTGGCTACCCGGGTGGTCCGGGGATAAACCGGACGGGCGGCCCGTCCGGCACGGGACGGTTCACTCCGTGGTGGTCAGCAGGGAACAGTGGTCAGCAGGGACACCGCGTCGCGGAGGGTGTCCGGACGCCCGGTTTCCGGGGGCCAGCCGGGACCGGCCAGGACGAGCCGGGGCACCGGGATCCCGGCCGGAGCCTCCGCCGGGAGGCTGCTCCACAGCACGAGCGCGGCGGGCCGGGCCCGCTCGACGGCGTGCCGGAGCGCGGTTTCGGGCACCGAAGCGCCCAGGAACAGGGCCGCGCGGCCGCTCTCGGCCAGCGCCGCGCGCAGTGCTTCCAGTGGCAGCGTGTGCCGCTCACCGTCCACACAGGCCAGCAGGATCGGCGGCCCGGCCCCGGTGGGGGTGGGAATGCGGTGCAGGGCGGCGGCGATGGCCCAGGCCAGCCCGTGCACCAAATCGATGCAGCGGTCGGCGTCCGGCCCGCAGAGGTCGTCGAGCGCCGGACGGCAGAGCTCGTCCCAGGTGGCCGGCACGCCGCGGTCGGCCAGGTGCGTGTCGAGGAGCGCGGCCGCGGTGTCGATCTTCAACCGCCGGACGGCGGCCAGCAGGGTGCCCACCTCGGTCCGGCTGCCGGGGCGGAACGCCCGCGCGGCCGCGGTCTCCGTGCTGAGCCCCTGCTCGATCAGGTGCTTCATCCGGAGCAGCGCGTCGATGTCCGCGCGTCCGTAGCGGCGGTGGCTGCTCGTCTGCGGAGTGGACAGCGGGAGGTCGTACCGGCGGTGCCACGCGCGCAGCGTGGACGCCGGCAGGTCCAGCATCCGCGCGACCGCCCCCGCCGTCCAGGTCACGGCGGGAGTGGTCGCGGGCTGGCCCATCCACCCATGATGGACCCCGGCGGCTTGGTTCGCTCGGTTGCTGAGGCACAAATCGATGACAAAACGATGCAACCCATCTAGTGTCGGCTGCAGAACGGAAGGAGCCCCCGTGACCGACTACCGGACGCCCACACTGACCGTGCGTGTCCGCGAGGTTCCCGAAGCCGTCGTCGTCGCGGCGGCCGGCGACCTGGATCTCGGCACCGCGCCGATACTGCGGGCGCGGGCGCGAGCCGCGCTGGCCGGGCGGCCGGACGGACTCATCGTGGACCTGGACGGAATCACCTTCTTCGGCTCGGCCGGCCTGCAGGTCGTCGCCGAGCTCGTGACGGCGACGACGGTCGCCGACCTGCCGTTCGCGGTCGTCGCCGGGCGGCGCCCGGTGCTGCGCACCCTGCAGATCACCCGCCTGGACGCCACGCTCGCGCTGCACCCCACGGTGGACGGCGCCTGCGCGTGGATCCGGCAGCAGCCCGACGGCGCCCGATGACGGGCGGTTAAGGCCGGCCCGGTGGCGGGTAGTCCTCCGCCATGGAAGCGGAGGCGTTGCTGCAGAGCCTGACCCGGGTCGTCACCGTGCTCGACGGCACGGGCATCCGGTTCGCCGTCGCCGGTGGGCTGGCCGTGTACGCCCGCGGCGGCCCGCCGTCGGACCACGACGTCGACCTGTTCCTCAAGCCGGGCGACGCCGAACGCGCGGCGGAGGTGCTCACCGCCGCGGGCCTGCGCCGCGTGCACCCGCCGGAGGACTGGCTGACGAAGGTCTACGACGGCGACATCCTCGTGGACCTGATCCACGGACCCAACCACCGCCCGGTGACCGACGAGCTGCTCGACCGCGCCGCGCTGATGCGGGTCGGGTCGACGGCCGCGCCGGTCGTCTCCGGCACCGACCTGCTCGTGGACAAGCTGCTCGTGCTGAGCGCGCACCGGTGCGACTTCGCGCCGCTGCTGCGGATCGCCCGCGACCTGCGCGAGCAGGTCGACTGGACCGAGGTCGCCGTGCAGGTGTCGGCCTCCCCCTACGCCCGGGCTTTCCTGACCCTGCTCGGCGACCTGGCCGTGATCGACCCGAAGGAGGCACTCGTGCCCGAACCACCGCAGTACCTCGTCGCCCGGCTCAGCCGGGCACTGGCCGAAGATCCCCGCACCGCCGAACTCGGCGTGCACGTGACCGTGCGGGGCGAGCACGTCCACCTGACCGGCGAAGTCACCTGCCCCGCGCGGAAGGCGGAGGTGGACGCCGTCGTCGGGGAGTACCTGACCGGGGAGCTGGTGCACAACGACGTCCGGGTCGCCGACGTCCGCGAACCGGCGAGCGCGGAGGAGATCGGCCGATGAGGATCGCCGCGGTCGGGGACGTGCACCTCGGCGAGGATTCCCGCGGCCTGCTCCGGCCGGCCCTGGAACACCTGGTGGGCACCGCCGACGTCCTGCTGCTGGCCGGGGACCTCACCCGGCACGGCACCGTCGAGGAAGCCCGCGTGGTGGCCGACGAGCTCGCCGGGCTCGGCGTACCGGTCGCCGCGGTGCTCGGCAACCACGACCACCACAGCGACTCCGGCGAGATGATCACGAACCTGCTCCGGGAAACCGGGGTCGAGGTGCTGGAAGGCGACGCGGTCCGGTTCGACCTGCCGGACGGCTCCCTCGGGGTCGCGGGGGTCAAGGGCTTCGGCGGCGGGTTCGCCGGCAAGTGCGCCAGCCGGTTCGGTGAGCGGGAGATGAAGGACTTCGTCGACCACACGATCGCGTCCGCGGATTCGCTGCGCACCGCGTTGCAGACGCTCGACACCGACGTCGTCGTCGCGTTGACGCACTACTCGCCGATCCCGGGGACCCTGCACGGCGAGCCGCCCGAGATCCACCCGTTCCTCGGTTCGTACCTGCTGTGCGAGCCGATCGACGAGGTGGAGGCCGACCTGGCCCTGCACGGCCACGCCCACTTCGGGTGCGAGCAGGGCGTGACCCCCGGCGGGGTGCGCGTGCGGAACGTGGCGCAGCCGGTCATCAGGAAGGCGTACGCGCTGTACGAGCTGCACCCGGCCGAGCTGTCGGCGCGCGGCTGACGGGTCACTGCGCCGAGGCCAGGCTGGTCCGGGCCTGCTCGGCCGGCAGTCGGAAGCCCCCCGTTCGGCGGCGTGCAATGCGGTCCCGGCGACGTCGCTTTCGTCCACTGTGGACAATTCGATCAAGGTGCTGATCCCGCCGCGGAGGTAGCCGTACCCCAGGGCGCGGCCAAGCCGGGCAAACCCCGGTTACCGCCTCAGGCGGCGCGCTCCGCCGCCGCGGCGAGCAGGTGCGGGGCCAGCGCGTCGGCGATCACGGCGTACCCGGCGGACGACGGGTGGAAGCGGTCGGCCGAGAACAGCCCGGGGTCGGCGGCGAAGCGGGCGGCGAGCTCGGGGCCCGCACTCGCCACCGCACCCCCGGCCCGGACGGCGGCTTCGGCCTGGGTCTGCGCGTAGTGGGCGCTCGCGGCCGAGACGAGCTGCCGGTAGGCCCCGGGCACGCGCGACACGATCCCGAGGTCGGGCGCCGGCACGACGATCACGCGGGCGCCGGCGCCGACCAGCCGGGCCACGGCGTCGTGCAGCTGGCGCGCGCCGACCGCGGGGGAGACGAACCCGGCGAGGTCGTTGGCGCCGATCACGATCAGGGCCAGATCCACGCCTTCGCCGAGGGCGACGCCGACCTGCCGCTCGAGGTCCGCCGAGCGGGCCCCGGGCACCCCGAAACCGCGCAGGCGGACGGGGTGGCCTGCCTCGCGCAGCCGGCGGGTGAGCCGGCGGCCGAGGGTGTCGTCCTCGCGGGTGCTGCCGACGCCGGCCGCCAGCGAGTCACCGAGGACGCAGAATCGCAGAGGTGGAGTCATCAGGACGTACAACGTGGCCGCGGCGCCGTTGTTTCCCGCGGGGATACTCGAGGGGTGGACGTCACGTTGACCAGGACCGCGGTCGTGCGGGTGGTGCTGGTGGCCGTCGTGCTCGTGGTGCTGCTGACGGCCGCGCTCTGGGCGCTCCAGCGGCGGCTGATCTACCTTCCGGACACCACGCCGGTGCCCGCCGCCGCGAGCGTGCTGCCCGGCGCCGAGGACGTCCGCCTCCGCACCGCCGACGGGCTCGAGCTCGGTGCCTGGTACGTCCGGCCGCCCGGGCGGGAGCCGACGGCGACGGTGCTGGTCGCCGGCGGCAACGGCGGCAACCGGGCGGGGCGGGCTCCGCTGGCCGCCAAGCTCGCGCAGGCAGGGCTGGCCGTGCTGGTGTTCGACTACCGGGGGTACGGCGGCAATCCGGGCGACCCCAGCGAGGACGCCCTGGCCCTCGACGTCCGCGCGGCCCACCGCTTCCTGACCGAGGAGCGGCGGATTCCGCCCGGGCTGCTCATCTTCTACGGCGAAAGCCTCGGCTGCGCGGTCGTGACGGAGCTGGCCCTCGAACACCCGCCGGCGGGGCTGCTGCTGCGCTCCCCGTTCGTCGACCTCCCGGCGGTGGGCGCGGAGATCTACCCGTACCTGCCGGTGCGCCTGCTGCTGCGCGACCGGTTCCCGGTCAAGGAGGAAGCCGCGCGCCTGCGCGTCCCGGTGGTGGTGGTCGTGGGCGGCCGGGACTCGATCGTCCCGCCGGCCCAGAGCCGCGAGGTGGCGGCCGCCGCGTCGGCCCGGCTGGTGGAGATCCCCGGCGCCGACCACAACGATCCGGTGCTGCTCGAGGGCCGGGAGCTGGTCGAGGCGGTGCTGGCGCTGGTTCCACGCTGACCCCGGCGCGTCGGCGCGGCGCCGGTGTGACGTGTGTCCGCCTTGAGACCCCGGCCGCATCGCGCATAATGGCCACTGACCGACTGCTTGGTATGTGCCGGGCACCACACCCCGAAGGAGACACACTGCCGTGAACTCGTTCAAGGATCGCGTCGCGATCGTCACCGGCGCCAGCCGGGGCATCGGCCTCGGGATCGCGAAGACGCTCGTCGAGCGCGGCGCCAAGGTGTGCCTGACCGCGCGCAAGCCGGAGGCGCTGGAAGAGGCCGTCAGCTCCCTCGGCGGCCCGGACGTCGCCATGTTCGTGGCCGGCAAGTCCGACGACACCGACCACCAGGACGAGACGGTCGCCAAGACGATCGAGACGTTCGGCCGGCTCGACTACCTGGTCAACAACACCGGCATCAACCCCGCCTACGGTCCCGCGCTGGACATCGACCCCGCCGCCGCGGCGAAGATCCTCGCGGTGAACGTGCTGGCGCCGCTGGCCTGGACCAGGCGTGCCCGCGACGCGTGGATGGGGGAGCACGGCGGCGCCGTCGTCAACGTCGCCTCCGTCGCCGGCCTCGGTGCCTCGCCGGGCATCGGCATGTACGGCGTCAGCAAGGCCGCGCTGATCCGGCTGACCGTCGAGCTCGGGGCCGAGCTGGGGCCGAAGATCCGCGTCAACGCCGTCGCGCCGGCCGTGGTCAAGACGAAGTTCGCCACCGCGCTGTACGAGGGCCGCGAGGAGGAGGTCGCCTCGGCGTACCCGATGAAGCGGCTGGGCGTGCCGTCCGACATCGCGGGCGCCGTCGCGTTCCTGCTGTCCGACGACGCGGGCTGGATCACCGGGCAGACGGTGGTCCTCGACGGCGGCGTGACCCTCGGCGGTGGCCTGTGACCGGCGTCGTCGTCACCGGGGGCGGCGGGGGCATCGGTGCGGCGCTGGCCCGCCGCTTCGCCGCCGGCGGCGCCCGGGTCGTCGTGGCCGACCTCGACGGCGACAAGGCCGCGGAGGTGGCGGCCGAAGTCGGCGGGACGGCGTTCGCGGGGGACGTCGCCGGCCCCGAAGGCGTCGCGAAGCTGATCGACAGCGCGCGCGGGACGCTCGGCGAGATCGACGTCTTCTGCGCCAACGCGGGGATCGCGCCCTTCGGCGGCGCGGAAAGCACCGAGGAGGTGTGGGCGCGCACGTGGGAAGTCAACGTCATGGCGCACGTTCGCGCGGCCACCCTGCTGCTGCCGGCGTGGCTCGAGCGCGGCAACGGCCACTTCGTCGCGACGGTGTCCGCCGCCGGCCTGCTGACCAGCCTCGGTTCGGCGCCGTACTCGGTGACCAAGCACGGCGCACTGGCGTTCGCCGAATGGCTGTCGGCGACCTACCGGCACCGCGGTATCACCGTGCAGGCGATCTGCCCGCAGGGCGTGCGCACGGCGATGCTGGAGAACACGGGCACCGCGGGACAGTTGCTGATGGGCGCGTCGGCGATCGAGCCGGAGCAGGTGGCGGACGCGCTGTTCGCGGCGATCGAGGACAACCGGTTCCTGGTGCTGCCGCACCCCGAGGTCGCGGGCTACTACGCGGCGCGCGCCACCGACACCGACCGGTGGCTCGGCGGGATGAACAAGCTGCAGCGCAAGGTCGAAGAGGCCGTCGGAGAGCTGTGAGCCGGCAGCCCGAGGGCGCCGAAATCACCCGGCGGCGCGAGCCGGCCGAGCGGATCGACGCCCTCGTCGATCCGGGCACTTCAATGAGATCGGCGCGCCGGCCGGCAGCGTGTCCTATGTGGACGAATTGCTCGAGTCGTTCACCCAGGCCGACTTCGTGCTCGGCACCGCGCGACTCGACGGCCGCAGGTGATTTGTCCGCCGCGTGTTCAGTTGGTGGGCCGTCCTTCGTGCGGTATGCGGCCGTAGGGACTTGAGCTGACGCCCATGCTCGCAGCAACGCTCACACCGGAGCCGTTACGCCCGATCTGTGATGAACGTGCGTTCGATTCTCGGGTAGTTTGAAGGTATGTCCAGCGACGCGATCCAGCGAGCCGATGCGGTGGCTTTGGCCGACCGTATCGGCTGCTGGTGGAAATCGAGCAGCGGGGCGTGCTGGAGCTGTTCGGGTACCGGTCTGTGGCCCGGTTGCTGGAACATCTCGGTGATGTCCTGAAGCAGGCCGCCGCTGCCATTCGCGGCCTGAGGTAGGGGAAGGCCCGCGGCCCAACGGCTACGGGCCTACACCCAAGCGCCCGCGTCCTTGCGGGGGCGACCAACAGCCACCTCTAGCCACGCAACAGAACTCCCGAGGTGCGTTCCCGCTCGAAGAACGTCTCCGGCCACTCGATCGAATCCGGCGGGGCGTCGATCGCCGTGGCCCGGCGGCGGAGCTCGGTCAAGTAGTCCGTGTCCAGTACCGCCCTGGCCGACAGCGGCTCGCGCAGCAAGAGATCGGCCGGACCCTCGTACAGGTAGGCATCCACGCCCGGGTAGCCGCGCGTGCCCGGCGGGTAGTCGCGGTTCACCGGGAAGAACGTCGTGTCCAGCGAGCCGAGCCACGAACCCTTCAACGGCACCAAAGCCGGCCACGGTCCCAGCTGCTTCTCGAGCCGGGCATTGTCCGAGGTGAACCCCCGGTGGTCCGCGACGACGTATGCCGCACCCGGGTATTCGCGCTCCAGCTGGGCCACCGCGCCGCTGCCGCCGTCGTGCGTCAAGTGGCCCAAGCCGAACAGCATCAGTGCCTTGCGATGCCTCTGCAGCACCTGCGTCTTCACCACCGACACGATCGATGCGTCCCGGTCCAGGAACGGCTCGAGGTCCGCCGGTGCGTGCACCCGGCTCCAGTCCACCGGCGGGTCGGACGCCAGCACCCGGATCTTCCGCGCGGCCGGCAGTGTGGTGTTGACCTGCCGGACGAGCGCGAAAAGCTGCTCGTAGAACGTCGAAAACCCGCAGCTCGGCTGCGTTGTGTCGCGCCAGATGCTGGTGATCCGCGGGACGTCACCGCCGGCGATGTACGCGTCCAGGAGCGGCTGGAGACGCGCGTTGCCGCACTCCACCGCTATGTCGTTCACGCGGGCCGGGAAGCGCGGGTCGCGGATCAGGTCGAACACGAACGTCCCCACGTCCGGGCTGGACTTCGCGACGATCGCGTGGTCGTCGAACGCTGCCAGCAGCGCGCCCGCGGGATCGGGACGCTGCTGCCCCGCGTCGGCCGGGGCGGCGAACACCACGGCGGCCGCCAGTACGGCCAGGAAGAGTCGCATCGGAGCTCCTGCGATAGTTTACCCACTGTCTTACGCATGTAAGACAACTCGGCCAGCATCCAGTCCGGCCGGGGCTGTGTCAAGGCTGGATCAGTGCCGGGTGGAACGCCGTCGCCAAGCGCCGCCGGCAAGGCGTCCAGACCTGGGCGCCGATCTTGACAGCGCCGCACCCGAGGTGTTGTCTTAATGTCGTAAGACAATAGGAGGGTGGGCAGGGTGATCGAGTTCGTCCTCGACGGCCGCTCGCGGGTCGCCACGTACATGCAGCTCGTCGTGCAGGTCAAGCAGGCGATGCGCGTCGGCCTGCTGCGGCCCGGCGACCAGCTGCCGAAGGTGCGGGATGTGGCCCAGGCGCTGGCGATCAACCCGAACACCGTGCTCAAGGCCTACCGCGAACTGGTGCTGGAAGGGCTGGCCGAAGGCCGCCCGGGGGTGGGCACGTTCGTCACCGGCAGCCTCGCCGGGCCGTCGCTGGGCAGCCAGGGGCAGCTGCGCGACGAGCTGGTGGCCTGGCTGGGGCGTGCGGAAGCCGCGGGGATGTCGGCCGACGACATCGCCGCCCTCATCGAGACCACGATCCGCGGCACCCGGGTGCCGCACAACCTGTCGTAGGGAGTCCGGAATGGAACTGGCGGTGGAAGCCCGGGCGCTGGGCAAGCGCTACGGGCGCACCTGGGCGTTGCGCGACTGCGCGCTGGAGGTGCCTGCCGGGCGGATCGCCGCGCTGGTCGGGCCGAACGGCGCGGGCAAGACGACGCTGCTGCACCTGGTCGTCGGCCTGCTGAAACCCGACGCAGGTGAGGTGCGCGTCTTCGGGCGGGAGCCGCGGGCCGCGCTCGCCGACATCGGGTTCGTCGCGCAGGACACCCCGCTGTACCGCGACTTCACCGCGGCGGAGCTGGTGACCATGGGCGGCAAGCTGAACCGCCGCCGCTGGGACACCGCGCTGGCCCGCGATCGGCTGGCCATGCTCGGCATCCCGCCGGACAAGCCGGTGGGCAAGCTGTCCGGCGGGCAGCGTGCCCAGGTCGCGTTGGCCTTGGCGCTGGCCAAGCGGCCACGGCTGCTGCTGCTCGACGAACCCATCGCCAGCCTCGACCCCCTCGCGCGCCGCGAGTTCATGCAGACGCTGATGGGCGCCGTCGCCGACAGCGAAACGACCGTGCTGCTCTCCTCGCACCTGCTCGCCGACCTCGAACGCAGCTGCGACCACCTGATCCTCCTGCAACAGTCCCGAGTCCGGCTGGCCGGGCCGGTCGACGAGCTGCTCGACACGCACCGCACGCTGACCGGCCCGCGGGCCGGCAGCGAGTCCATCGCCGGGGTGGCGGAGGTGGTCCGCGCGAGCCACACCGAACGCCAGTCGACGCTGCTGGTCCGCCGCGGCGACGGTTCCATCGATCCATTGTGGACGGAGCACGAAGTGACCTTGGAGGACGTGGTGCTGGCCCACCTCGCCGAAGCCGGAACCCGCGTCCCGGCGTCCGCGTGGGAGGTGCCGGCATGAGCTGGCTGATCTGGCGCCAGCACCGCAAGCAGGCGCTGTTCACCCTCGCCGCCCTGGGCGCGCTCGCCGCCCTCATGGTGCCCACGGGGCTGACGATGCACGCGAAGTACGACAGCCTCGGCCTCGGCGCCTGCCGGGCCGCGCTCGGCAGCGCGTCGATGATCACGCAAACCGAGGCGGTGGCGCGCTGCGAAAGCCTCGGCCACCAGCTCCAGCAGGAGTTCGGCGGCATGGTGTTCATCGCCGTCCTGTTCGTGGTCCTGCCCGTGCTGGTCGGCGTGTTCTTCGGCGCGCCGCTGGTCGCCCGCGAGGTCGAGCACGGCACCCACCGTCTGGTGTGGACCCAGGGGGTGACCCGCCTGCAGTGGGCGCTCGCCAAGTTCGGTCTGGTCGGGGCGATCACCGCCGTGCTGGCGGTCGGGTACGCGCTGGGCGTGTCCTGGTGGTTCGAGCCGCTGGTGAGCACGAGCGTCGGCCGGCTGACCTACCTCTCGTTCGACGTCCAGGGCGTCGTTCCGATCGCGTACACCCTCTTCGCGCTGGCCCTGGGCGTCTTCGCCGGGACCTACTGGCGGAAGGTCCTGCCCGCCATGGGGATCGCCCTGGTCGGGTTCGCGGCGGTCCGCGTCGCGGTCGAGGTCCTCGCCCGGCCGCGCTACCTGCCGGCGCGGACCCTTTCGTTCTCGCCGGACGGACGGCAGACGCCGAATCCCGCGTCCGGCGACTGGGTGCTGGACCTCGGCGTCCGCAACGCGGCCGGGGAAATGGTCCTGCCGAACGCCCAGATCGGCCCCTGCCCACCCGGCGGCTGCGGCGACACCTCCGCCGGCCCCGGGGCGGCCAACTGGCTGCAATACCAGCCGGGGGACCGGTTCTGGATCTTCCAGGGCATCGAGACGGGGCTGTTCGTGCTCCTCGCGGCGGCACTGGTGTTCTTCGCGCTCCGGAGGTTGCGCACGATCGCTTGACCGGCGTGGCTCGGCCGATCGGGTGATCTGCCGGGGTAAGCGGGCGAACCCTCCCCGCTGTGCCGTGCACCGTCGTAAGGTCGCTCCCGGTGAGGGAGCACAACGGTTTTGCCGCTGGGCGCGCGGGGGATCCGGAATCGTGGCGGGTGTGCCTGCTGGACTCGTCGGGCCGGGCACTGGGCGCCGGGATGCTGCTGGGCGAATCCACCGTGCTCACCTGTGCCCACGTGGTGCAGGCCGCCGGGGAGGAAGCGCTTTCGGGCTCGTCCTTGCTGGTGCGGTTCGTCGGCGTGGACGGGATGCCGGAGACGCTCGCGGCCGTGCGGCCCGGCTGCTGGGTGCCGCCGTCGGCGGACGGCCGGGGTGACATCGCGCTGCTGGACCTCGCCGAAGCGTTTCCCCACGTGCGCGGCGCCCCGCTGGTGAGCCTCGGCGCCGTGCGCGACCGGGTGGTCCACACCTACGGCTTTCCGCACCCGCACCGCTACGGCGTCTGGGTGAACAACGCCGAATTGGCCGGCCCGGCCGGCGCCGCCGGGGAGTGGATCCAGCTCAATTCGCCGCTGCCCGGGGAGCGGGTGCGTCGCGGCTTCAGCGGCGCGGGCGTGATCGACAAGGCGACCGGTGCGGTGCTCGGCATGGTGGTCACCGAGTACACCGACGAACGCGCCGGCCTCGCCTACCTGATCCCGGTCGAGGTGATCGTCCGGCACGTACCGGACGTCGCCCGGTGGGTGGGCGAGCCGCCGCGGCCGTCGTCCGGTCCGCTGATCGTCCTGATCGGCGAGCGCGACTCGGCCGTCCGGGAGGACTTCCGGGCCCTCGGCGAGCGGCTCGCCGCGGTCGTGGACGCCACCGGCAAGACCGCAGGCGAGGTCGCCGAGCACGTCAGCGCCGGCATCAGCACCGGGCCGGCCCCCACCGTGCTGGAGACCAACCCGGAGGACGTCGCGGTGGCGGTGACCAGCGTCGAAGCTTCTCGCGCACCGGAAGAAGTGCTCACCGGAGTGGTGAAACCGTTGATGGACCGGGGAGCGACCGTGGTGCTCCAGTTCAGCGGCCCGGACTCGCCCGGCGCGCACCTGGCCCGCCGCTGGGAGAACGAGCGGAACGCCCGCCGCCTGGCGCGGCTGGCGCTGCTGGTCGACATGGTGGCGCACGAGGAAGAACGCACCCGGGCGCACGCCGGACGGCTCGGCTGGCGCGTGCCGGTGCCCGACCGCTCCGCGGACCTGCGGCTGCGGCTGGCCGCGCTGAAGTCGGCGGACGAGCGGGTCGAACCGGGTCGCGTGCGGCGCGCGCTGGCGGTGACCGAACGCGACGCGGAAGCCGCCCGGCTCGAGCTCGTCCGGCTGCACGCCGACCTCGACGCGCGAGCCGCCCGGTACCAGGAACTGCGCGGACGGCTGCGCGGCTACAACGCGAAGGCGACCGACTCGGGTTTGATGGAGGACGAGGAACTGGGCGAGCTGTACCGCGCGGCGATGCTGGCGCTGACCACGCGGCCGGACGAACCGGAGGCCGCGAGCGAGCTGGTCGAGCGGTACGTGCGCGCGGTCCGCCGCAGGCTGGAGGGAACGTGACGGCCGAACCGTTGTGGTGCCACGGGAAGCCGGTTCCGGCGCACGGCTACTGCGAGACCTGCGGCCGCCGCCCGGTGCCGGCAGAACCCCCGGCCAAGAGCAAGCCGGCTCCGGAGAGCACCCGGCGCAGCGTCGAGCTGTGGGGCGGCGAAGCCGACTTCCACTCGCTGCCCGCGATCGAGGTGCCGGACCCCGAAGAACTCATCCTCACCGACCCGGACTACCCCGAGCACCACCGGTTCTGCGGCCACTGCGGGGAACCCGTCGGCCGCGCGTACGCCGGCGAGCCGGCGTACGCCAAGGGGTTCTGTGAAAACTGCGGCGCACGCTTCAACTTCCTGCCCAAGCTGACGAGCGGGGAGCGGATCGGCGACCGCTACGAGGTCATCGGCTGCTTCGCCCGCGGCGGCCTCGGCTGGGTCTACCTGGCCACCGACACCGCGCTCGGCGGTTACGTCGCGCTCAAAGGCGTGATCGACAGCGGCAACTCCGTGTTGCGCGCCCTCGCGCGGGTCGAACGCGATGTGCTCGTCCGCCTCGACCACCCGAACATCGTGCGTATCAACGACTTCGTCGAGCACCCGGTGCCCGAGGGCGGCGAGCCCGACACCTACCTGGTGATGGAGTACGTCGGCGGGCGGTCGCTGCGGGACCTCCTGAAGCAGGGCCCGTCGCTGCAGGTGGAGCACGTGATCGTCTACGGCAGGGCGATCCTCGCCGCGCTGGACTACCTCCACGGCGAAGGCCTGCTCTACTGCGACATGAAGCCGGAAAACGTGATCCACGGCAACAACCGGGTCAAGGTCATCGACCTCGGCGCGGCCCGCTCGATCGGCGACGCGGCGAGTCCGAGCGTGGGCACCGAAGGGTTCCAGGTGCCACCGCACGAGCTCACCCACCCCGGCCTGACCGTGCGCTCGGACCTGTACACCGTGGGCCGGACGCTGCAGGTGCTGCTGGAAGCCACGAGGGAGGACCCCGAGCGGGACCGCATCGCCGGTGGTCTCGACTCGCTGGACCGGCTCCTCGAGCGCGCGGTCGCGCCGTTCGAGCGGCGGTTCTCCACCGCGGCCGAAATGGCGGAGCAGCTCGACGGCGTGCTCCGGGAAATCCAGTCACTGCGCCACGGACAGCAGCACCCGCAGCCGTCGGCGCTGTTCGAGGACACCGCCGAACTGCTCGACAACGGCCTCGGTGCGGTGCCCGGGCTCGACTACTGGGTCACCGGCGAGCGCGCCGGTGGCCCGCTGGACTTCGGCCTGCCGGACGCCGGCTCCGGCGCGGGCCGGCTGCCGATCCCGCGGGTCGCCGCGGACGATCCGGCGGCGGACTTCATCGCCGCCGCGGCCGCGCCCGGCCCGCGCAGCTGGCTGGCCAAGCTCGCGAAGTTCGGCGAAGGATCGATCGAGGTCGCGTTCGCCCGGACGCGGGCCCGGGTCGCGCTGCAGGAGCCCGACGCCGCGGCCGAGGCCCTGTCCGAGGCCGACAAACTGCTCGAGGCCGAAGCCTCGCGCGACTGGCGGGCAGCCTGGCACCACGGATTGCTGGCACTGGCCCGCGGCAACGCCGAGGAGGCCGCGACCAAGTTCGACCAGGTGCACCGGAGCCGGCCCGGCGAGATGGCCCCGAAGCTGGCGCTCGGGTTCTGCGCCGAGCTGCGCCGGCAGACCGAGTACGCCGAGCGCTGCTACCGCTCGGTCTGGTGCCGCGACCACAGCCAGGCCGGCGCCGCCTTCGGCCTGGCCCGCTGCTACCTGCGGACCCAGGGCCGCGACGCCGCGATCGCCGTGCTGGACGCGGTACCGCCGATTTCGCGCCACTACGACGCCGCGCGGATCGCCGCCGTGCGGATCCGGGCGGGCCGCCTGCCGTCCGGGGCGCCGGGCCTCGACGACTTCGCCGACGCGGCCCGGCGGCGGCGCGACCTCTACCTCGACCGGGAGGCCCAGGACGGGCTCGAAGCGGTTGTCCGCGACGCCGCGCTGGCCGCCTTGCCCGGCCTCGGCGGTCACGAACGCTGGAACGGCGGCGAGCTCCTCGGCGAACGCGTCACCGAACGCGGCCTGCGGTCGCTCCTCGAGCATTCCCTGCGCCGCCTCGCCGAGCAGGCGCGCGACCGGAACGAGCACGGCGTGCTGGTCGACCTCGCGAACTCCGTCCGGCCCAAGACGAGAAGGTGATCGGATGTCCGACCGGGACCGCCCGTCGTTCACCCTCCAGCTGAGCCAGAACAAGTACCTGGCTCCCGCCGACGACCGGATGGACGTCGTCCTCACCGTGCGGGTGGGCGACGCCGGCGCCACCGCGGCCGCGCCACCGCCGACGGCCGAACTGCTGCTGGTGGACTGTTCCAGCTCGATGGACTGGCCGCCGACGAAGATCGAAGCCGCGCGGCACGCCTGCCGGGCGGCCATCGGCTCGCTGCGCGACGGCGTGCTGTTCGGGGTGGTGGAATGCACCGGCCACGCCCGGCTGGTGTACCCGGCCGCGCCGCCGCTGGCGGTCGCCGGTGAGCGGACCCGCCAGGAGGCGAAGGCCGCGGCCGCCGGGCTGATCGCCGGGGGCGGCACCGCGATGAGCACGTGGCTGGACCTGGCCCTCGACCTGTTCGCGCAGACCCCGGCCGCCATCCGGCACGCCGTGCTGCTCACCGACGGCAAGAACGAGTCCGACCGCACGGGGGCGCTGGAAGCCGCACTCGAGCGCTGCCGGGGCCGATTCGCCTGCGACGCCAGGGGAATCGGCGACGACTGGGAGCCGCGGGACCTGCAGCGCATCGCGTCGGTCCTGCGCGGCAGCGCGGACGCCGTCCTGGAGGACGCCGAGCTCGCCGGGGACTTCCGGCGCCTGGTCGAGCAGGCGATGGGTCGCACGGTGCCGGACGTCCGGCTGCGGATGACCACGATGCCCTACAGCCGGCTGCGGTTCGTCAAGCAGGTCTTCCCGACGGAGGTGGAGCTCACTCCGCAGTGCCGAACCCAGGAGCGCGGCGTGCTCGAGCTGCCCACCGGGGCGTGGGGTGACGAACTGCGCGAGTACCACCTCTGCCTCGACGTCGAGGCCGGTGCGCTGGCGCGGTACGAGGACCGGCTGCTGGGCACGGTCACCCTCTTCGCCGGCGCTGACGAGGCGGTCGGCGAGCCGCGGGCCGTCGTGGGCTACCTGACCGACGACCTGGCGCTCTCCAGCGTGCCGGACGAACGCGTCGCCCACGTGACCGGGCAAGCGGAGCTGGGCCGCGCGGTCTTGGCGGGCTTCGAGGCCTTCGAACGCGGCGACCGGACGGAGGCAGTGCGCCACTGGGGCAGCGCGTTCCGGATGGCCACCGAGCTGGGCAACACGGAAAACCTCAAGCGGCTGGGCCGGGTGATCGACGTCCGCGACGACGGCGTGGTGGCGATCAGGGAAGGTCTGAGGCCGCGCGACGTGTTCTCCGCCGTGCTCGGTTCGAGCATCTCCACCTACGCGGAGCCCGCCGCCGCCGTCCCGCCCGAAAGCGGGGCACCGCGCAAGTGTGTCCACTGTGGACACAAAGCCTCGCCGACGGCGAATCTGTGCGGGCACTGCGGCGAGCCGTTCGAAGCGGGTGCGCCTTCGTGACCGCGACCAGCACCACCCGGCAGACGCTGTGGTGGCTGCGGCTCGGGCTGGTGGCCGGCAGCGTGCTGGTGCTGGGGACCGCGTTGGCGACCTTCCTCGGCGTGCGGGCCAGCATCGCCGAGGTGCGGGAGCGGACCGCGCCCGCGGTGCTCGAGGTGTCGCTGGCCAAGGAAGCGATCGTGGCCGCGCACGGTGCGGCGGTCGACGCCTTCGAGCACGAGCAGGTGCGCCTGACCGGGCCCAGCGAGCAGTACGAGGACGAAATCGCGCTGGCCGGTCAGCAGCTCGCCCAGGTCGCGGAGCACAACGCGGCCGGGGAACCGGGCAGCCAGACGCTGCGGCTGATCGAAGGGCTGCTGCCGGCGTACAACGGCTTCATCGGGCAGGCCGACGCCCACTTCCGCCAGGACGGGGGCGGCCCGCTCGCCGCGAGCAACCTGCAGTCGGCGTCGGACCTGCTGACCGCGCCGGACAACGGCATCCTCGCGCGGCTCGACACGCTCGAAGCCGCCCAGCGCGCCGCACTCGACGACCAGCTCGGCACCGACTGGCTGGACCCCGCGATCACGCTGCTCTGGGCCGGCCCGCTGGCCGTCCTGCTCGGCACGCTGGCGTGGACCCAGCGGTTCCTCGCCCGGCGGTTCCGGCGCACGGTGAACACCGAACTGCTGGCCGCCACGGCGGCGTGCGTGCTGCTGGGCGCGGGAACGGCACTGCTGCTCGGCATCCAGTCCGACGCGAGGGACAGCGGCGCCGCGCTGGAGCGGACCGTGGACACGCGCTCCGCCGCCACCGCGGCCGCCGCCGACCGGGCGAGCTCGGCGCTGGCCCACGTGCTGACCGCCCAGTGCGGGCCCGGGGGAGCGGCCGGGTGCGGGGACACGGTGGCCGCGTTCGCCGCCGCGACGGCCACCCCGCCCGCCGCCCCGGCCACGCCGCCGGGCGACGTCGGCGAGTCGGCACTGCTGGGCCCGGGGCTCACCGAACCGGGCTGGAACGGCGTCCTCGGGTACGGGATCCCCGTGCTGGCCGCCGGGATCGGCGTCCTGGCGGTGGGCGGCCTGCAACCCCGCCTCGACGAATACCGGTTCCGCGCGACGAGAGGCCGGAGAGAGCCGTGAGGCTGTGCCGATCATTACCAATCCGACCGCAGTCACGGCCGAATGACTTCGTGGCAACGGTTACGTGCCGCGTGGGGGTCGGCCTGCTTTTGGCCGGATCGGTAAAGCGATGCGCCGCCTGGGCGATGGCCGTCGTCCTGCTGCTGTCCGGGTGTTCCGCCGGGAGCGGCACGGCGCCGGTGACGGTACTGGGGCCGTGGACCGGCGACGAGCAGGCGGCGTTCCAGCGGGTGCTCGACGGGTTCACCCGGGAGACCGGGATTCCCGTGCGCTACCAGGGCACCCGCGCGCAGAACCAGGTGCTGCGCGGGTACCTGCAGCAGGGCACGCCGCCCGATGTGGCGGTGCTGTCGAACCCGGCCGAACTCGCCGGGTACGCGCGCTCGGGCGAGGTGAAGGCCCTGGACGCCGTGCTCGGGGCGAAGGCGACCGAGGCGTACAGCCCGCAGTGGCTGAAGCTGCAGCAGCTCGGCGGCAACGCGGTGTACGCGGTCGCGGTGAAGGCCGACCTGAAGAGCATCGTCTGGTACACCCCGAAGACCTTCACCGAACCCGTGCCTGCCACGTGGGACGAGCTCGTGGCGACCTCGCGGCGGCTGTCCGCGGCCGGGCAGCCGCCGTGGTGCCTCGGCATGGGCGCCCCGCCGAACTCCGGCTTCCCCGGCACCGACTGGCTCGAGGACATCCTGCTGCACCGCGCCGGGCCGGCGGTCTACAGCAGCTGGGCGGCGGGCCGGCTGCCCTGGACCGACCGGGCGATGGCCGACGCGTGGCGGAGCTGGGGCACGCTGGTCCTGGCACCGGGCGCGGTCCGGGGCGGCAGCACGGCGGCGCTGCTCACCTCGTTCGCCGACGCCGGCCGCGCCATGTTCGCCGACCCGCCCGGGTGCGCGCTGGAGCACCTCGGCTCGTTCGCGATCGGCGGGTACAGCGCGCTCCGGCGGCCGGGCGGGCCGCCGGTACCCGACCGGGACTTCCGGTTCTTCCCGTTCCCCGGCGCCGGCGGCGCCGGGCCGTCCGAGGTGTCGGCCGACCTCGCCGGGCTGTTCCGCGACACCCCCGCCGCGCGCCGGCTCATGGTCTACCTGGCCGGCGAAGAGGCGCAGCGGATCTGGCCGTCCGGCGGGACGACGTTCTCGGTGCACCAGGGCCTGGTCGACCAGGGCGTCTACCGCAGCGACGTGACCCGCCGGATCGCGACGACCCTCGCCAGGGGCGGCGACCTGTGCTTCGACGCGTCGGACCTGATGCCCTCGGCGATGACCAGCGCGTTCTACCAGGCCGTCCTGGAGTACCTGGCCCGCCCCGACCGGCTGGACGCCCTGCTCGCGCAGCTCGATCAGGTGCGCCGGGGCATCGCCCTGGACCAGTGGCTCGACCTGCCGTGCTGACGGCAGACCGTTACCGGAGAAGGAGATCGGGTGCAGGAGTTGGTGCGTTTCCCGCTGGCCGACGGCGGATCGGTGGTCGTCGAGGTCGAGGGGGAACCGGGTCTGGAGCAGGCATCGGTGCCCTCGGGCGTGCTCCGCAAGGCGACCACGACCTTCGAGCACGCCCTGAGCGAGGTGCGCGCGGCCGCTTCCGCCGCGCTGGCCCAGTTCCGCGACCTCGGCCCGGACGAGGTCGAGCTCAAGTTCGGGGTCAAGCTCGACGCCCAGGCTGGGGCCGTGATCGCGCGCACCGGGCTGCAGGGCCAGTTCGAGGTCAAGCTGAAGTGGCTGCGTGACGGGGCGGCTTCCGCCGAGGAGGCGGCCGAAGAGCCGGAAGGCTGAGGCGCTACGGCTTGTAGCCGACGATCCCGGCGACGCACCTGGCCGAGTCACTGAGCGGGGTGAGCCGCGGGCCGTCCGGCCACCACTCGTCGCAGACCGCCATGCCCGGCCCGGACGTCGCGTTCGGCTGGACCAGTTCGAGGCCGTCCAGCATCGCTTCGATCTCCGCGCGGGTGCGGAAGCGGCCGGCGCCGAGCGGGCCCTGGACGAGGATCTGCTCGATGCGCTTGGCGATCGCGGTCAGCTCCGGCACTTCGGGGTCGAAGAAGTGCGACAGCACCACGTACGAGCCCGACGGCAGCGCGTCGATGTACTCGCGCATGATGTCGGCGACGCCGTCGCCCTCGAAGTGGTGCATCGTGCCCACCTGCAGCAGCGCGACCGGCTCGGAGAAGTCGATGTACTGCACCACCTCTGCGTGCCGCAGGACTTCCTGGGGCTGGAAGATGTCCGCCTCGACCATGTGCGTGAAGTCGTTCTCGACGAGCAGCGCCCGGCCGTGGGCGAGGACGACCGGGTCGTTGTCCAGGTAGACGACGGTGTTGTCCTTGTCGATGCGCTGCACGATCTGGTGGGTGTTCTCGGCCGTCGGCAGCCCGGACCCGCAGTCGAGGTACTGGCGGATGCCGGTCTGGCCGGCCAGCATCCGGAGCGCGCGGTTGTGGAACCCGCGGTTGCCACGGGCGATGTCCACCGCTTCGGGAACCGCCGCCCGGATCTTGTCCATCACCACGCGGTCGACTTCGTAGAAGTTGTGGCCGCCGAGGAACCCGTCGTAGATCCGCGCGATGCTCGGCCGGGCGGGGTCGACGCCCACCGGCGTCTGGCTCGGGGACAGCGCGGACGGGGTGTCGGACATTGGCGACCTCGCAGGACTGCGGCGGGTGGCGTTGGGCCACCCAGCGTAGTAGGTCGCGTCCGTGCGGTGAACGCGAGGGGCCGGTCAGCCGCTGCGGCGCAGCCGCTGGTCCGGGATTTCCGCCGCGCGCCGGGCGCGCTCGCGGCGCAGCTGTTCGAGGTGCTGCTCGATCCGCCGGTCGAGGTCTCGTGCGGCCTCGGACAGATCCGTCAGGTCGCGACGGGACACCGGGTGTCCGATCGCTCCCGTGTCCGTTTCGTCCCTTGCCCTGTCCACTACCGGCACCTCCCCGGATCGACCCCTGGCCCTCTTGGCGCTACTGCCCCATTCGGCCCAAGCCAAAACCCCCGCCCGTGAACCCGGGCCCGCGGGCACCGCCGGGAAAAGTCCTGGTCACAATTTTGACCAGGTGGTAGAAATTGAGGAGCCGTGGCGGACGGCCGCCACCGGGACCTGGAGGAACTGGCGATGAGCGTGCCTTCCGTGCAGCTGTATTCGGTTCGCGACGCCTTCGCGGCCGATCCCGCCGGCACCCTGCGCCGGCTCGCCGCCATCGGCTTCACGCAGGTCGAGCCGTACGGCGTCGTCGAAAACGCCGAAGCCCTGCGGGCCGGGCTGCCCGCCACCGGCCTGACCGCCCCGACCGCGCACGCGCGCCTGCTCGGCGCCGATCAGCACGCCGTGTTCGCCGCGGCAGCCGAACTGGGCATCGGCCTGGTGATCGAGCCGCTGGTACCGCCGGAGCAGTGGCAGGACGCGACCGCCATCGCGGCCACGGCGGACGCGCTCAACGCCGCCGCCAAGCTCGCGGCCGAGCACGGCGTGCGCGTCGGTTACCACAACCACTGGTGGGAACTGGAATCCCGGATGGACGGCCGCAGCGCGTTCGAGGTGTTCGCCGCGCAGCTCGACCCGGCGGTCGCCCTGGAGGTCGACACCTACTGGGCCACCGCGGGCGGCGAGGACGCGCCCGCCCTGCTGCGGCGGCTCGGCGACCGGGTCCGGGCCATCCACGTCAAGGACGGCGATCTGGCCACCGACGCCACCGGCCAGGTCCCGGCCGGCCAGGGCCGGGTGCCGGTCGCCGACGTGCTCGCCGCCGCGCCGGACGCGCTGCGCGTGATCGAGTTCGACGCCTACAGCGGCCCGGCCGGTGACCTCTTCGACGCCATCGCCGCCAGCCACGCCTTCCTGACCGGCGCCGGCCGGTGACCGGCGGCCCGGTCGGCGTCGGGATCGTCGGCGCCGGCGTCATCAGCGGCACCTACCTGGACAACCTCACGAGCTTCCCGGACGTCCGCGTGCTGCGGGTCGCCGACCTCGACACCGGGCGCGCGGCGGCTCGCGCGGCCGAGTACGGCGTGCCGCGGCCGGGCACGGTGGCGGAGCTGCTCGGCGACCCCGAAGTCGAGATCGTCGTCAACCTGACCGTCCCGGCCGCGCACGCCGAAGTCGGGCTCGCCGCGCTCGAAGCGGGCAAGCACGTCTGGACGGAGAAGCCCTTCGCGCTGGACCGCCGGACCGGCCGCGAGCTCCTCGATCGCGCCCGGGAGAAGGACCTCCGCGTGGCGAGCGCCCCCGACACCGTGCTCGGCGCCGCGTTGCAGACGGCGCGGCAGGCCCTCGACGCGGGCCGGATCGGCCGTCCCCTGACCGCGCTGGCGCTGTTCCAGGTGCCGGGCCCGGAACTGTGGCACCCGGCGCCGGAGTTCTACTTCCAGGCCGGCGGCGGCCCGCTGCTCGACATGGGCCCGTACTACCTGACGGCGCTGGTGCACCTGCTGGGCCCGGTCCGGCGGGTCACCGGGGCCGGCGGGCGGGCGCGCGACACCCGGGTCGTCGGGTCCGGGCCGCGGGCCGGGACGGCGTTCCCGGTGACGGTGGCGACCACGGTCACCGCGCTCGTGGAGTTCGAGAACGCTTCCGCGCAGCTGGTCCTGAGCTTCGACTCGGCGCTCAAGCGGACCGGGCTGGTCGAGCTGACCGGCACGCTCGGGTCCGCCGTGCTGCCGGACCCCAACCGGTTCGACGAGCCGACCCGGTTGCACCTGCTCGGCCACGACGAGCCGGAAGAGCTGGCGCCGCAAGGGCATGCGGCTTCCCGCGGTGTCGGCACGCTGGAGCTGGCCAGGGCGATCCGGGCCGGCGTGCCGGAGCGCGCGTCCGGCGAGCTGGCCTACCACGTGCTGGACGCGATGCTGGCCATCGACGAGTCCATGACCCGTGGGCAGAGCGTGGACGTCACGAGCACCGTCGACGTCCCGCCGCTGCTGCCGGCGGGGTGGGACCCGTACGCGAAGACCCTCTAGAGCGGGACGGTGAGCAGGTTCTGCAGGTAGAAGCGCAGCGAACCGACCAGGTCGACGTCGCCGGGCACGGTCAGCCACTGCACCTGCAGGCCGTCCATGAGCGCGATGAACGTCAGCGCCGCCATCGCGGGCTCGACACCCTCCCGCAGCTCGCCGCGGGCCGCGAGGGCTTCGAACGACTCGTGCACGCCCGCGCGGGCGGCGGCGTAGTGGCGCACGAAGTAGGCGTGTGCCGGGTGATCCGAGGCGATCGCCTCGGCGGCCAGCCGCGAGTAGAGGTCGACGATCCCGGGGTGGCGGACGTTGTGCTCGGCGAGCGCGACGAAGTGGCGCAGGACCGCCAGCCCGGGTGGCACGGTCAGCTGCTCGCGCTCGGAGTCGTCGGCGTCGCGGCGTTCGAGCACGGCAGCGAGCAGGGCTTCCTTCGTGGGGAAGTAGTACAGGAGGCCGGCGTGCGAAATCCCGACGCGCTTGGCGATCTCCCGCAGCGACGAGCCGTGGTAGCCGAGTTCGCCGTACGCCGCGGCCGCCGCCGTGATGATGTCTTCGCGGCGGATCCGGCCCTTCAGGTAGCCCCCGGTCACGGGGTCGCGGTGGTCTCGGCGGCGTGCACGGCACCATCATGCCGCAACGGTAGTTCGCACAAGTCACGTGATCGAACGAACAAATCAATTGTGCGACCGCGCGCGGATTGCGAGCATCGCGACGTGAAGAGCGCGGAACGGCACCAGATCATCGTGGAGCGGCTGCGCGACGCCGAGCTGGTGGGCGTCGCCGACCTGGCCGAAGCGACCGGCGCGTCGGAGATGACCGTCCGCCGCGACCTCGGCCACCTCGCGTCGCGCGGGGTGCTGCGGCGGGTGCACGGCGGGGCGGTCCCGGCGTCGCCGTCGGGGATCGAACCCCCGTTCGCGGCGCGCGCGACGGCCGCGATCGCGGCGAAGCGGGCCATCGCCGCGGCGGCGGCCGAGCTGATCCGCGACGGCGAAACGGTCGTCCTCGACAGCGGCACGACGGCGTTGGAGCTGGCGCGGCTGCTGCGCGGACGTTCGATCACCGTGATGCCGCTGTCGCTGCACGCGGTCCGCGAACTGGCCGAGGCTCCCGGCGTCCGGCTGCTGCTGCCCGGCGGCGAGCCGCGGGCGGGCGAGCAGGCCCTGGTGGGCCCGCTGACGCTGGCGTCGCTGCGAGCCCTGCGCTTCGACGTCGCCGTGCTGAGTCCCTGCGCGTTCGGCCTCGACTCCGGGTTCACCGCCTTCGACCTGGGCGACGCCGAGGTGAAGCGGACCGCCCTCGACGTCGCGGCCCGGTCGATCCTGCTCGCCGACGGCGCCAAGTGGGGCCGGGCCGCGCTCGCCTGCATCTGTCCCGCCGACCGCGCCGACGTGGTGATCACCGACCCGGGAGCGCCCGAAGACCAGCGCGCCGCGCTGGCCGATCGCGGCGTGCTCGTGCACGTCGCCGTCCCCACCCCCACGGAGAGCCGATGACGACCGTCCCGTCCCGTCCGCGCGCCGCCCGGTTCGCGACCTTCATGTTCTTCGGCCTCAACGGGTTCGGGATGGGCATGTGGGTGGTGCACATCCCGGAAATCGAGCGCGCGACGGGCATCTCGCACAGCACGCTCGGTGCGCTGCTGCTGGTGCTCGGCGGCGCCGCGTTCGCCGGCATGCAGGTGGCCGGCCCGCTCGTCGACCGGCTCGGGCACCGGCGGATGGTGCCGGCCGCGGGCGTGCTGCTCGGGCTCGCGCTGTGCGCGCCGGGGTTCGCGAACTCGTGGTGGACGCTGGGGTTGGGGCTGGCGGGGTTCGGCTTCGGCAACGGCGCGATCGACGTCGGGATGAACTCGCACGCGGTCGTCGTCGAACGGGCCTACCCGCGCCCGATCATGGCGGCCTTCCACGCGATGTGGTCGATCGGCGGCGCGATCGCCGCGGTCATCGGCGCGGCGACGCTGGGCGCGGGCGTGCCCACCGGCGTGACGCTCACCGGCACCGGCCTGTTCTGCGTGCTGCTTTCGGTGGTCACCGCGCGGTTCCTGATGGAGCCGGCCGCTGTCCCGTCCACTGATGCGTCATCTGCTGCTGTGCCGTCCGCTGAGCCGGAGCCCGTCGCGCGCCGCCGGACGCCGGGCCGGACGGTCTGGCTGCTCGGCCTGCTGGCGCTGGCGCTGATGCTGTCGGAGGGCGTGGCGAACGACTGGGCCGCGCTGCACATGGAGAAGGTGCTCGGCACGTCGGCGTCGACGGCGGCGCTGGCGTACGGCGCGTTCGCGGTGGCGATGACGACCGGCCGGTTCCTGACCGACCGCGTCGCCGCGTGGGCGGGCCCGGCGGCGATCGTCCGTTACGGCGCGACGCTGGCGGCGGTCGGCCTGACGACGGCCGCGGCGGCCCCGTGGGTGCCGCTGTCCCTGGTCGGCTGGGCGCTGTTCGGCCTCGGGCTCTCGGGCGGTGTCCCGCAGCTCTTCACGGCGGCGGGCAACCTGGACACCCGGGCGTCGGGCGCGTTGATGGCCCGGGTGGTCGGCCTCGGGTACGTCGGATTGCTGGCCGGTCCGGCGCTCATCGGCGGGCTGACGCGGTGGATGCCGCTGAACGTCACCTTCGGGGTGCCGGTGGTGCTCTGTGTGCTGGCGGCGGTGTTCGCCGGGGTGCTGAGCCCGAAGCCGGAACCGGCCGAGCAGCCGATCTCCGCTTCGTAGTCGATCACGGACGCGACGCTGGCGAACGGCACCGACAGAATCCGTGCGTCGGCTCGACGGGGATCAAGTGCGCTTCGAAGCCGGCCCCGACCGCGGCGGAAGGACCGGCTGCTCGCCGAGCGGAGGCAGGAGATGACGCGGCTGGCCGGTGAGGTGGCGGAGCAGCTCGTCGGTTCCCTCCGGCGTGATGGATCCGATCACGTAGTGGTCGGCGGCCCGGGGCTGCAGGAACTGGGGGATCTCCTCGACACCGTGGCCGGGCAGGACCACCGGGAGCAGCTTGCGCGTCCAGTCCTGCCGGTCGCCCAGGAGGAGGTCGCGCAGCGTGGCTGCTTCCGCCTGGCCGCCCGGGTTGCGGTCGTTCGGGCCGTAGCCGTCGCCCATCCGCCGGTAGCCCTCCGATGCCACGACGATGACGAAGTCCGACTCCAGGATGTTCTTCGTCGCCCAGGCTTGCCAATCCTGCCGCCGGTCGCTCACCCATTGGTCGAGGACGACGTCGATGCCTTGCCCGGACCGGAGGAACGTCGCGAATTCGCGGACGCTCTCCAGGTGCTCGGGGCTGTCATGGGTGTAGGAAACGAAGACCTTGGGGTGGTCACGCGGCATCGGAATCCTGTTCGCCCTGGCCGCGACGGCGGCGTCGTTCCGGCGAAACGATAGCGACGACCCGTCTCGGCCGGGCGGCTCCCGGCGGGAGGGTTTCCCCGGGCCGCCCGAGCGGGTAACCCCACGTGATCGCCGTCCGAAACGCGGGCGGCGCAGCGTGGCGGAGGGAAACCCGATGTCGACCGCACCCCCGGTGCCGCCCGAGCCGATCCAGCCCGCGCCCGTCGGTCCCGACCCGGGTCCGCCCGGGCCGGGCCGGCCGCTCCCGGAGCCCGGTGTCCCCGTGCCGGACCCGGTGCCGCCGGAGCCGAAGCCCGGTCCCGAGCACGAGTAGCTATGGATTACACATCATATGACTTTCATATGATGTGGTGTACTGTCGCGGCATGACAACAGCGCAGAACTACCGCCGGATGGTCAACGCCGGCAACAAGATCGTCGTGGGGCTGCAGCGGCTCGGTGTCGCCTTCGGCCCGATGCAGCTGCTCACCGTGCCCGGACGGCGCACCGGCGTCCCGCGCACGTTCCCCATCGCGGTCATCCCCATCGACGGTGACCGCTACATCGTCCAGGCCTATCCGAAGGCGGCCTGGGTGGCGAACGTGCGGGCCGCGGGCGAGGTGACGCTCACCCGCGGCCGGCGTTCGTCGGCGGCGCGGCTGGCCGAGCTGCCGGTGGAGGAGCGCCGTCCCGTGCTGCGCCGGCTGGTCGAGAAGAGCCCGTCCAGCGTGGGGAAGCGGTTCGTGACGACCGGCCTGGCGGAAGCGCCGACACCGGAAGGCGTCGCGGCGGCCGCGGACCGCATCGCCGTCTTCCGCGTCGAACGGACCTGAGACAGCGGCGGTCTCCTTCGAGCGCGCGCAGCACCTGGCCGGCCGCGGGGCCGGGGTGGACCGTGCGGTCGCCGTCCGGCTGCTCGCCGGTGCCCCGGCGAGCAGCTCCACCAGTGCGACAGCGAGCTCGCGGACCTTGACGTTGAACTCCTGGCTCGCGCGCCGCAGAGCCGTCCACGCTTCGTCGGGGGTGCAGCGGCGCAGGGCGATGACGATGCCCTTGGCCTCCTCCAGCGCGGCCCGCGACTGCAGGAGCTCGAGCATCTGGCCGGTCCGGTCCGGCTGGGCCGCTTCGGCGACGACCAGTGCCATCGCGGCGAGCCGCTCGTGGCCCCGCAGCACGTTCACCGTTGCTTCGGTGGCGGGCCGGTCGAGGGCCACCGACAGGACGAGCGTGCCGTCGGCGGCCCACTCGGCCGCGATCCGGTCGAGCAGTTCCTGCAGCAGGGAGGTCACCGGGGTTTCCCTGGACGTCGTGCGTGCTCCGGTCACCGCAAACCCCTCCTCGGCGCGGTGGCGGCGGGGCCGGGCGCGTACCCGGCCCCGCCTCGATCGGGTCAGGCCTTGAGCTGCTGTCGATCGGCGGCGCCGCCGATTTCGATGCGCCGCGGCTTCGCCTTCTCGACGATCGGGATGCGGACGGTCAGCACCCCGGCGTCGTAGTCCGCGGTGATGTGCTCGCTGTCCAGGGTGTCGCCGAGGAACAGCTGGCGGGAGAACACGCCGAGCCGCCGCTCGGAGACGTGCATCCGGACGTCGTCACCGGTCGGCAGGGGCCGTCGTTCGGCCTTGACGGTGAGGACGTTGCGCTCGACGTCCAGCTCGACGGCGCCGGGATCGACGCCGGGGAGATCGAAGCACACCACGAACTCGTCGCCGGCGCGGTAGGCGTCCATCGGCATCGCGGCGGGCTTCGACCAGGTGCCGGCGCCGAAGACCTGCTGGGCGAACCGGTCGAGGTCGCGGAACGGGTCGGTGCGCATCAACATCGGGATCCACCTCCTGGAACTTGCCAACTCTGGTGTCAACACGCGATGCTGTTCTAGCATGTCGTCAAAACGATGACAAGGCATGGGTCGTCGAAAGGATGACGTGATGGACGGAGCCGATCCGACCGGCGCGCTGCGCCTGATCCAGGAGGTGGTCGCGGCCGCCCGGGCCGGTCTGGTGGACCCGCAGCAGGTGCTGGCCGCGTTGTCCGGCCTGCGCCTGCTGCGGGACGAACTCGCAAGCTGGGAACCGGAGCTGATCACGGCGGCCAGGGCGGCCGGCGCCAGCTGGGTGGCGCTCGCGCCCGCGCTGGGCGTCGCCAGCCGGCAGGCCGCGGAACGGCGCTACCTGCGGCTGCAGCCGTCGCGCAGCGGCGAGAAGACCGGCGAGGCGCGGGTCGACGCGGAACGCGACCGGCGCGCGGGCGAGCGGGCCGTCGCCGACTGGGCCCGCCGCAACTCCGCCATCCTGCGCCGGCTCGCCGGCCAGGTCAGCGCGCTCGACGGGCTCGGACCCGCCGGGCAGGCCAGCGCCGAGCGCCTCGGCGCGGCGCTCGGCGACGACGACCCGGCGACGCTGCTCCCGCCGCTGGCCGCCGCCCGGCCCCACCTGACCGGCGCGCACGCCGGGCTGGCCGAACAACTCGGCGAGATCTCGGCCCAGACCGACCGGCTCCGCCGCGACGCCGCCGGCAACCGCCGCTCCCGGGACTGAGCACGGGGGCGCGGGTTTGCCCGGCCGCTCGCCGGGCACCCGCCGCGGAAGCGACGGAAGGACGGTGCCGCCATGACCGCCGAACCCCCGGATCCGGACCCCCGCCGGACCCCGGACCTCGAAGCGGGCGGCGGGGTGCCGCCGGGCAGCACGCCGCCCGACTCCGCCCAGACGTCGGGGTTGTCGCACCCCCAGCCGATGCCGTCCAAGACCATGCCGGTGCTGTGGCTGATCCTCACCGGCGTGCTCGTGCTGATGGTCGCCGCGCTGGTCGTCGCGCTCGCGTTCGGCTGGCTCCGGGGCGTCTGAGAGCCCGCGAGAACGGGTATCCGCCGTGCATGGACGACACCCCTGACCGCACCGAAACCCGCGCCGAACTGCTGCCCGAAGAGAAGGCCGTCGACAGTGCGGACCCCGAGGCCCAGGCCCGGGAGGTGCTGCGCGACTCCGACCGCCGGACCGAACACCCCGAAGCAACACTGGGCCGCCGCCGGCCGGAAGACACGGTCTAGCCGTCGCCGCGCAAGTCCTCCTGCGCAGCCGGGCGGGCTTCTTCGTCTTCGTCCTCATCGCGGTGGGGCGGCGCACCGACCGGGTTCCCGCTCGAGTCCATTTCGCCGGTCTCGTCGTGGGGTTGCGACATTCGTGCCTCCTCGGCTGGCTGGTCGCGTAGCAGTGTGGTGCGGTGCCCGGCTAGTTCGTCCCGCAGCGGACGCCGTTGAGGGTGAACCCGCCGGGCGACGGGTTGCCGTGGTCGAAGGCCCCGTTGAAGCCGATGTCGACGGTCGCGCCCGGAGCGAGGGTCAGGTTGTAGGAAACCGCTTTCATGGTGACCCGCGAGCCGCTTTGGCTGTAGTCGCCGTTCCAGCTGTGGGTGACCCGCTGGCCGGCGGTGAACGTCCAGGTGGCCGTCCAGGGTGAGAGCGTCCCGCTGCCGGTGTTGGTGACGGCGACGCCGGCGGTGAAGCCGTTGTTCCACTGGTCGGTGACGGCGTAGTGGACGGTGCACGAGGCGGTCTGGACGGGCGGCGGAGCAGGCTGCGCCGAGGTGGTGGTCCCGGGCGCGGACGAGCTCGCCGACGCGGAGGCGGAGGTCGAGGTCTGCCGCAGCACGGTGGGCACCGGAGCCGGGCTCGTCGCGGAGGAACCGGCCACGGTCCGCGGAGTGGTCGTCGCAGGAGCGAGCGGATCGGGCGGCAAGGCGGCTTGCCGCCCCGGCGAGCTTTCGGAGGTGACGGCGATGATCACGAGACTGGCGCCGACGACAAGGGCACCACAGAGAGCAGAGACCCACCGAATCCGCCGCCCGGCCCGCTGCTGAGCGGCGGCGGCCTCGCGGGCCCGCTGCTCGAGCCGTTCCCGGTACCCCGCACCGGTGTCGTCTTCGCGAACCCTCGCAACGGGAGTGGTCCCCGCATCGAGCGACCGCGGCATGGCCCCGGTTTCCCGAAGCAGGTCATCGACCGAAATTTCATCATCCGGCCGCCCGGCGCGCGCCATACCGGAACCTCCAGTCCCTGAGGGCGCTCGAACGCGCTGGTTTGCCCGGCGAATCCTAGGAAGCCAAGACGGTCTTGTAAACCGTCAGCCCGCAACGGCGTTTCGTCGACAGGTAACCGGATCCGACGCCTGAAGGGTGCCCCGTGACCGCCGACGTAGGTCATTGCCCCAGTGTCCCTCGTGCGGCCGTCGGTTGTTGCTTGCTTCCGAGGTCGGAGAGCCTGGATCGATGCAGCTGACGCGAAACTTGCTGATCATGCCAGAGCTGCCGGAGGTGTCGATCTGCACCCCCCTGAACGAGGGAGCAGGGTGGCCGTATACTCTTTCTTCAGCAGGTCCGAGTGGCGGAATGGCAGACGCGCTAGCTTGAGGTGCTAGTGCCCTTAACGGGCGTGGGGGTTCAAGTCCCCCCTCGGACACACGCACTATCTACACCCGGGCTGGTCGTCGCATAGACGGCCAGCTCTTTTGGTTCATAGCGTAGCTCCAGGTTCAGCGCGCGATACAGGCGGCTCATGCCAGCCGTGGTCGCGTCGGCCAGTGTCCCGCAGACATCGCCGAGAGCATCGATCCTCGCGTAGATCTCGGCACGCGTCACAGTCGCATCGGCCGGAACGCTCTCGATCTGTGCTTTCGCGGCGGCTCGCTCGGCCTGTGCCTGGTTCATCGGGTCGACGAGTGCTTCGGGCTCGACGCCGGCTGCGATCGCGGCCTGATACCGCTGAAGCCTCGCCTCCGCGTCTGCCAGCCGGTTTCGCGCCGCTTCGAGTGGACCACCGTTGGCCTGACTGCCGTCCGACCCGAGTAGCGCGGCCGCCGTTCGGTCGCGGTTGTCCGGGTGGAACAGCTCGTGAAGCCATCCGTTGATCGCCCCGACGACCACACCCTCGCGCAGATTGACCGTCTTCGGGTGGTCCGCCAGCTTCGGTGAGCCGGGCGCCATGGTCCGTGAGGTACAGCGGTAGTAGGCGCCTTTCCTGATCGTGGCGCCTTGCATTTTCCGGCCGCACACCCCGCAGCGGAGCAGACCGCGCAGGAGATACGCCCGCGCGGTCTTCCGGCCGCCGCGCTCGGCCTTGCGCGCCGTCTTCAACCCGCCCGCCGACTTCGACCGGCGGAGGAGTTGAGCTTGCGTGAACGTCTCCACGGACACGATCGCCGGATGTGCCTGCACGCGCGACCGTACGATCCGGTCGGGAGAAGCGCGCTTGAACCGCACCACGTGGCCCGCTGCGACGTCCTCAGGGTCGAGCAACGTCTCATGCTTCGTCCAGCGCCCGAAGATGGCGTAGCCGGTGTATCGCGGGTTGTCCAAGATCGCTCGGACTGAGCTGCCTTGCCAGCCGTCGGCAAGCCGGTGCCGGTTCTGCTCCCGCCGATGCGCGGAGGGACAGGGAATGCCGTCTCGGTTGAGGATGTTGGCGATCGCTCGATCGCCGTTGCCGTCCAGGTACTCGGCGAAGATCCGGCGCACTACGTCCGCTGTCGTCTCGTCGAGCGCTAACGCGCGCAACTTGAACCCTTCGGCCGCCTTCCGCGGGTTCGGGTGGGGTCCACTGTCGACGACGACATACCCGTACGGCGCCCGGCCGCCCTGGTGCCGTCCTTCGTTGATCACCTGCGCGTCCATCGCTGCACGGACGCGCGCTTGAACGTGTTGCCGCTCGGACTCGCTCATCCCGCCGAGCACGCTCATCAGCATCTTGTGGGACGGGTTCCGCGGGTCGTACTTCCCGCCCAGCTCCGGCACCCACAGATCTACGCCATAGGCCGCAAACTTCGGCGCGATCAGGGAGAACTGGTTACCGAACCAGCAGCGGGTGCCTTCACCGACCACGATGGCATTCCACCCACGGCGCGGATTCTTCAACTCGGCGAGCAGCCGCGCACTCTCGGTTCTCCGTTCCCACGGGACGGAGCGCGACTGGCCAATGTCGAAGAACTCCGCCACGATCTGCCCGCCGAGCGGTTCGACGAACTTGCGCGCGTTTCCGAACTGCCAACCGCGCGAGGTCTCCGGGTCCTGGTTGTCCTCAGTCGAGCACCGGCCGTAGCCCGCCAACGCCCCGATCCCGTCGTCCGCCACGTCGGCGACCTCAAGACCCAGAATGTCGTCCAGGGTCGACCACGGGTCGCTGATGATTTCAGCTGCCACGGTTCACCTCCTCCGCCGGAACGTCCAGCACCGGCACCTCAGTAACCTCGATCAGAACGGCCAGCAGTGCACGCGCGACAGCGGGCGTCAGCTCGGGCAATCCCGCAGGTAGGATAACCCGGATCGGCGGATCTTCGGAACGAGCGGCGCTCATCGCTGACCGTCCTCGTCTGCCGCCCCGGTGTCAGCGGTCGCGCGATCGATAGCGCTCCTGATTTCAGCCGTGAGGTACCCGCGTACCTGCCGTGTCTCGCCGTCTTCGCTGGTCACGCGGTCTCGTGTCGGCCGGCATCCCGCGCCGGTCATCTGCTGCGCGAACGTCTTCCGGTCGATCTCCAGAGCGCTCAACAGCTCGGCTGTTGGTACGAAGTCCCTGCCGTTCGGGCTCAGGTCGTCGCCCAGATACTCGACGAGCGACGCGAGCACCTCGGGCAGCTCACCGCGTGACTGAACCGTGTCAACCGCGTGACCTGCACCGATTGCCTTAACCGCGGCTGCGTGGTCGAGCACCGGCATGGTGTCCTGTCCGGCCGCGTGCCCGGCGAGCGTCCCAGCCGCTTCGCGCAGCGTCCGGCCCTGCTCGCAGATGGTCCTCCAGTCCTCGTTCGGCATGTAGTACGTCCGAACCGTCATGGCCAGCACATCGGCGCCAGCCGACGTGTCGCCGTCCGGCCGCAGGATGCCCACGCCCTTGTGCGAGGGCAGCAGCCTGGAGGAGTCGAACCCGCGCGTGTTCATCTGCTCGCCGAGCACGATGTTCGAGTCGCGCCAGTCCATCACCCGCAGCGCGAACCGCGACCCGAGCACCGCACGCAGCCCGGACGGGATCGTCTTCGAGTCCGGCCGCTGTGTCGCCAGCACGAGCACGATCCCGGCGGCCGGTCCCTTCTTCGCGAGCCACGTCAGCAACTCGCCGATGTACTCGCCTGCGGTGAGCTTCTTCCCTTGCACGTCAACGGGCGTACGGTCCTCCAACGGAACCTGGACCTCATCGATGAAGATGGCCGTGATGGGCATGTTCAGTGCCTTATCGCGTGACATCTCCGGCGTGACCTTCGATTCCGGACACGTGAGGTCGTCCAGGTCGCGCATCCGCCGGAACCGCGTCTGAACCTCGCCGACCAGCTCAATCAGCCAGCCCACGAGCGCCAGAACGTGTTCGGGTTCGTCGCCGGACATGAACCGGTGAGCCACCAGGCCGGCCGCGTCCCAGTCCTTCCCGGCTTTGAAGTCCGCTACGTACAGCCGCACCCAGGCGTCCAAGATGAGTCCAGCCGCCGCGAGCCGGGCGGCAAACGTCTTGCCCTGCCGCGGAATCGCCCCCACAAGCAGCGACGTCCACACCAGCGGAAGGTCGATCCGCCGGTCTCGCGCGTCCCGTCCGAACGGGATCGGCCGCCACGCGTCCCACTGCGTCACGCCGAGCAGCGGCGTCCGCAGCGGCGGCGAGCTATACGGGTCTTCATCGGCCACCCACATCGATACCCGCCCAGCGTGCCCACCGTTCCCGCGCACCCGTTCGACGATCAGTTGGACCTCATCGACGGCGAGCGCCGATGCGAGTGCATCCCGGTTCTTCACCACGTCAGCCGCCTTGCGGGTGGCCGGAAGGTCGACGGTGACCGCCCAGCCATCGCCGACACGCGTCGCGCGCTCGACCAGCCGCAACACCTCGTCCTTGCCGATCAGCTTCGCGTCCCGGAACGCGTCCACCAGTACCTGCGGGTCCATCGTCCAGGTCAGGGTCCGCGGCCCGGCGAGCGCCGGCTTGCGGCCGGGACTGCCGTCCTTCTTGCGCCCGAGGATCGCGAGTGCGAGAGAAGCTGCCGCACCTCCGATCCACAGAGGATCGTTGCCATATACGAGATCCACGACAGCCACCGTGACGGCCGCAACGACCAGGACGGCACCGGTCACCTTCCAGCGGAACAGCGTGAGTGCCCGAATCTCCGTGAACTTGTCGGCCAGCTTCTCCGACTCTTCGGCCGCAGTCCGGTAGTCCCGGACGGTGACCCACCCGCGCCACCACCGCACCCCGACGACCAGGCCGCGAACGACCGCACCGACGTACCGCCACGGCGACTTCACCAGCCCGACGACGGCGTCTTTGCCCGCTTGGATGGCCTGTGGCTTGCTCTTCAGCCACAACGGCACACGCGGCGAATGCCGCCACCACAACACGAAGCGGTTCGTCTTCGGCTCCCGCCGACGCGGTTGAGGCAACGTGTCATCCACCAACTCGCCGTCGAGCACGGGGTCAGCTTTGACCGGCAATGAGTCAGCCATTGCCCACCTCCGACCGGAGGGCCCGCGCCAGCCGGGGCGAGAGACCGCGCGAGCAGCCGGTAGCCCGCCGCACCCACGCTGGCGTGATCTCGACGTCCGGTGTCCAGCTCTCCCGAGCGATCGCAAGGTAATCGGCGAACAGCACGCGCCGACCAGCTTTTGCCGGCTCCTGCTGAACGGCTTGCCGTTCAGCAGCTACCAGGACGGCATCGGTGAGCTTGTCCCGCAGGTCGGTGATCGCTTCGACGGCGACGAACACGACGAGCGGCGGCACGGAGTGCAGCACGATCGCCGCCGGCTCCCCGGCCGCGAACGACGCCCAGGTGTTCATGACGTAGGTGGCCGCGAGCGTGAACCACTTCGCCCGCCGCACCCAGACGCCCGTCCGGACCTGGTATCGCGCGGTCACCTGCTCAGCCCGCAGGATCGCGAGCAGTACAAGTGAGACGGTCGGGTCGAGCACCCACGCGGCGAGCCATGGTAGCGACCCCGGCCGTGTCCCGGTCGACGCGAAACCCTGGATGTTGGTCATCGTGAACGCGAGCCCGAGCACGATCCCGGACCAGCACATCCAGTCGACCTGCCGCCGCACGCGCTCGATCCGCAGCGCGACGACATCCGGATCGGTCTGGTAGGCGCGCACCTCCGCGGCCTCGGCCGCGTCCTGCGCGAGCCGTTGCGCCCGGTTCATCGCCGACCACCCCGCTTCGAGGTGTCGACCGTGGTCACGGTCATAGCGCGAGTCAGCGCATAGGACGCGAACAGCGCCGGCAGCCCGAGCACGGCGAACAGCAGCCACGGGCTACCTGGGTGGGCGATCACGACCCACTGAACAGCGACGATCAGTCCGGCGTTGAACAGCACTCGCCCGACCAGCGACACGAGCCGCGCCCCGCTGCGAGCAGCGTCGGCGGCAGCCTTCGCCCGGCGGGAACCGGCCCGCCAGACCCAGAACAGCACGAGCAGCACGCCGACACCGGCGAGGATCTGCGTGGGCGTCACGGTGAGCCCGTTCATCGCGCACCCCGATCGGTCCGCTCGCCACGACGCAACCAGAGCGGGTGCAGCGCACGCCGGTCGTCGTCGGTCATCCCGCCCCAGACACCGACCGTGTGGACTCCGGCCGTCCGCAACTCCAGCTCCAGGCACTCGTCCCGGACGGGGCACCCGCCGCACAGCCGATCGGCCAGCTCCCCGTCGCTGCCCGCGTCGGGTGGCCCGTCGTCCGGCGGGGGCCACATACAGACTCCCTCGCTGGTCACGACGTCGGTCAGGACATCGGTGGGCACCCAACGCAGCCGGTCCAGCCGCCAGGCGATCCCGATCAGTCGAAGGTCGTCGGCGTTCATGCGGCACCTCCGACCTGACGCGACCCGAGCAGACGGGTCAGCTCGGTCGACGACACGCGGAGCCCGGAACGGCAGCGGGTGGCGCGCACCTCGCGGGTCCGGATCGCCCGGCTCACCGCAGCGCGGGACACGCCGAGCAGCCAGGCCGCTTCTCGAATGGTGTGAAAGGTGATGTGCGAGTTCATGAGAAAGACCAATCTGATGATTTCAAGACTATGTTGTTGATTTCAGCTCTTGGATGGACGCGTTTGTCCGACGCGCCGCCAGCGAAGCGCTAGGCGACGTGGTGAAAGCGCGAAGAACCGCTAATCTCGGCGCTGAGGCGGAGCGCGGAGGAATACGTGACGGAGGACTGGGCGGCAGTCGCCAAGGCCATCAACATGCGTGTGAACGAACTCGGCTGGCGACAACGCGAGCTGGCCGAGCGATCGCACGTGTCGCAGGCGATCGTGCGCGAGCTCCAGCACCACACGGTCGAGCGCCGCCGGAGCGCGCGCACGCTCGAAGCGCTGTCGACGACGCTGGGCTGGCACCCGCAACATCTGCTGGCAGTGCTGCAAAGCCGCACGCCGCCGCATCCGGACGAGCCGGCCGACGACGGCCACGAACTGTGGTCGCGGCTGGACGCGCTCGAACAGCGCCTGGCGGAGATCACCGACCGGCTGGAAGAGGTCCAATCGAGCCTTGCGACGGTCGTCGAGCACGTCCGGCCGAAGCGTTAGCGACTTGGTGAGCGAGGTGTTTTCCATGCCTCTAATTCAAGGCCGGAACGGCGTCGCAACCCATGCACAAGCACCGCAGCGCCACTGCACAAACACTGCAGATCGCCGACATTTGGGAGAGCAATGAGTGCGGCCGGGGGATGGACGGGGCGCGCAGCGGTCGCGTTGCAGTCGGCATTGCGGCTCAGTCAAGAGCGATTCGCCGAGCACCTCGGAATCAGCGCGCGCACGGTCGCGTCCTGGCACAAGAAGCCGGACCTGCGGCCACAGTCGGAGATGCAACAGGTCCTGGACACCGCGCATGAACGGGCGTCTGACGCCGAGCGCGCCCGCTTCGCCGAGCTGATCGGCGAGGGGCTGGCGGTCGACACGGCGCCGGACACGACCGAGGCCGACCGCCGGCTCGCCGCGGACCCGCACATCGGCGCGGCACTCGAATGGCTCGACCGCCACGCCCACTGGACGCCCGGCACCGCACGCCGCGCCGTCGCCGAGCGAATCGCGAGCGTGGACGTCCAAGACCTCCACGACCGCGGCACCCGCCGCGGGTGGGTCAGCCAGCGCGACGTCGCGGCCGCGCTGGCCACCTACTACGGCAGTCGGCTCGACGACCACGGCCTGTACACGGCGCGGTGCGACGATCTGACCATGAACACCAGCGTCCTGACCTGCGAAGGCTGGCTGGACCTGGACTGTGAGCTGCGCCCGCCGTACGACCGGCTTCGGGTCCCGAGCGCGCAGGCGGAAGCCGACCTGGACTTGGACGACCACGCGGCCGGCCGCGCCGTTCAGCGGCTCGCCGAGACACTATCCATGAACACCCGGCTCACGGACAGCCCGATCTACCGACTGTTGAGCACTGACATCCGTGAACACCAGCTCGGCGGCACGTTCGGCACGTCCCAGTTCGTGCACTACGCGCTGACGGTCGACCTGCTCGAAGGCGAACTGGTGGATACCGTGGCCGCCGGCTCGACCGCCATGCCGCTCCGAGACCGCTACCTGCCGGACCTCCGATCGGTGCTCAGCGTCGGCGACCGCCTGTGCGCGGGTGGCGTCCTCGCGCTCACGGCGATTGCCCGGCCCGCGGACCCGTACCGCGGCGAGGCGGACTACCTGCTCTTGGTTCAGGAGCGGTCCGGCCACGTGCTCAACGCCGCGCGCCGGCTGGCCGTGATCCCGAAGGGCTTCCACCAACCGCTCACGGACGTCCGCCGAGACGCGCAGGTCGGGACCACGCTCCGCCGCGAGATGGAAGAGGAGCTGTTCGGCCGCCCGGACATCGACAACACCCGCGGCGACATCCTGGCGGCCGATCCGCTGCACCCGACCAGGCTCACCGAGCCGATGAGTTGGCTCATGGCCGAGCCCGGCCGCCTGCGGATGGAGTGCACGGGGTTTGGCCTGAACCTGGTCAGCGGGAACTACGAGTTCGCCAGCCTGATCGTCATCGACGACGAAGAATTCTGGGTCCGCTACGGGGGAGTGGTCGAAGCAAACTGGGAATCCGCGACTCTTCGTCAGTATTCGACTACCGACGCGGAACTCGTCGCCGAGTTGTTGGGTGATGTAGCGTGGAGCAACGAAGGACTGTTCGCCATGACGCAAGGACTTCGACGCCTTGCGGAAATCGGCGGAGAGCGCGTGAAACTGCCCGCGATTGAATGGGAGATCAGCCAGTGAACGACGGTTGGACCGCCGGTAACGCCAACGAAGACGCGGTCGAGACGCGCGGCTGGCTGGTAGGCCACTTCATCGACCCGTCGCAGGGCGTCCGCGCCACGAAGGACGTAGAAGTCAAGTGGGCGAACCATCCTGCAGGCGACAAGCGTCCAGAGTGGACGTCCGACGACCAGCGAACCACTCTCGTGATGCTGATCTCCGGCGAGTTCCGGGTGGAGGTCACCGGCGGTGGCAAGATTATGACGCGTCAGGGTGACTATGTGATGTGGGGGCCAGGAGTCGACCATTCCTGGGAAGCGTTGGCGGATTCGGTCGTCTTGACTGTCCGCTGGCCATCAGCAACCTAATTCGACCGCCGGAACTCTCACTCGATCGCCGTCGATCTCGGCAAGTCGACGCAATCCCTGGAGAAACGCGAATAGCCCCTCGCTGCTCCAGGTTTCGTCGCCGATCAGTTCAGTGATCAAGTCACCGTCCAGCGTCGAGTACTGCCGCAGCCCGGCAGCCTCCCAGTTCGCTTCGACGTCGCCGCCGAACCGCGGCCAGAACTCCTCATCCTCGATGACGACCAGGCTGGCGAACTCATAGTTCCCGCTGACCAGGTTGAACCCGAACCCGGTGCACTCCAACCGCATCCGCCCCGGGGCGGTAAGCCAGCGCATCGGCGCCGACAGCCTGCTCGGGTGCATCGGGTCAGCCGCCCGCTGCGCGCCCGCCGTGTTGTCGACGTCGGTGCGCCCGAACAGCTCCTTTTCCAGCTCGCGTCGCAGCGTCGTCCCGATCCGTGCGTCCGCCCGGTGGTCCGCCAACGGCCGGTGAAACGCCTTGGGGATGACTGCCAACCTGCCAGTCGCGTTCAGCACCCGCCCCGATCGCTCCTGGACGAGTAGCAAGTAGTCTGGTCCGCCGCGATGCGGGTCAGCTGGCCGCGCGATCGCCGTCAACGCGAGTACCCCGCCCGCACACAGGCGTCGATCCAGATCGAGCACCGCCGCGAAGTCGGGCAAGTACTTGTCCCGCAACGGTGCGTCCCCCGGCCGCAGGTGCGTTCCCGTCGCCAAGCTGTCGATCAGCTCGCGCTCAAGCAGATCCACGCTCAATGCGTACTCAACGAAGGGGACCAATCCGACCTTGCCCACGACGGCGTCCTGCCGCGTCGCGATAGCCGATAGCCGGTAGATCGGCACGTCCGCGATCCGCACGTCATCCGCCGCAGCTTCCACGAGCCGCCGGACTGCCGCGTTCTCCTCGATGCCACGGCGCGGCCGCTCGACCTCTGGCACCAACGCAAGCCGGTCGGTCTGAAACGTCAGAGGACACGCCAATTCCGTCCACTCCGGACGGGTCAGGATGCTGGTTTGTGCCTCGACCCCGGCGCAGCGGACCTGGTACATCGAGTGTCCGGCAGGCGGATCACCGTAGTAGCCCGCCAAGGCGTCTGAGAGGTGGCTTCGGCCGACCGGCATCCGGACGCGCCGACCTGTCGGTACTCGTGCTTCCACGCGCTCGCGTGTCGTCCCCGGGCTCCAGCCGACCTCCCGATCCAGCCAGCTGAACGCGGGCTCAAGCGCCGATCTGAGCAGCGGCGTACCGGCGGCCGGACGCACGCCGATCAACTCGCGCAGCTCCTCGGCAGAGCGGCCGAGCACCTTGGCCAGCTTCGGCCACTGGTACGGCTGTGGCGCGTAGTCGCCGGCCTCCCACCGGATGACCGTTGATCGGTCGACGCGCATCACTTCGGCGAGCTGCTCTTGAGTCAGCCCGGCCGCCTTCCGAGCTGAAACAAGCTCATCGCGTCGACGAACACCGACCACCTGAACACCTCGCTTTGGTTGGCGATGATCGCAGCCTAGCAGGCATATCAGCAGGTGAGCGCGCCCTGTGCCACATCTGCGCAACGAAACTTCGACGTTTGCGCTCTGGGCTCTGCCGGGTGCTCTGGATTGGATGATTTCAACACATCCGACAATCGGAGGGGCGACCGTGACGAGCGGCGAGCACAGCTCACGACCGCCGCGTCTCTACGTGACCTGGTACCGCTGCGTCGCTGACGACCTGGACCACGCCGTCACGGATGAGGCGTTCGCGCACGGCGTCGCCCTCCACGAGGGTCGCTACCGCGCACTCTGCGAACACGAAGTCTTCATTGACTCGTGTCTCGTTCCGCCCGGTCGCCCGTGCGTCGCCTGCTTCGCCCTGATTCGTCTCCGCAACCGCCCGGCTGACGCCGAGCCTGCGCGCCATTTGGGGCCGTCCCGTTGGCGTCGCCTCTTCGGCCGCCTCCAGGCTCCGGCCGTCCTGCCACCGCGTCCGCCTCAACGCGTGCGGCTCGTTCCCGAGCAGGCCGGCCGGCCCACGACGTCGGCGGGAACGGGCGGCGCCCCGACCGCGCCCGTTCCCGCCGATCACCACGCGCGGCGAGGCACCCCATGACGGCCCGCCTGATCATCGCGCGCCCGCTACCCGGCACAGTGGGCGAAACCCGCCGCGTCGTGCACGTCTTCCCGCTCCCGCCGGAGGAGGCCGCGCCGGAGCACTTGACCGCGTACTGCGGCGAGACCTTCGGCCCCGGCGAACTCGAATTGCTGGACCGTCCGGTCGGGATGCCCTGCGTGACGTGCCTCCGCCGTTCGCCCGGACCCGGTACCGCCGAACTGCCGGCGGGGGAGCGGTGACGCCCGGCGAGCGGCCTGGCGTGCCTGCCTTTCAGCGGGAGCTTGACCCGCTGCTGCTTCTGCCGGTGCGGCTGTTCGTCGCGTGCCTGCTGGCAGACATGCGCTGGTGCGAAGACGTCGCCGTTCGGGGCGCGTTGCGCCTTAGCGGGCGGAGCTTCGCGCAGCACGTCGAGAGTCTGCGCGCGGCCGGGTACCTGGAGACCCGGACTGAAGGACGTCCTACGAAGCTCCGCCTCACCACGCTCGGGCTCGACCGGCTGACCGAGCACGTGACTGCGCTCCAGACGGTCGCGCGGACGGCCGCCGAACTCGTCGCCGCACAGCGCGCCGACCTTCGGCCGCCGATGTGACGGGTGCCTGCCTCGGACTCGAAACCGGCGCCGCAGAAGCCCATACGTGACGGCTGTGACGGGTTCCGACGAACCCGTCACAGCCGTCACAAGCAACATCTGTGCAGGTCAACTGGTATCTTAAGCCGTCACGGCAAGTGTGGCGGCGTGACGGCTCGCGGGCGGGTTTGTGACGGCCAGATCCGTGACAGGTCGGTTTGCTCATCCCATCGTCGTCACGAAATATGTCACGAAAGCTGGGGATCAGCATGGCCGAGCCGGTGTGCGCGGGCTGCGGCAAGACGTTGCCTCGTCCCGGCGGGCGGGGGGCGCCCGGCGACGTATCATGGCCCAGCATGCCGCCAGCGCGCCCGCCGCGCGCGGCTCGCCGCCGATCCCGCCTGTACCGACCTGCTGCTTTGCTCGACAGGGCCGGATGGGCCGTCGCCGTCGCGCGCCGCGCCGCGACATCCAGCGGCGACCCACAGGTCGCATCCGCCGAGTTGGCCGCGGCCGCCGAGCTAGCCGGAGCCGCTCAGGCAAACGAAATTGCTGCCGCACCTCCTGCGGAGGTCGAACGCCGTCTCTACCTGTCGCGGAACCGGCGACTGTAACGAAACCTGCGGCGCCGAAGGTGTGGCCGGTGACGCGCGAAGACGTCATCGATGTCGACACGGCCCGGGTCGAGCGCGGCGAGAACTCGATCCTGCCTTGGTTACCTCAACCGCGACCAGCGTCGACGCTGGGGAAGCGCGGACGGCGGCAACGACGATGACCGCACCCGGCGGACCCTGGCGCGTATCGACAAGACCCGCTCGTCGGACTGCTCCTTGGCGGCGGAGTTCACATCAAGCGATAACGTAACAAGGCAAACCACGCCTTCCGTTAAATGGTCACGCAAGATCAATGTTGATCAGCCAGCTCCGAGATCTGGAGCGGTCACAATTTCGTTGCATTGCGGATTATCTGTAACGGGTGCCACCAATCAGACGATGCAATATGCAGACCGCAGCTCTTGTCGCCGCGGCATGCCTGCAACCTCAATACCGAAGGAGTCGAAAACTTGTCGAAGTACACGATTGACAGTGTCGGGCTTGGGGCGCTACTGACTCAGCGCCGTTTCGGTGTCCCTACCTATCAAAGGGCGTTCGCATGGGGGTCGGGCGAGGGAAGAGATGAGGTTGAAGACTTCTGGAAAGATCTCGAGCAAGCTGTGGCCTCTAAGTCTGATGAAGCATATTTCTTGGGGACCGTTGTCCTGTCAGACTCGTCGGATTATGTTGAAACTCTTTCCGCGTCTGGTAGGTCGTTCATAATTGACGGGCAGCAGCGGCTAACGACGGCCTTCTTGCTGATACTTGCGATTCGTGACGCATTCAGAAAGAGAGGAGATAGTCGGGGTGATGATATCGAAAAACGGTACATTGCATCTCGCGACTTGCGGACACGGGAGAAGGAGTCGCGGCTTCGCCTCGGTGCGACCGACAACGACTTCTTGCAAAGTCTCATCGAAGGTACTCGTCGGTCGTTGGACCGACGCGCTCCACAAAGTCATCGACTTTTGGCAAAAGCGATGGATTTCTTGAGTGGTCAAATAGAGGTGCACACGGCGAGTATGGGTGACAAATGGGCGGACCGACTAGTTGACTGGGTTGACCTCATTCATGAGCGAGCACTAGTTATCACCGTTACGGTTCCACCGAGTCCGACGCTTTCTTGATTTTCGAGACTCTAAACGATCGGGGAATCGATCTAACTATCGCTGACCTGACAAAGAATTACATCTATAGCCGCGCAGCCTCTCGCTTGAGTGAGTGTCATGATCGTTGGGTAAGTACTACCGCCTATATCGAACAAGCGACTGGTACCGGGAGTAAATTCACCGACTTCCTACGATATTACTTCACAAGTCAGCAAGGACCAACGCGGGAACGTGAAATTTTTGTCCGGGTGAAAGAGCGGCGCTTGACCACTCCGTCGGACGCCGTTTCTTTCAGTGAGGAACTGAAAGTTGCGGCGCAGGCGTATAGTCGCCTCTTGGGAGCGGATCCCGCGTTTTGGCCAACCGTTCAATCCGGTGCTTCTGAGAACGTGGAAGCATTGCGTACGCTGGAGGTTGAACGGCTGCGGCCGATTCTGCTGGCGGCAATGCTAAACTTTACAAACTCGCAACTAGCCCAACTGTTGAGGCTGGCTGTTTCGGCAGCAGTGCGAATGCGAATTTCTCGCACAGCTGAAGGGAGCAAGGCTGAACGAGTAATCGCTGAGGTGGCAAGAGCTATCTCCGAAGGTTCGGTAACAACCGCCAAGAAGGTCATTGGTGAACTCGCCACAATCCTGCCTTCGGATGAGCAGTTTAGAAAAGACTTTTCCACTGCAGTTGTCCGCCGGCCATCGTACTCCAGATACTATCTCCGGTCTCTTGAAATAGAAAACCGTCGCCCTGGTCAGTCTCCGGAGTTTGTTGCTAACCCAAACACGCGCGAACTCAACCTAGAGCATGTCCTGCCGCAGTCGGCCACCAAAGAATGGGATAAATCAATTCCATCTGACCGTCAGACTGAATATGCATATAGGCTCGGTAATCAAGTTCTTCTGCGCGCCGGCGAAAATAAGACTATTGGGAATGCTTCCTTTGTGGAGAAGAAGCCAATTTTAGGTGCATCGACTCTTTCTCTGACTATGATAGTTGGAGAAGCGCAAGAATGGAACATGATCAGTATTGAGGAAAGGCAACGCAAGTTGGCGGACCTTGCAGTTAACTTCTGGAAAATGTCATGAAGGCGGATCTGTGGCTCGGGATCGCGGGGGCATCATGATGTCAAAGACGCGACCTGAATGCGCGTCAGCCGGTTCGTAATTCAGTCAAGGCGGCACCTCTGATGCAAGCGGCCGCCTTCCTGTTATCTTGTTGCTTTGTTGACGTCTTTGATAACCGCAAGGCGCCGGGTGCGACTATCGCGCGTTCTAACTCGGTCACAGTCCTGGTTGATCTGTTTCCCGAGCATTGCGGCGATTGTTATGGTCTGGTTGGCGAAGTGGAGGAGTGAGGATGTCACTGCTACAGCTTGCAGGTGCGATAGCACCGATAATTTCAAGTTTAATCGTGATGATTTCCGTTGGCATTGCGACCCTTCAGTTTAGGCTTGCAAATCGAGCAAGATTGGCTGAGGCTCTGAACAAAATGTTTCAAGAGTTCCACTCGCCGCAGGCGTGCTCGGATAGAGATACGGTCCTTGAATCTACCGCTAATGCATCAACGAGTTTAAGTACAGAAGAGCGCAAAGCATTTGGCAGTGTGATTGAATTGCATGAACGCGTCGCCCTGCTGGCACGGCGTGGCCTTGTGCCGATAGGAATTTTATTGGATATGTATTCCGGTCTCTATGTTCGTTCTTGGGATAAGCTTGAATGGTATGTAGGAGATTTTCGAGTGACCACTGACCTCGTCAATTACGGCGAGAATTTCGAACACGTCGCTGGAGTTGCCAGAGAGTATAGGCGACAGAATTTCAAGGCCGCCGAGCAGTCGAATGATTTGAAGGGGTAGGCGGCCGTCGGCATTCGACCCCGAGATCTATAAGCAGAGCCACGCGGTGGGTGCGGCATTCAACCGACTCAAACGCCACCGCGCCGTGGCCACTCGTTACGACAAGCTCGCAGTCCGCTACGAGCCACCGAGGGCAGCTTCGGCTGCCTCGATGCGGGCTCGGACCTCGGCGGCACGATGGGGCCGGTTGTAGCCGTCGAATAAGGTCGCTGCTTCGCGCCAACATTGGACTGCATCGGCGCAGCGACCAGTCGAGTGTAACGCTATCCCGAGCGTGTCAAGAGGTTCGGCGACTGCCTGGGGAGTGTAGTCAACAGTTCGGCCATCAGCTATTGCGTCCCGACACAACGCAATGGCCTTCCGGTGTTGACCTAGTCCTTGCCAGGCTCGCGCCAGCCAATACATGGCATAAACCGCACCAGCCAGATCGCCGGCACGGCGACGCAAGATAAGGCCGTGTTCACCGTGTTCAAGTGCCTGCTTGTAGAGGCCAAGACCCGTAAATGCAGAGCTTAGATTGCCCTGGATTACCGCCTCGAGACGGCCAGTGTCGACACCTCGACTCAACGGCAATGCCTCATGAAGATAGGGCAACCCCTCTTCGAACTGCCCCTGTAGGCAGCGAAGTAGGCCGATGCCGTTGAGCGCGTTGGCCAGTTGGCGGTTTACGGGGATATCTCGAGCCAGGGTCAATGCATGTTCAAGATTTTCAAGTGCTTCATTCCATCTTTCTGCTGTAATTAATACCTCGCCTAACCAGTTGCGAAATCGTGTTTCAGCCACACGATCACCGGAGCGCTCAGCTGCGACCAGGCCAAGCTGGGCACCTCGAAGCTCATCGACCCATCTGCCGTGTCGGCTGAGGAATCGGCTATTCTGCGCCAGATGTACTGCCTGTGCATTTAGTTCATTGTCCACGGCCTGCTGAAGGGCGGGCAGCATGGTTGCACGTTCGGCTTCGAGCCAGGCCAGTGCTTGTGTCGAGTCTTTGATTTCCGGTGATTGATGACTAGAACATTTGTATGTCCGCTGGGTCCGAGGGTGGGCAGGATATAGCAGCTCATCGCATCTATATGCAGTGTCACCGTACCAGTTGAGAAAGCGTTCAACGGCGTAGCTTCGGTCCTCGTTGGTGTCGAATCGGAGGGCCTGGTCGCAGGCGTAGGTGCGCAGCAAGTCATGGAATCGGTATCGGCTTCCACTTACCGGTTCAATTAGGTGAGCGGTGGATAGGCTCTCCAGTTGTCGGCGAACTTCAGATAGCTTAAGGTCGGCGAGTGCGGCGGCGGCATGGAGGCTGAGGTCAGGGCCAGGATGCAGGCCCAACCGCCGGAACAGCCGCGCTTGTACCGGCATCAATTGCTCGTAGGACCAATCGAAGACTGCGCGCAACGCCGCTCGTTCATCTCCGTTGCGGCTGAGTACGTCGAGCCGGTAGCGATCGTCGGTCAGTTCGTCGACCACTTCGGCCACGGTGGTTTGCGGGCCGATGGCGACCCGTCCGGCGGCGATCCGTAACGCCAGCGGCAGCCGGGCGCATAGCCGGACAAGTTCCGCCAGTGCGTCGGGCTCGGCCTCCGCACGCAACGCGCCGACGATACCCGCTACTAACGCCATGGCCTCGTTGAGGCTGAGAAGATCGAGCGTTAGCCTTGTCGCACCTTCGGTGACGACAAGGCCGGTGAGGCTGTCACGGCTGGTCACCACGACGACCGAGCCAGCTGAGGCCGGAAGCAATGGCCGGACCTGCTCGGCACTCTTGGCGTTGTCGAGCACAACCAAGACTCGTCGCTCCGCAAGCAACGACCGATACAGCCCGGCCTGTGCCTCGACGCCTGGCGGCATTCGTTCGGCCGGAATCCCCAACGCGCTGAGGAATCCGCCCAAGGCCTCACCGGGGGTGGCGAGTTCACCCGGGCCGTAGCCACGCAGATTGACGTATAGGGTGCCGTCTGGAAAATGATGTTGCATCTGGTGTGCCCAGTACACCGCCAAAGTTGTCTTGCCGATGCCAGCGGTTCCGTCTACTGCCGAGATCACTACCGCACCGGACGGCGGCGCGTCGTCTTCTCTCGAGATCAGCGCATCCAACGCCGCAAGGTAGTCGGTCCGGCCGGTGAAATCTCGAACCGTCGAGGGCAACTGCCGCGGTACGCAATCCGAACCGACCTTGTCCGCGTCTCGCACCATGCACATCAGTGTGTCGTCCAGCAGCGTCACCCCAGTGGCTTCCTCTGCAGCTCCACCCTCACGGAGCACAGCCGACACTGTGTGTGACCGTGCGTTCGCGCCACGGCAGAGTCGGTCGCTGTTCATGAGAACGGTCTTCGGTGTGCGGTCACGAACAGGTCTGAGTTCCGAGGGGCAAGGGCGCCAATGTGGTGCTGACCTGCTGAAACGTGCTCGATCAGCGTGGCGAAAGCGTTGTGGTCAACATGCAAGCCCGTCTTGGGCACATCATCGCCCCATAGCAGAAGCTCGGCCAACCGCAACAAACGAGCGTAAATCAACCGAGGAACAGCCGTGTAGATAGTGAGCAAGATCGTCCTCGGACACAGTATTACCCCACGGATCGCGAAACGCGATCTTGGAACTGGGGTGCTCGAGGCCTAGCTCGAATCGATCTCTTTCAGGCGCCATCCGGTGCCGTTGTAGACGATGATCTTTCCTGAGTCGCGCAGTGTTGCTGCCACGTGTCTGTGTCGTGTTCGGTCAGGCTCGAGCCTGGTGCAGCCGTCGCTGATCTGGCCTCCAAGTCTGATGTTGATCTGATCGATGAGATGGTCTTCGCGGATGTAGAGCGTCTTCGGTCGCTCTTGGCTCGCGCGTTGGGTGCTGGTGTGGCCGTGGCGGCAGCGGTAGGTCGGGCGTCCATGGTTCCAGTGCGAGTCCAGCCGCCGGTCGCAGACACCGCAGTGGATCAGGCCGGCCAAGGCGAACCGGCGAGCCCGGCCGTCACTGGCCGGTCGCGCCGCTCGGATCTGCTGGGCGGCGATGAAGTCCTGTTCGGTGACGAGCGCCGGATGGGCGGCCTTCGCTGACAGGGCCGGCGTTGCGGCTGGGCCGCTGGTGTCGGTGGCGCGGCGGTTCCAGGTCTGGCGGCCGGTGTAGCGCGGGTTCGCCAGGATGACGGCGACGGTGCGCAGTGTCCAGGCGTCGCGGGTCCGATGGCGGTTGCGGTCCGGGTCGGCAATGGACGGGCAGGGGACACCGCGCTCGTTGAGATGCCGGGCGATGCTGGCGACGCTGTGCCCAGCGAGACGTTGCCGGAACATCCAGCTCACGTGCGGCGCGGTTTGGGGATCGGGAGCGAGGCGTTGCAGCCGTCGGCCCCAGCGGGCGTCGGCGGGGTTGGGATGCGGGCCAGCGTCGACGAGACGGTAGCCGTAGGGCGGTCGGCCACCGAGGTAGCGGCCCTGCTGGGTGGCTTGGTTGTGCATCGCCGCCAACACCCGGTGCCGGGCGCGGAGCACTTCGCGCTGCGACTGGGTGGCCAGCAGCGACATCAGCGCCCGATGATCGGAGTTGCCGAGATCGACCGGGCCCCCGGTTTCGGGCAGCCAGAGCTGAATACCGTGCCGGGTGCACCAGGCGTAGAGGGTGCTGAACTGGGTGCCGGTGAAGGCACGTTCGTACTCGCCAACCACGATCGCATCGATCATGGATTCTGGACTCGACGCCTCGGTCATCAGCTGGACAGCCTGCGTTCGCTGTCGCCATGGGACTCGGCGTGAGGTGCCGGCGTCGAAGTAGGCGGCGACGACCTGGCCGTGGCCCCCGACCAGCTCATCGGCCATGTCGCGTTGCCAGCCCTGTGACGACACGCGGTCTTGATGGCGGGTGGTCGAGGTCCGGCCGTAGAAGGCGAACCGCAAGCCACTGCCGTGGTCGGGGCGGGCAGTAGTGGTTGTCGGCTTCTTGCTTTTCATCCACTGCGCCAGCAGGTCGGCCGTGCCGGCGAGTGGTGCGGTCACGTAACGCGGGGGCGGGTGCGGTGGGATCACGTTGGACGGATGTCGCGGCCGTTGGGTCATGACGGCGGGCTCTGAGTGGTTCATCCGATCAGCGCAGTCAACGCGTCATCTAGCCCGCGGCGCTCCCGACGCACGCGTTTTCCGCAGCTCCGGAGGTGAGGGTGGGTCGTCGTCTCGCAGGCTCGCCACCAGCCAGTGACAGTAAGCGCTCATGTCGTAACTCAGCTCGGGGCGACGTCCCACGTCTCCTCTTGCGCCGAACGAGTGAACTTGAAGTTTCAATTTATTACCCTAGGTAACGGTGGTGAGTCAGTCGCTCACTGCGGTCACCAGCGGAAATGATCGTGAACATCGTCGGCTGAGTCCTTTTCGTGACCGGAGGCGGCTTTCGGGCACTGTTACGCGCGGGATGCGGATGTCGACGAATGCCACAGAGCGTGACGCGTTCCGTTGCGTCGCCGCTGGACTGAAAGAGGCAGCCCCGTGTCTTACGCCCCCATGCCGCCGTCGGTGCCGATGCCGGTGGCGAACCAGCCCAAGAACGGCCTCGGCACGGCCGGGTTCGTGCTCGGCCTGATCGGGTTGATCTTTGCGTTCATCCCGATCATCGGGATCGTCGCGTGGCCGCTGACGATCCTCGGGCTGATCTTCGGCATCGTCGGGACGCTGCGCGCCAACCGGGGCCAGGCGAGCAACAAGGGGCTGGCCATCACCGCCGTCGTGCTGTCGGCGATTGGGCTGGTCATCTGCGTGCTCTGGACCGCGGCCTTCGGCAAGGCGGTCAACGACGCCGCCAACGGGATGCCCGCCGCTGCCCTGACCAGCTCGGTCGCCGCGCCCGACCACGTTCAGACCACCAGCCCCAACCTGAACGACGCCGCCGCTTCGGCCGCGGCCACTGCTCCGGTCGAGCCGTCGGCACCCACCACGAGCGAAGCACCCAAGTTCCCGCCGCAGGTCGAGCAGGCCCGCGCCTCCGCCCAGAACTACCTGAGCTTCACCGCGTTCTCGCGCAACGGCCTGATCCGGCAGCTGTCCTCGTCGGCCGGCGACGGGTTCCCGAAGGATGTGGCGACCCAGGCCGTCGACAGCCTGTCGGTGGACTGGAACGCGCAGGCGGTCAAGTCGGCGGAGAACTACTTGAGCTTCACGTCGTTCTCTTGCTCGGGGTTGAAGCAGCAGCTGTCATCGTCGGCGGGTGACGGCTTCACAAAGGCCCAGGCCGCCTATGGGGCTGGCCAGACTGCAGCCTGCAAGTAGATCCGCCGCAACCAACGGGAGTAACGGAAGTCCTCACCCATACGACCTGTCGCGGAATTGGTCGCCGATCGTCGCCGAGCACGGGAGTCGAGCGTCTCGCGCCGGGAAGCGGGTAAGGCGTTCCAGCAACGCGGCCGGCGTCTTCTATGGGGGCGCGTCGCGTTGACCATCGCCTGATGCGTAGCCGGAAGTAGCGGGCGGGGTCCTCGCGGAGGCCTCAGGTCACGGCGACGATAAGTGGACCAGGTTATCGTCCATGACCGCGTGGAAATGCGAAACGGGCAAAGGAATCTGTGGTTCAGATGCTGTGGTGCGTGCTGACAGCCGCCCGGAGTTGGATGCCGTGAGCTGATCCAGATCGCCGATGAGATCGCCGCGCGCTCCGATACCCGTTCACCTAGGGAAGTGGCCGACGATGCAGCGCGGCAGGCTGGCATCTCCCCAGACGTCCCAAGCCGAGTGGACGACGTCTTCGCCGAGGCCGAGCTAGAGGCGAGCGCGCTCGTCGCCGCAGCGTTCGACGGAGACGGCATTGCTGTTGATGAGATGACAGCTGATCCGTTCGCAATGATCGCCCGGCGCCTCCAGCCCGACGTGATTGTCGAGCGAATCGCTACTCGGCTGCGTACGGAGTTCGCTGGGCAGCCCGGAGCCGAGCTGTACGTCGCGGCGTACGTCGCCGCAACCCTTCGCCGTCCGCGCAAGCCACTCCTGCTGCGAGCATTGCTTGCGGCGATCTGCGGTCACGTGGAGGTCTGCATCCTTCGGATACTGCGGCGCGAACTGATGACCCGGGATCGCTACTCCGATATCAGCGATCCACAACTGGAGACCGATGTTCGGAAGCTGATGGTGGGCGGTCTCCCGGCGTGGCGTTCCCACCTCGACAGCTTACTGGGAGTCGACGTCACGGCAGGAAGTGCGGAATGGCCGGGTGTGGTCGAGCCGTTCGAGCGTCGTCATCTGCTGGTTCACCGGGAAGGACTGGTCGATCACCGCTACCGGATGCGGGTGTCCGATGCGCCGCCGGCTGATCATGGACGGCGTGTGCGACCGGTTCCGCGCCTACCGCGACGTCCTGGACGTCGGCACGTGCGTGCCCTGGTACTGGAGTTGTGTGATGGCGGTCAGCCAAGGTGCCTTCCCCTCTCGCTTGCGGATGCCGTGCGTGTTCTATACTTTGACGCTATTCGGCGGATGCGCCCGCCGGTCCACACCGGAGCCACCCACGCGGCTCATTGGTGAGGGGCGAAGGTCACGGACTGGCGCACCGGGCTATCCGATCCAAAGGCTCTCGCGCACCCGGGCATGGTGAGTTCTGTCCGTCGTCTCGAGTCGGCGGGTGATGCGTGGGCGCCTGCTGGAGCGAGAGTCATTGTGCATGGTCGCCGCATCCCCAAAACCGCTGTCCGCGCCCGCATGGCCGAGACCGGCGAGACGTACCAGCAGGCGCAGACCGCGCTGAGCAGGGTAGTGCCTCGTCACTTCGTAATGCCGCCGGCCGATGACGAGCCGTGCGTCGGCAAGTGCCAGTCCGAGTTTTCGCTCGCCGGGGAAGCCGGGAGTGATGGTGGATCGATGGTCGCCTGCGGTCGCTGCCCGGGATCGGTCTGTGTCGCATGCGGCTGCCGTCCGGTGGCGGAGCCGTTCGCGCGTTGTGAACGTTGCGAGGAAGAGGTCGGCGGCTGGGAAACGGCCGAACGGCTCCGGGAGCGGTGCGCGGGTCGCCGGTGCGTCTCGCGGGCCAGGGCCGGCACCTCCGATTCCGATTCGGCGAGCAATATCTGCGACTCCTGTGACGAGGCGATCTGCTGGTGTGGTGAGGAGGCGGTCGAGGACATATTCGACTGGTGCGGCCGTTGTTGGTCCTCTGAGCCGGACTTGTACGACGACGACCAGGACCGGCGCGAACTCGAGGAGGCGTTTCACTATGCCGCGGGTTTGATCGTGAAGCTGGGTGGCGGTACCCGCCGACAGGTCTACGCCCAGCTTTGCCGGTCTATGCGGGTGAAAGTCGGAGACGCGACCGTTGACCAGCTCCGCGACGGTCTCTCCCACGCTGACCAATGGGAACGGCGGCTCCGCAGATAGACGCGTGTGCACCAGGTGTGGAGGGTGGCGAATTGTTTGCCGGTGAAGGCGCGTTCATACTCGCTGACCACGATCGCATCGATCGCGTGCTCTGGGGCGGAGATCGTGGCCATCAGTTGAGAGGCTTGGGGTCGCTGCGACCAGGGGATGCGTCGTGAGGTGCCGGAGTCGAAGTAGGCGGTGAGGATCCGGCCGTGTCCGGTGATGAGGTCTTCGGCCATGTCGCGCTGCCAGCCCTGTGATGACACGCGATCTTGATGGCGGGTGGTCGAGGTGCGGCCGTAGAAGGCGAACCGCAACCCGCCACCGGGCTGCGGTGGGGGAGAGAGGCGGGTAGCTCTGCCGGTGATCATCCACTGCGCGAGGAGGTCCACCGTTTCTGTAGCTGACTCGGGGAGTGGTCGAGGGGGGATCACTCTGATCGGATGCATTTATCCTGGGGTCATGACGGTGAGCTTCGGAACGTTAGCCCGAACAGCTCAGCCGAGGTGTCGTCGAGATTACGGCGTATAACGCTCTATTCCCCGGCGCTTGTGGTCTGTAACCCTCACGTTGCCAGAGTGGTCCGAAAGACTGGGGCAGGTATCCGTGAGAGCGCCTCATGCGTTTGCCTGCCGAGCCGTTCGATCTGGCCAGGGACCAACCGGTCGACTTCGTCGTCGTGGCGCAGGTGCCTGCCGACGAGAGCGATGCCGATAACGCCGCAGTCTGGCTCCGTGAAACGCCAGCAGGCTCAGGATCGACTAATGATCACCAGATCGACGTGGCCGGGAGGTGCTGATGGACGCAGCAGCCGCAGCCCTGTTGGGTGCGGCCATCTGGCTGACCGGTACCGCGGTCGCGCCGATGGTCACCGCCTATCAGGCAAGCGAGCGAAGAGTCAGGACTTCATGCGCGAGGCCTACGCGTGGGTTTCGTGCCTGACGAAATACCACGCTGCGAGACAGTCGAGGACCATCGGAAGCTCCGCGACAAGATGCTCGACGCATTGGCGCATATCGAAATCTTCGGCACGAAGGCGACCAGCGACCTGTGCAGCAACGTCGTTGATGCGTATGAGGCTTGGAAGATCAAGGCCACGGCAGCGAACACCGACTTCGCCGCGAGCGCGAAGAAATTCGAGGCCTCGGCGCGGTCGGACTTTGACTCGAACGACGCCATGGGCGCCTCGACGCCGCAGCAAGGGCGGTTGTGGGCACGGCGGCGTTGCCTGTCGCACGCGAGCGTGGCTTCGAGGTCGGATTGCTTGACTCCGCTGGCGTTGCGCAGCCGTGAGGCGTCGTCGAACACGCAGATCACTACGGAGAACGCCACGCTTGAGCAACGCGTCCGTCGGTTCGCTACAGACAACCGCGCCATTGCGGAGCGCCCGCAACTCACCAAGGCGGGCGCGGTCCCGGCGGGACTGGCCGCGTTCATGGCGCGCCGCCGCGACTGGGTCCGGCTCGTGGGCGACACCAGCCTGCGGTTGATGGAGCTGGAGAACAGTGGCGCCTCCCAGTGGGAATCGGCTCCGCTGCGGATGGCCGCGATGGCCGGACCCGTCCGGCCGTACTGAGCGCGGCCCGGCCGTGTCAGGGCGGGGGCGGGCCGGTCGTGCCGCGGACGACGAGCTTGGGATCCAGGACGATCTCCGCCGGGGCGCGGGACTCGTCTTCGAGGCGGCTCGTCGCGGCGTGGACCGCGGCCTGGGCCAGCCCGGCGGCGTCCTGGTGGACCGTGGTGAGGTCGATGTGCGAGAGGTGTGACAGGTGGTTGTCGTCGAAGCCGACGATCGAAATGTCGCGGGGGAACTCGAGGCCGGCCCGGCCGAAGGTGTGCATGAGCCCGATCGCGCACCGGTCGTTGCCGGCGACGACGGCGGTCGGCAGCGAGTCCTCGCTGAGCAGCTGCCGCGCCGCGGCCATGCCCGCTTCTTCGTCGTGCGCGCCGGGCAGGACGCGGTCGGGCAGTTTGTGCCGCCGCACGGCGGCGCGGTAGGCCCGGCGCCGGTCGGCCGAGCCCGGCTCCTTGCCGCCGTCGACGTGCACGATGTGGCGGTGGCCGAGGTCGACGAGGTGGTCGACGGCCTGCCGGATGCCCTTGGTGTCGGCGGTGTGAATGCTGTCGACCCGCACGCCCGGCAGCCGGCGGCCCACCACGGCCACGACGGCGCGGCGGCCCAGTTCGTCGAGCGCTGAGCGCTCGGCGTTCGGGCCGAGCAGGATCAGCGCTTCGCAGCGGTGGCTCAGCAGGGCCTCGACGGCCTTGGCCTCGTCCCGTGTCGGTGCCGTCGCCGACAGCAGGACGTCGTAGCCGAGCCGCTCGGCTTCAGGGTAGATGCCTTCGACCAGGTCGGCCTGGAACGACTGGTGCACCGTCACCATCACGCCGAGCGTCCGGCTGCGTCCGCGGGCCAGCAGCCGGGCGGCGTTGTCGGGGTGGTAGCCGAGTTCTTCGGCGGCGGCGAACACGCGGTCGCGCGTCTCCTGGCTCGCCCCGGGCTGGCCGCGGAACACCAGGGACACGAGGGCGCGGGAGACACCGACCTTCGCGGCCACGTCGGCCATCGTCGGCTTCGACCTGCTCGTGAGTTCGCCCTCGCGCACGCCCGCTCCCGCCTCTGCTCCAGTCGGGGCCCGATTGTTCCAGGCCCTTGACATCTTCGGATGCCACCCAGCATAGTCCCAGTCACTAGAGCGCGCTAGTAGAGCGCGACAGTAGCTGCGACGCGGTGGAGGTGCGCGGGTGGAACCGGAGTTCGAAGTCCTGACCATGGGGCGGATCGGGGTGGACGTCTACCCCCACCAGATCGGGGTCGGACTCGAGGACGTCACGTCGTTCGGCAAGTTCCTGGGCGGCAGCGCGACCAACGTCGCCGTCGCCGCCGCCCGGTACGGCCGGCGATCCGCGGTGGTCACGAAGGTCGGCGCCGACCCGTTCGGCCGGTTCGCCCGCAAGGCACTCGCCGGTTACGCCGTGTCGGACCGGTTCGTGGGGGAGTCGGCGCACCTGCCGACGCCGGTGACGTTCTGCGAGATCTTCCCGCCGGACCACTTCCCGCTGTACTTCTACCGCGCCCCCAAGGCACCGGACCTGGACATCACGCCAGACGAGGTGGACTTCGACGCCGTTCGCGCCGCCGACGTCTTCTGGGTCACCGTCACCGGGCTGTGCCAGGAACCGAGCCGGACCGCGACCCTCGCCGCGCTGGAAGCCCGCGGCCGCCGCGGGACCACCGTGCTCGACCTGGACTACCGGCCGATGTTCTGGACCTCGCGCGAAGAAGCGCGGCAGTGGGTCGGTCGGGCGCTGGAGCTGGTCACCGTCACCGCCGGGAACCTCGACGAGTGCGAGACCGCGGTCGGCCTGCGCGACCCGCACGAGGCCGCGAAGGCGTTGCGGGACAGGGGAGTTTCGCTCGCGGTCGTGAAGCAGGGACCGCGCGGTGTCCTGGCCGTCGACGACGACGGCGACGTCGAGGTGCCGCCGGTTCCGGTCGAGGTCGTCAACGGACTCGGCGCCGGCGACGCGTTCGGGGGCGCGCTCTGCCACGGCCTGCTCTCGGGCTGGGACACCCGCCGCACCGTCGAGTTCGCCAACGCCGCCGGCGCGCACGTCGCCGGCGAGCTGTCCTGTGCCGACGCCATGCCCACCGAAGCCCAGGTGCTGGCCCGGCTCGCGGCGGTGGCCGGTGTCTGACCGCATCCGCCACCTCGTGACCACCCGGGTGGAGAACCCCGGCGCCGTCGCCGAAGCCGCCGCGAACCGCGTCAAGGCCAAGTCCGTGCTGGGCGACACCGGCCGCGCGATGATCATCGCCGCCGACCACCCGGCCCGCGGCGCGAACGCCGTCGGCGGTGATCCGACGGCGATGGCCGACCGCGGCGAACTCCTCGACCGGCTCTGCACCGCCTTGGAGCGCCCCGGGGTCACGGGTGTGCTCGGCACCGCTGACATCCTCGAAGACCTGCTGCTGCTCGGCGTGCTCGACGGCAAGAGTGTCTTCGGCTCGATGAACCGCGGCGGGCTCGCGGGCTCGGCGTTCGAGATCGACGACCGCTTCACCGGCCACGACGCCGCCACGATCGCCGGGCTCGGGTTCGACGGCGGCAAGATGCTCACCCGGATCGCCCTGGACGACCCGGCGACCGCGTCGGTGCTGCAGAACTGCGCCCGGGCCGTCGACGAGCTCGCCGACCGGCGGCTGATCGCGATGGTCGAGCCGTTCCTGTCCCGCTGGGACGACGGCCGGGTCCGCAACGACCTGTCCCCCGAGGCGGTGATCAAGTCGATCACCATCGCCTCGGGGCTGGGCCGGCGCAGCGCTTACACGTGGCTGAAGCTGCCCGTCGTCGAGGACATGCCGCGCGTGCTCGCCTCGTCGAGCCTGCCGGTGCTGCTGCTCGGCGGCGAGGTGGCCGACGCCGAAGCCGCCTTCGCCGCATGGCGCAAGGCACTTGCCCAGCCGACGGTCCAGGGCCTGGTCGTCGGCCGGTCCCTGCTCTACCCGGCCTCCGGCGACGTCGCCGGCGCGGTCGACCGGGCGGTGAGCCTGCTGTGAGCAAACACCACCTGCCCGCACTGTCCACCTGCGACGGTCCCTTCGCGACGGTCGTGACGCCGGAGTCGGCCGGCTGGGGCTACTCGGGCCTGCGCGTCCTCGAGCTGCCCTCCGGCGGCTCGGCGACGATCGAGACCGGCGACGCCGAGCACCTGGTGCTCCCGCTGTCCGGCGGCGCCCGGGTCGGCTGCGACGGCGAGACGTTCGAGCTGGCCGGCCGCGCCGGGGTGTTCGACGGTGTCACCGACTTCGCCTACCTCCCGCGGGACGCCCGCGCGACGATCACCAGCGACACCGGTGGCCGCTTCGCGCTGCCGTCCGCGCGGTGCGAGAACCGCCTGCCCGCGCGCTACGGCCCGGCCGCCGGCGTCCCCCGTGAAGCCCGCGGCGCCGGGAGCTGCGCCCGCCACGTGCACAACTACTGCCTGCCCGCCACATTCGACGCCGACCGGCTCCTGGTCTGCGAGGTCCTCACCCCGGGCGGGAACTGGTCGTCCTACCCGCCGCACAAGCACGACGAGCACAGCGACCACGAACGCGAGCTGGAGGAGATCTACTACTTCGAGGTCGACGGCGGCGGCGTGGGCTACCAGCGTGTCTACGGCACCGAAGACCGCCCGATCGACGTGCTGGCCGAAGTCCGCTCCGGTGACGTCGTGCTCGTGCCGCACGGCTGGCACGGCCCGTCGATGGCCGCGCCTGGCTACGACCTCCACTACCTCAACGTCATGGCCGGCCCCGGCGCGGACCGCGCCTGGCTGATCACCGACGACCCGGCGCACGCCTGGATCCGCGGCACCTGGGAGGCCACACGATGAGACTGACCACCGCCCAGGCCCTCGTCCGCTTCCTGGCCAACCAGTACAGCGAACGAGACGGTGTCGAGCAGCGCCTGATCCCGGGCTGCTTCGGCATCTTCGGCCACGGGAACGTCGCAGGTGTCGGCCAAGCCCTGCTGCAGGCCGCCGAGACCGGCGAGGCCGACCTGCCGTACTACCTGGCCCGCAACGAACAGGGCATGGTCCACGCCGCCGCGGCCTACGCCAAGACCCGCGACCGGCTGGCGACCTTCGCCTGCACCGCGTCCACCGGCCCCGGCTCCACCAACATGATCACCGGCGCCGCGCTGGCCACCACCAACCGCCTGCCGGTGCTCCTGCTGCCCAGTGACATGTTCGCCGGCCGCGGCCCGGATCCGGTGCTACAGCAGCTGGAGGACACCCGCGCCGGGGACGTCACGGTCAACGACGCCTTCCGCCCGGTGTCCAAGTACTTCGACCGGATCACCCGCCCTGAACAGCTGATCCCGGCCGCTCTCGCGGCGATGCGGGTCCTCACCGACCCGGCCGAGACCGGCGCCGTGACGCTCTGCCTGCCCCAGGACGTCCAGGCCGAGGCCCACGACTGGCCGGCGGAGTTCTTCCGCCGCCGCGTCTGGCACGTCGGCCGGCCCGTTCCCGAACCCGACGCCGTGGTGCGCGCCGCCGAGGCCCTGCGGACGGCCCGGAAACCGCTGATCATCGCCGGGGGAGGGGTCGTCTACTCCGGGGCCACCGAGCAGCTGCGCGCGTTCGCCGCGGCCACCGGCATCCCGGTCGCCGACACCCACGCGGGCAAGGGCACGGTGCCGGGGGACCACCCGTGCGCGGTCGGCGGCATCGGCTCGACCGGCACCGCGGCCGCCAACACCCTCGCCGCGGAAGCCGACGTCGTGCTCGGCATCGGCACCCGCTACAGCGACTTCACCACCGCGAGCCACACCGCCTTCGGCGACCCGGTGTTCGTCAACCTGAACGTCACCCGCCTCGACGCGGTCAAGCATTCGGCGATCCCGGTGCAGGCCGACGCCCGCCTCGGCATCGAAGCCCTGCGCGAAGCCCTCGACGGCTGGCAGGTCGACGACGCCCACCGCACCCGCACCCGGCTGCTGGCCGAGGACTGGCGACGCACCACCGAGGCTTGCTTCTCGGCCGGTCATGGACCGCTGCCCGCGCAGACGGAGATCCTCGGCGCGTTGCAGGACGTCCTCGACGACCGCGACGTCGTGATCAACGCGGCCGGCTCGCTGCCCGGTGACCTGCAGATGCTCTGGCGAGCCCGCGACCCCAAGTCGTATAACGTCGAATACGCCTACTCGTGCATGGGCTACGAGGTCGCGGCCGGGCTCGGGGTCAAACTCGCGGCGCCGGACCGCGAGGTCGTCGTCCTCGTCGGCGACGGGTCCTACCTGATGATGGCCCAGGAGCTCGTCACCATGGTGTCCGAGGGGCTCAAGGTGATCGTGGTGCTCGTGCAGAACCACGGGTTCGCCTCCATCGGCTCGCTGTCGGAGTCCCTGGGCTCGCAGCGGTTCGGCACGCAGTACCGCTACCGCGGCGACACCGGCCGGCTCGACGGCGGCGTGCTCCCGGTCGACCTGGCCGCCAACGCGGCCAGCCTCGGCGCCAAAGTGCTCGGCGCGTCCACAGTGGACGATTTCCGAGCTGCCATGGTCCAGGCCAAAGCTGCGCGCGAGACGACCGTGGTGCACGCCGAAACCGACCTCTACGGCCCGAACCCGCCGGGATCCGGCTGGTGGGACGTCCCGGTGAGCGAAGTGTCCGAACTGGACACCACCCGCAAGGCCCGCGACGACTACGCCGCCGCCAAGCGCGGCCAGCGGCACTACCTCTAGGAGAGATCACGTGAAGACCATCGAACACCGGATCAACGGGACCGCCACCGGCGGCGGGTCCACTCGCACCGCCCCGGTGTACGACCCCGCGACCGGGCAGGCGCAGGCCGAGCTCCTGCTGGCGGAGAAGTCCGACGTGGACACCGCCGTCGCCGCCGCGGGCAAGGCGTTCGAATCCTGGGGCGCTTCCTCGCTGTCCCAGCGCGCCCGGGTCATGTTCGCCTTCCGCGAGCTGCTGGTGAAGCACGAAACCGACCTGGCGAAGATCATCTCGACCGAGCACGGCAAGGTGCTCGACGACGCCCGCGGCGAGATCGTCCGGGGCCGTGAGGTCGTCGAGTACGCGTGCGGCATCGCCGACGCGCTCAAGGGCGGCTTCTCCGACCAGGTCTCCCGCGACGTCGACGTGCACAGCTTCCGCCAGCCGCTGGGCGTGGTCGCCGGGATCACGCCGTTCAACTTCCCGATCATGGTCCCGCTGTGGATGCACCCGATGGCCATCGCCACCGGCAACACGTTCGTCCTCAAGCCGAGCGAGCGTGTCCCCTCGGCGTCGAACCTGGTGGCCGAGCTGTACGCCGAGGCCGGGCTGCCCGACGGCGTGTTCAACGTCGTGCACGGCGACAAGGTCGCGGTCGACGCGATCCTCGGCCACCCGGACATCGCGGCGGTGTCGTTCGTCGGCTCCACCCCCATCGCCAAGTACGTCCACGAGCGCGCGACCGCGACCGGCAAACGCGTTCAGGCCCTCGGCGGGGCGAAGAACCACGCGGTCGTGCTCCCCGACGCCGACCTCGAGTACGCGGCCAACCACCTCACTGCCGCGGCGTTCGGCTCGGCCGGGCAACGGTGCATGGCGATCTCGGTCGCCGTCGCCGTCGGGGACTGCGCGGACGCGCTGGTCGCGACGCTGGCCCCCAAGGCCCGCGAGGTCAAGGTCGGACCCGGGGACGACCCGGCCAGCGAGATGGGCCCGGTCATCACCGCCGCGGCCAAGGACCGCGTCGAGAACGCGGTCGCCACCGCCGCCGCGCAAGGCGCGACCGTGGTCGTCGACGGCCGGGACCTGGCGATCGACGGGGACGGCTTCTTCACCGGGCCGTCGCTGGTCGACCACGTCCGGCGCTCGATGGACGTCTACCGCGAAGAGGTCTTCGGCCCGCTGCTCGCGGTCGTACGCGCCGACTCCCTCGACGAGGCCATCGCCCTGATCAACGCCAACCCCTACGGCAACGGCACCGCGCTGTTCACCGCGAGCGGCGAGGCCGCGCGGCGGTTCCAGCGTGAGGTGCGGGTCGGGATGATCGGCGTCAACGTGCCGATCCCGGTCCCGATGTCCTACTACTCCTTCGGCGGCTGGAAGGACTCCCTCATCGGCGACAGCCCCATCCACGGCCCCGAAGGCGTCCGCTTCTACACCCGGCCCAAGGTCGTCACGACCCGGTGGCCGCGCGTCACCCGGTCCGTCGAAGCCGCCTTCCACTTCCCGACCTCGTCCTAGAAGGGACCCAGCCCGTGACAACGACGTCCGCCCGCACCGTCGCCGGCAACCTCTGCCTCGGCTCCGCCCCCGACTCCTGGGGAATCTGGTTCCCCGAAGACGACCACCAGGTGTCTCACACCCGCTTCCTCGACGAGCTCGTCACCGCCGGCTACACCTGGCTGGAGCTCGGCCCCTACGGCTACCTGCCGACCGACCCGCGCGAGTTGGCCGACGCGCTCGCCGCCCGCGGCCTGCAAGTCTCCGGCGGCACCACCTTCGGCGCGCTACACCGCCCGCAGGACTGGGACGCGATGCTCGCCGAGACCCGCCGCGTCGCCGAGCTGACCGCCGCGGCCGGCGCGCACCACCTGGTGTTCATCCCGCCGATGTACCGCGACGAAAAGACCGGCGAGTACACCGAAAGCCCGGAGCTGACCGCTGAGCAGTGGAACTCCCTCGGCGGCCGCGCCAACGAGCTGGGCCGGATCCTGCTGGAGGACTACGACGTCCGGCTGTGCCTGCATCCGCACGCCGACAGCCACATCCAGACCCAGCCCGAGATCGAGCGCTTCCTCAACGAGACCGACTCCCGCTACGCCAACCTGTGCCTCGACACCGGGCACGTGGCCTACGGCGGAGGAGACAACCTCGACCTCATCCGCCGGTTCGGCGAGCGCGTCGAGTATGTCCACATCAAGCAGATGAACCCGGACGTCCTCCGGCAGGTCGCCGATGAGAAGCTCGGGTTCGGGGAGGCCGTCAAGCGCGGCGTCTGCGTCGAGCCGCCCGCCGGCGTGCCCGATCCGGCGGCCATCGTCGACGCACTGTCCACACTGGACGCGGAACTGTTCGTCATCGTCGAGCAGGACCTCTACCCCTGTGCCGCCGAGGTGCCGCTGCCGATCGCGGTGCGCACCCGCGAGTACCTGGCCGGGTGCGGCCTGTCCGGCCGCAAGCGGCCCGCCGCCCGCTGAACCGCCCGACGCACCAGGGATCCACGGGGAAACCACACCAATCCGCGCCGGTGGGGACCGGCGCACCACTCCTGCACAGGAGCACACCCATGGCACACAGCCCAGCAACGAAGCCGCCGGCTGTTCCGCTCGACACCAACGGCCCGCACGGGCGCCGGCTCCGGCTGGTCACGATCATCGCCACCTTCGGTGGCCTGCTCTTCGGCTACGACACCGGCGTCATCAACGGCGCCCTGCCCTACATGGCCACCGACCTCGGGCTCACCCCGTTCACCGAGGGCCTGGTCACCAGCTCGCTGCTGCTCGGCGCCGCGCTCGGCGCGGTCGTCGGCGGGCGGCTGTCCGACCGGCGCGGCCGGCGCAAGAACATCCTCATGCTGGCCGTCATCTTCCTGCTCGGCACCCTGACCTGCACCCTCGCCCCGACCACCGCGGTGATGGTGCTCGGCCGGTTCGTCCTCGGCCTCGCCGTCGGCGGCGCGTCGGTCACCGTGCCGACCTACCTCGCCGAGGTCTCGCCGACCGAACGGCGCGGCCGGCTGGTCACCCAAAACGAGCTGATGATCGTCACCGGTCAGCTGCTCGCGTTCACGTTCAACGCGATCATCGGCAACGCGTTCGGCGAATCCGGCGGCGTCTGGCGCTGGATGCTGGTCATCGCCACGATCCCGGCGGTCGTGCTGTGGTTCGGGATGCTCGCCATGCCGGAGAGCCCGCGCTGGCTGGCGTCGAAGGACCGCTTCGCCGACGCGCTGAGCGTGTTGCAGCAGGTCCGCTCGGCGCAGCGGGCGCGGGCCGAGCTGGCCGAGGTCGAGCAGCTGGCGCTGGAGGACAAGAAGTCCCAGACCGGTGGCCTGCGCGACCTGGCGACTCCGTGGATCCGGCGGCTGGTGCTCGTCGGCGTCGGGATCGCGATCATCCAGCAGATCACCGGCGTCAACTCGATCATGTACTACGGCACGCAGATCCTGAAGGACGCCGGGTTCTCCGCCGACGGCGCCCTGACGGCGAACATCGCCAACGGCGTCATCTCGGTGCTGGCCACCTTCGTCGGGATCTACCTGCTGGGCAAGGTGAACCGGCGCCCGATGCTGATCGTCGGCCAGATCGGCACGACCACCGCGTTGCTGCTGATCGGCGTGTTCTCCCTGCTGCTGCCCACCGGGACGGGCCGCGCGTTCGTCGTGCTGGCGCTGACCGTGACGTTCCTGGCGTTCCAGCAGGGCGCGATCTCGCCGGTGACCTGGCTGATGCTGTCGGAGATCTTCCCGCTCAAGCTGCGCGGGTTCGGCATGGGCATCGCCGGCCTGGTGCTCTGGCTGACCAATTTCGCGATCGGTCTCACGTTCCCGATCCTGGTCGACGCCCTGCACATCTCGAACACGTTCTTCATCTTCGTCGTTCTCGGTATCGGCGCGATCACCTTCGTGGCCAAGGCTGTCCCGGAGACCCGGGGCCGGTCGCTGGAACGCCTGGAGACCGAACTGCACACCCGGTACACCCGGGAACCCGTCACCGCAGGAAAGGCGGCCTGACCATGGCGATCCTCGCGGCCGTCACCGATTCCGAAGAGGGAGACCTCGCGCTCGCCCGCGCGGTCGAGGAGGCACAGCTTCGGAAGACCCCGCTGCTCGTGGCGAACTTGCGGCTGGGCGCGCTCGACGCACCCGCCGACGCGAAGGTCCTCGAACGCCCGCCGAACACCGACGTCGCCGACCACGTCCTGGCCCTGCTCGACGAGCACGCCGGCGAGGTCGACCTGCTGGTCATCGGCATGAAACGCCGTTCGCCGGTGGGCAAGGCCGTGCTGGGCAGCCTCGCCCAGCGCCTACTGCTCGCCGCGAACGTGCCCGTCCTGGCCGTCAAGACGGCCGGCTGAGAGAGGAGAACCCCGCCGTGACCGTACGGGTGGGAGTGATCGGGGCCGGCATGATCGGCCAGGACCACGTCCGGCGCCTGACCGAGGTCGTCACCGGCGCCGAGGTCGTCGCCGTGACCGACCTCGACGCCGCGCGGGCCGCCGAGGTCGCGGACCGCGTCGGCGCCCGGGCCGCGGCCACCGCGGCCGACCTCATCGGACAGTCCGATGTGGACGCCGTGCTGGTCACGTCGTGGGGGCCGACGCACGCCGAGCACGTGCTGGCCGCGATCGCCGCCGGCAAACCAGTGTTCTGTGAGAAGCCCCTCGCCACCGAAGCGGCCGACTGCCTGCGGATCGTCGAGGCCGAGCAAGCCGCCGGGCGGCGGCTGGTCCAGGTCGGTTTCATGCGCCGCTACGACACCGGCTACCGCGAGCTGAAGCAGATCCTGGCGGCCGGTGGGATCGGTGCGCCGCTGATGGTGCACTGCGCCCACCGCAACCCGTCCGTGCCCGATTCGTACCACTCGGCGATGGCCGCGCAGGACACTGCCGTGCACGAGATCGACGTCCTGCGCTGGCTGCTCGACGACGAGATCGTCGCCGTCCAAGTGCTGACACCGCGGCGGTCCGGCCATGCGCACGCGGAGCTGCAGGACCCGCAGATCATGTTGTTCGAAACAGCAGCCGGGATCCGGATCGACCTCGAAGTGTTCGTCAACTGCCAATGGGGCTACGACATCCAGTGCGAGACGGTGGGGGAGACCGGGCTCGTCCGTCTCCCCGAACCGGCCCGCGCGGTCGTCCGCACCGTCGGCGCGACTCGCACGGCCGTCCCACAGGACTGGCGCGAACGGTTCGTCGCCGCCTTCGACGTCGAGTTCCAGGAGTGGATCGACGCGGTCGCGGTGGGGGAACCCACCGGGCCGTCGGCCTGGGACGGCTACGCCGCCACCGTGATCACCGACGCCACCGTCGAGGCCTTGCGGTCGGGCCGGGTCGTCGGCGTTGACATGAAGGACCGCCCCGCCTTCTACGCCGGAGGAACTCGATGAAGATCGCCCTCGATCCGTACATGCTGCGGAACCTGCCGATGGCCGAGATGGTCCGCACGGTCGCCGACATCGGCTACGAGTACATCGAGCTGTCACCGCGTGCGGAGTTCATGCCGTTCTTCCTGCACCCGCGGGCCGACGACGAGAAGGTCGTCGAGCTGAAGAGGGTGCTGCGGGAGACCGGCGTCGCACTGTCGAGCGTGCTGCCGCTGTACAAGTGGTCCAGCCCGGACGAGACCGAGCGGCAGGCGGCGGTTCGGTACTGGAAGCGGATGATCGAGGTCACCGCCGAACTCGGCTGCGAGCTGATGAACTCCGAGTTCAACGGCCGCCCCGAGCGCGCGGCCGAGAGCGAGGCCGCGTTCTGGCGCTCGCTGGAGGAGCTGCTGCCGGTGTTCGAGCGGGAGGGCATCGCGCTGAACCTCGAAGCGCACCCGGACGACTTCTGCGAGGTCAACGACCCGGCTGTCGACCTCGTGCGGGCAATCAACAAGCCGTGGGTGAACTACCTCTACTGCGCCCCGCACACGTTCCACCTCTCGGGCGATGACCCGAGCGCGGACGTCAGCCGGATGCTGCGCTACGCGGGTCCGAAGCTCGCGCACCTGCACCTCGCGGATTCGTTCAACCACAAGGGATCATCCGGGCTGCGGTACATCATGAACCCGCCCGGCACACCGGCGCGGATCCACCAGCACCTCGACATCGGCCAGGGCGAGGTCGACTGGGACGCGTTCTTCGGAACCTTGCGGGAGCTCGAGTTCGACGGCGTCGCCACGGTGTGCGTCTTCGCGTGGGAGGAGCGGGCCGTCGAGTCCTCGAAGTTCATGCTCGACCGGGTCACCAAGGAGCTCGCCTGACGGCGCGGATCCGAGCCGCATGTCATCGCCTGCCGGCCAGGAGGGAGTGGTCACTGGCCGTAGGCGGTGGCGAGGGCAGCGTCGAGGTCTGTGATGAGGTCATCCGGACCTTCGAGGCCGATTGCGAGCCATGCCCGGTCGGTCGTGGGGCGCGGCCGTCGAGTGGCGGACGACCAGCCGGGCCGGGAGGGCGGTGGCGAACCGGCGTGGCCGGGGTTCGCCGTCCAGTTGCCGTTGCAGCTTGCGGAAAGCCTCGGAGCCCATCGCGTGCAGTGGTGCGGCGATGGTGGTGAGGGGTGGGACGCAGAAGTCCGCGTAGTAGGCGTCGCCGAATCCGATGACGCTGAGCGCGTCCGGGACAGGGACGCCGGCCTCGGCCAGCGCTCGGATCAGGCCGATCGCCAGAAGGTCGTCGCCGGCGAGCACGGCGGTGGACGTCCGGCGCAGCACCTCCTCGGCGGCGGCGCGCCCACCGGCCGCGGTGGGTGGGAGGGGGCCGATCCGGTCGAGCTCGATGCCCCGTTGCTCGGCCAGGCCGGGCAACATGCGCTGCCGCTGTCCGTCCACCCAGGACAGTACCGGGCCGGTCAGGTAGGTGATGGACCGGTGGCCGAGGTTCCGGAGGTGGTCCAGCGCGTGCCCGGTGGCCGCCGCGATGTCGGGCACCACACCGGCCACTCCGGGGACGATCCGGCCGACGGTCACGACCGGGCGGCGGGCGGCCAAGGCCTGGACCGTTTCGTCGGGCGGCAGGGGACCGGCCAGCACGAGCCCGTCGGCGGCGGGCAGCAGCCCGTCGGCGGTCGCCGGATCCACGGACGTCGGCTCGCCGGCGAGCAGCATCGTGCAGCCGGCGGCGGCCGCGGCCGCGCCGACGCCCCGGATGACGTCGAACGCGGCCGGATCGGTCAGGTTCGGCACGACCAGCGCGATCGTCGCCGCAGGACCGCCGAGCCGGTGCCCGGCGACGTCGTCGATCGCCGGCTGACGGGCCACGTCGCTCATGTTCTCGCCTCTCCGGCACGCCGCCGACGCCGCACCTCAAAATTAGCCACGTGGCATATTTTGTGTCGTCGAGCGTAAGATCCCGGTTGGCCCGCCCGGAAGAGCGCAGGCCGGGCGTAATCAGACCGTTATCGAGGAGGGGTGCCGTGGTCCGGCCGGCGGTACGAGGGTCGTACGCGAAGTCGACGGCTCGGCGGGCCGCGATCCTGCGGGCGGCGCGCGACAGCTTCGCCGAGCGGGGGTTTTCCGGTTCTTCGTTGCGGGACATCGCGGAGCGGGCCGGGACGACGCACGCGGTGCTGCAGCACCACTTCTCGAACAAGGACGAGCTGCTCGCGGCCGTGCTGGCCCAGCGGGACGAGGAGGAGCACGAGGCGGGGCTGGCGGAGGTGCACGGGCTGGAATCGCTGGGGCCGTACCTCACCGATCTGCTGCTGCGCCACCAGAAGGCCCCCGAACTCATGCGGCTGTGGGCGGAACTCGCCGTCGCGGCATCGCGCCCGGATCACCCCGCCCACGAGTACTTCGTCGAGCGTCAGGAGCGCCTGCGCAGGGTCCTGGGGGAGCCGATGCGCGACCTGGCGGCCCGCGGAAAACTGGCGGAGGGGCTCGACCCGGACAGCGCGACCCTGCTGTTCTTCGCCGTGCTCAACGGTCTTCAGATCCTGTGGCTGCTCGACCCGCGGCTGGACATCGCCGGGCCGTTCACCCGGTTCCTGGAGCTCGTCTTCCCGCCGGATGGCCGGCGGGAAGACTGACGCTCAGCGCACGGACTTGACCTTCAGCAGGATGATCAGCCCGCCCAGCAGGGCGAACACCCCGCCCACCAGGTAGAGCAGGGTGTAGTTCTTCAGGCTCCCGACCGCGCCGATCGTGATCACGAGCGGGGCGATGAGCGGCGCGATCGCGCTCGGCAGCTTCTGTGCGAACTGCACGACCGACATGTACCGGCCGGCCTCGGCCCGGTCGGGGAGGATCGCCATGACGATGGCCCCGTCGACCGCGCCGAACGCCGCCAGGGAGAGGTTCATGACCACCGAACCCACGACGAGCACGGGCAACGAGTACGCGTTCGCCTCGATCAGCGCGCCGCCCGCGAACAGCACCGCGCCGACGAGCACGAACAGCTTGCGTCGTTGCAGCTTGTCGGACAGCCAGCCGCCGCCGAGGGCGCCGGCCGCGGCGGCCACCACCCCGAGCAGGCCGACGATCGCGACGATCGCGCCGACTTCCGCGACGGACACCTCCAGGCGCTGGGCGTAGAAGAACGTCCCGAACGTCGTGTTCAGGTACAGGCCCATGAAGAAGGCGAACCGGCCGAACCAGTTCCAGCCGAAGTCGGGGTACTTGCGGGGGTTGAAGGCGTAGCTGGCGAAGACCTTCTTGAGCGAGATCCGGTCGGCCGGCAGGGCGAGGAGGCGGGAGTCCGGGTCTTTGCCGAGGAACACGAACAGCAGCGTGAGCGTCACGCCGACGGCTCCGGGCACGAAGAAGACCAGGAAGGTGCTGGTCTTGATGAAGGCGGAGACGATCCCGATGCCGAGGACCGGTGCGACCTGGGCGGACAACCCGGTGAGCCCCGAGATCCGGCCGCGCTGTTCCTCGGGCACGAGGTCCGCCTGCAGGAACACGATCGCCGAGCCGGTGTTCGACCAGCCGAACATCGCCACGACCCAGCCGACCATGAGCACCGGAACGTTCGGCGCCAGCGCGATGACGACGAGCCCGGCCATGCCGAGCGCGATGCCGCCGACCATGAAGGGACGGCGGCGGCCGAGCCGGGACCGGGTACGGTCGCTCCAGATGCCGACGAGCGGTGCGGTCACGATGAACACGGCCTGGGCGATCCCGGTGGCGTAGCCCAGCACCTCTTCGTGCCCGGGCACGAGCTGCTGGATGCGCAGCGCGAGCGAAAAGGACAGCGGCACGATGTAGGCCATCGAGACGCCGAAGTTGGCGAGCGCCATCCAGAGGATGAATCCCGTGCTCACCCGCTCGGCCGGCCCGGCGGCCGGAACCGGCCGGATCGGGCCGGCCGGTGTTTCCTCGGTGGCCAGGTCGTCGTTGAGGCTCATCGTGCTCGACTCCTTTGTGAGCGACGGAGGGAACGGGAAGGTCAGTCGGAGTCGCCGGGTTTGCGGCCGGCCAGGCCGCGCCACCGCTCGCGGAGGGCGAAGGCGGCGCCCTTCGGTTTGCGGTCGCGGGTGAAGACGCCCTTCTTGTTGCCGTCGACGCGGTGGATGCCGGCCGAGGTCTGGAAGTCGGCGAAGTTCCACACGTGCTCGCCGACGAACTCGGGGACGCGGTCGAAGACGCGGTGGTTCATGGCGAGGTAGTCGCGCTGGTACTCCTCGCTCCACGGGGTGTCCCAGACCGAGTGCACGCCGGGCATCGTGTCGGCGCCGTACTCGGACATCATGATCGGCTTGCCGAACCGGCCGGCCCAGGCACGCAGATCGCCTTCCAGGTACTGCTCGGCGGTGGCGAGATCGCCGGTGGCGAGGTACCAGCCGTAGTAGCGGTTGATGGAAAGGACGTCGAAGAGGTCGGCGATCTTGTCGTTCTCCGCGGTGGCGAACATGACCGCGGAATAGGTGACCGGCCGGGTGGGATCGAGCTTGCGGGTCAGTTCGACGAGCGGCTCGAAGTACTCGCGTGCACCGTCCTCATTGGACGCCGGTTCGTTCGCGATCGACCACATGACCACGCTGGGGTGGTTCTTGTCGCGGGCGATGAGCTCGCGCAGGTGCTGCTCGTGCGCGTGACGGGTGGCGCCGCCGAAGTTCTCCGGCGCGAAGGTGGGGGTCGGCGGGGTGCCGGTGAGCCCGCCCAGGACGCCGAGGTTGAGCCCGACTGCGGCGGTTTCGTCGATGACGACGATGCCGTGCCGGTCGGCGAATTCCAGGACTTCTTCGGCGTAGGGGTAGTGCGAGGTGCGGAAGGAGTTCGCGCCGATCCAGTCCAGGAGCTGGAAGTCGTGCACGAGGTAGGCGTCGTCGTGGCCCTTGCCGCGCACCGGGGTGTCTTCGTGTTTTCCGAACCCGGTGAAGTAGAAGGGTTCTCCGTTGATGAGGAACTCGGTCCCGCGCACCTCGACCGTGCGGACGCCGAACGGTTGCGTGTAGGTGTCCACCACGGTGTCGCCGTCGACGATCTCCGCCACGAGGTCGTACAGGTACGCCGCGCCGGGGCGCCACAACGTGACGTCCTCGATGCGGAGCCGCCCGCTCGCGGCGGTCGCCTCGGCGACCGGGTGCCCGGCCTCGTCGAGGAGCCGGACCCGCACGTCGGCGGGCGAACTCGTCGAGACCGCGTAGTCGACGACGCCGTCGATCTCCGTCGTGATCGTGATGTCGTCGACGTGCGTCTTCGGCGTGCTGTGCAGCCGCACCGAACGCGCGAGCCCGGCGTAGTTGAAGAAGTCGTGCAGGTAGCTCTGCGACTGACGTCCGTCGGGACCGGTGGTCACGGTGCCCGGCGGGATCGTCAGGTTGGTGAGGCGGTTGTCGACGCCGACGGTGAGCCGGAATTCCCCGCCCGGCTCGACGATGCCGGTGAGGTCGGCTTCGAACGGGGTGTACCCGCCGGTGTGCTCGGCGACGAGGGTGTCGTCCGCGTAGACGGCGGCGGCGTGGGTCGCGGCGTCGAAGCGCAGGACGACGCGCCGGCCCGTCCAGCCGCGCGGCACCCGGACCGTGCGCTGGTACCAGGCGATCCCCACGTGGTTGCGGATGGCCGGGTCGGTGAACAGGTCGTTGTAACTCGCCGGGACGGCGGCTTCGAGCCGCGTCGCCAGCCGGCCCGCCCAGGGTGTCGCACCGGCGGTGGTGTCGAGGGCGAAGCGCCAGAGGCCGTCGAGGCTGACGAGTTCGCGGGTCGCGGTGGCCTGAGGTTTGAGCATGGCGGAAAGTAGAACAGGGTTTGTGCTGGATGGCAATCGGTTGCCATACTGCTTTTCATGGTCAGCTCAGTGCCTCATTCCTTGTCGATCGACTTCGGTGGCGACCGGTTCCCGGTGTCCGGGCCGCGGCCGCGGCTGTCGTGGAAGCCGCCCGCGGAGGTGCCGCCGGGCGCCGCCTACGACGTGGAGATCCTGATCGGCGACGGCGGGCGGGAAACGGCCCGCACCCGGGAACACCGGTGGGTCGCGTGGCCGGTCCGTCCGCTGCGCAGCGGTGAACAGGTGCGCTGGCGGGTCCGGACGGGCGCGTCGCCGTGGAGCGAGTGGCACGCCTTCGAGGCCGGGCTGTTCGACGAGGACTGGACCGCGTGGTGGATTTCCCCGGTCGAAGCCGGGGAGACCGAGCCCGGAGCCCGGCCCGCACAGATCCTGCGTGGCTCGTTCACCGTGCCCGCGGGGGTGACCCGCGCCCGCCTCTACACGACGGCGCTGGGCGTCTACGAGGCGTTCGTCAACGGCGAGCGCGCCGGAACCGCCGAGCTCACGCCTGGCTCGACCTCCTACGACCGCACGCTCTACGCGCAGGCGTCGGACGTCACCGCCGCCGTGCGGCCCGGGGCCAACACGATCGAGATCGTCCTGTCGGACGGCTGGTTCCGCGGTCAGGTCGGTGCCTTCCGCGAACCCGCGGACTGGGGATCGCGCCTCGGCGCCCGCCTCGAGCTCCACCTGGCTTTCGCCGACGGCTCGACCCGCGTCGTCGGTACCGGCGAGCACTGGACCGGCGGCCCCGGCCGGATCACCCGCGCCGACCTGATGGCCGGGCAGACCACCGACTTCCTCGCCCCGCGCGGCCCGGAACGCTCGGTGCTCCTCGACGCGGTCACCGCCCCGCCGATCGACTGGTCGCCCGCCCCGCCGGTGCGCCGCGTCGAACGCCGGCCGGCCGTGTCGGTCACGCAGTTGCCCACCGGCGCCTGGATCGCCGACTTCGGCCAGAACGCCTCGGGCTGGGTCACCCTCACCGACCTCGGCCCGGCGGGCACCCGGACCGTGCTCGACTACGGTGAGCACCTCGACCCGGCGGGCGATCTCACGACGTCGCACCTGGACGCGACCCGCCCGGGCGAGCCGCCAGTCCCGTTCGTGCAGCGGGACGAGGTGGTCTCGTCGGGTGCGGCAGGAGAAGTCTTCGAGCCGCGGCATACCGTGCACGGGTTCCAGTACGCCCGGCTCGATCGCGGCGGCGTGCCGCTCGACCCGGCGGGCATCGTCATGCAGGTCGTGCACACGGACCTGCGGCCCACCGGGACTTTCGCCTGCGGCGACGACGACCTCAACCGGCTGCACGAGGCGGCCCGCTGGAGCTTCCGCGGCAACGCCGTCGACGTGCCGACCGACTGCCCGCACCGGGAGCGGCTGGGCTGGACGGGCGACTACCAGGTCTTCGCCCCGACCGCGGTGCGGCTCTACGACGTCGCCGGGTTCACGCGCAAGTGGCTGCGCTCGGTCCGGGACGACCAGCTGCCCGACGGCTGCGTCGCGAACTTCTCCCCGGACGGGCGCCGCATCAAGGAGCACCCCGACGTCCTTCTCGCGATGATGACGGGCTCGGCCGGCTGGGGCGACGCCATCGTGCTCGTGCCGTGGCTGCTGTACGAGACCTACGGCGACCGCGAGGCGTTGGCCGAGAACTGGGACGCCATGGTCCGCTGGGTCGACTGGGCACGGGAAACGGCGCGGACGTCGCGGCACCCGTCGCGGGTGGAGCGATCGGCCGAGCCGTTGCCCCACGAGGAGTTCCTGTGGGACGGCTCGTTCCACTGGGGCGAATGGATCGAACCGAAGGCGCGCGCCGAGGATGGGTCGCTCATCGACCCGGTGCAGGCCGATCCGGCTGCCTGGTTCACCGCCGACAAGGGGGAGGTGGGGACGGCCTACCTGGCCCGGTCGACGGCGACGCTGGCCGCGACCGCGCAGGTCCTCGGCCGGGCGGACGACGCGGCTCGCTACGCGGAGCTGGCGGACCGGGTGAAGGACGCGTGGCGCACCGAATTCCTCGACGACAGGGGGCGCGCCGCCGCCGACACGCAGGCGAGCTACGTCCGGGCGCTCCACTTCGGACTCGTGCCCGAGAACCTGCGCACGGCGGCCGCGGCGCGGCTGGTCGAACTGGTCCGGGAGGCGGGCACGCACCTGGGCACCGGGCTCCTGTCGACGGCCGACCTGCTGCCCGTGCTCGCCGACCACGGCCACGCCGACGTCGCCTACGAGGTGCTGTTCCAGCGCACCTACCCGTCGTGGCTGGGCATGCTCGACCGCGGCGCGACGACGATCTGGGAGGACTGGGACGGCGTCGACGCCGACGGCACCGCGCACGCGTCGCTCAACCACTACAGCAAGGGCGCGGTCGTCCGGTTCCTGCACACCCACACCCTCGGCCTGCGGCAGGCCGAGGGCTCGGTGGCGTGGGAGTCGTTCGTCGTCGCGCCGGTTCTCCACGCCTCGATCACGTGGGCGCGCGGCACGTTCGACGGTCCGCAGGGGCTCATCACGGTCGAGTGGCACGTCGAGAGCGAGGAGCTGCTGATCATCCTCGACGTGCCGCCCGCGTCCACGGCGACCGTCGTCTTCCCCGGCGGCGAGGAGGTCACCGCCGGGGAAGGCCGGTTCGCGGACCGGCGGAAGCTGTGACGCCGTCCCTCAGACGGCCGACCAGCCGTCGTCGACCGGCAGCACCACGCCGTTGATGTCGCCGGCGGCGGGGGAGGCGAGGAAGGCGATCGCCGCCGCTTGCTCCTCCGCCGTCGCCATCCGGCCCATCGTCGCGCTGATGAGCCCGCCGACGACCGTGGGACCGTGGGCATCGGACCGGGCGTCGACCTGGATGCCGGTCAGCGTGGGACCGGGCGCGATCGCGTTGGCGCGGATGCCCTTCCCGCGGTACATGACCGCGAGGTTCTTCACCAGGCCGACCACCGCGTGCTTGGACGCGGTGTAGGCGGCCCCGGCCGCGCCGCCGCGCAGCCCGGCTTCGGACGCGGTGAAGACGATCGCGCCGCGCCCGGCCGCCAGCATGTGCGGCAGCACCGCGCGCGTCAGGCGGAACGGGGCCGTCAGGTTGACGCCGATGACGCGTTCCCACTCCGCGTCGTCGGTCTCGCCGAGCGCGGACATCCGGTCCATCACCCCGGCGTTGTTCACCAGCACGTCGATGCCGCCGAAGGTGTCGACGGCGGCCTCGGCGACGCGGTCGATCGTCTGCTGGTCGCTCAGGTCGCCGACGACCGCCAGCGCGGTGCCGCCTGCCGCCTCGATCGCCGCGACGACCTCCTTGGCCGATTCGGCGTTCAGGTCGGCGACGAGGACGTTCGCGCCCTCCGCGGCGAACTTCACGGCGGCCGCGCGCCCGATGCCCGAACCGGCTCCGGTGACGATGACCGTGGATTTCTCGAAAGCTTTGCCGTTCACGTGGTCCTCTCTCAGGCCGTGTCGCCGCCGTCGGCGAGCAGGGTGCTGCCGGTCATGAACGCGGACAGGTCGCTCGCGCAGAAGAGCACCACGCGGGCGATGTCGTCGGGGACGCCGACCCGGCCGATGACGCTGTTCTGCATCAGGGACCGGGCGGCCTCCAGCGTGACCCCGGCCTCGACCGCGGCCTGGATGTTGCCTTCCGTCGGCACGTACGTCGGTGCGACGCCGAGCACGCGGATGCCCCGGGGTGCGAACTCCAGCGCCAGCTGCCGGGTCATGCCCCGGACGGCGTGCTTCGAGCCGACGTACGCCGCGAGACCCGGCGCGGTTCCCCGGAAACCGGCCGTCGAGACGACGTTGACGATCACGCCGCCCCGCATCCGGGACGCCGCTTCGCGCGAGCCGACGAACACGCCGCGGGCGTTCACCGCGAACACCCGGTCCCACGTCTCGTCGGTCAGCTCCGGCACGAGGGCGGCCGGGAAGATCCCGGCGTTGTTGACCCAGATGTCGATTCCGCCGAGGTCGCCCACGGCGCGCTCCGCCGCCGCCGTCACGCTGTCGGTGTCGGTGACGTCCATCCGTGTGCCCACGGTGGTCACCGGGTAGCGGTCACCCAGCTCGGCCGCCGCCGCGACGGCGAGATCTTCGTCGAGGTCGCCGATCAGCACGCTCGCGCCGGCTTCGGCCAGGCGCAGCGCGATCGCCTTGCCGAGTCCCCGCCCGCCGCCGGTCACGACGGCGCGCCGCCCGGCGAGCGAGATCAGTTCGGCCAGCGACCGGGACGAAACATCGGGGATGGTCACCGGGTACCGCCGCGGGCGATCTCGCCGAGCCACGCGAGGCTCGGCTTGGGCCGGCGTTCGAACGTCTCGCGGTCGACGGCGACCAGGCCGAAGGTCGGCTCCCAGTGGCCCCACTCGTAGTTGTCAAGGAGGGTCCAGTGCAGGTAGCCGCGCACGTCGGCGCCGTCGGTGATGGCTTCGCCGAGGTGGCGCAGTGCCTCGCCGGTGTAGGCGATCCGGCGGGTGTCGTCGTGGGTGGCGATGCCGTTCTCGGTGACGAGGACCGGCAGCCCGGTGACCTCGGCGGTGTGCCGGACCGCGATGGCGAGCGCGTCGGGGCGGTAGGCGGTGCCGACGAGGGTGTTGTCCGGGTGCGGCGGGTGCGGCTCGACGCCGTCCTCGTTCACCCACTGGCTCGAGTACGACTGCACGCCGACGAAGTCGTCGCCGTTCGCCGCCTCGAGGTAGAGGTCCTCCCAGATGTATTCCAGCTCCCGCTTCTTCGCCTCGGCGCCGGGCCGGGCGACGAAGGCGCGGTTGGCCACCGACCAGCCCACCTTCGCGCCGGTCCGCTCGCGCACCAGGTCGCGCACGGCGTGGTGCGCTTCGGCGAGCCGCTTGCCGATTTCGACGTCGGGGGCGGGCAACGGCGGCCGTGGCCCGTCGACCGTCGGGCTCTGCCACTCCTTCGCCGCCTCCGGATCGGCCGCGAGCCGGGCCATCCCGGTCATGATCGCGAGCATGTTCGGCTCGTTCATGGTGACGACCCAGCCGACGCCGTCGAGGATGCCGGTGACCGCCTCGGCGTAGTGGCGGAACCGCTCGACCGCCGTGTCGCCCAGCCAGCCGCCCTCCTCGGCGAACCACCGCGGGTTGGTGAAGTGGTGCAGCGTGACGACGGGGGTGAGGCCGAGTTCCACGGCGGTGTCGATCATGCGCCGGTAGTGCGCCAGCTCGGCGCGGGAGATCAGGCCGGGAACCGGCTCGACGCGGGCCCATTCGACGCCGAAGCGATAGGCGTTCAGCCCGGCGTCGGCGAGCAGCTCCATGTCCTCGCGATAGCGGTGGTAGCTGTCGCACGCGTCACCGCTGCGCTCCATGCCGGGCATGCGTCCCTCCGCCGCCCAGAAGTCGCTGTTGACGTTGTTGCCTTCGATCTGGTGCGGCGCCGTGGAAGCGCCCCAGAGGAAGCCGTCGGGGAAGGTCGTCATCGGGCCATTCCACCGACGCCGCCCTCTTTTGTCAACCGGTTGCCAATTCGGCGACACCACGCGACTCACGGTCCGGATCGTGCCCGTGTTCCGCCAGGGGTGTGGGAGCATTGAATCCCCTGAAAGCGGGCGTGAGGAGGCGTGTGGACGAGCAGTCGGCGACCGGTGAGCCGGAGAGCTGCAACCGGAAGCCAGCCGTGACGATCTACGACATCGCGCAGGTCGCCGGGGTGAGTCCGTCGACGGTGTCCCGTGCCCTGAACAAGCCTGGTCGGATCAACGCGAAGACCGAGCAGCGCGTCCGGGAGGCGGCGCGGAGCCTGGGGTACCGGCTGAACCCGATGGCGCGGGCGTTGCCGACGGGCCGGACCGGCACGCTCGGTCTGCTGGTGTCCGACCTCACCAACCCGTTGTACTTCGACCTGGTGGGCAGTGCCGAACGGGCCGCCTCTGCCGCCGGGCACACCCTGGTGCTGGCCGAATCGCGGGAGTCGGCCGAGGCCGAGCGCGCCACGGCCGAGCGCCTGCAGCCCGCCGTCGACGGCTTGCTGCTGGTCGCCACCCGGCTGGACGACGCCGAGATCGCCGGCTTGGCCGCGGCGAAACCGCTCGTCCTGGTGAACCGGCGCGTGCCGGGCGTGCCTTCGGTGGCACCCGACGTCTCGCCCGGAATCGCGCAGACCCTCGACCACCTGCAGGCGGCGGGCCACCGGGCGGTCGGGTACCTTTCCGGCCCGGCCGGGTCGTGGCCGAACCGCGAACGCTGGGAAGTCCTGTTCGAGCAGGCCCTCGCGCGTGGTCTGTCCATTGTGGAGATCCCGGCCGGGGTGCCCACGATGGACGGCGGAGCCGACGGGTTGCGCCGGGTGCTGGCGTCCGGGATCACCGCGGTCGTGACGTTCAACGACCTGATGGCGCTGGGCCTGCTGCGCGCCTGCCGGGCCGGCGGCATCGACGTCCCGGGACGGCTCAGCGTGGTGGGCTTCGACGACATCTTCGGCGCCGAGCTCACCACGCCCGCGCTGACGACGGTCCGGAGCCCGCTCGCGGCCATCGGCGAGGCGGCGACGGCCCGGCTCCTCGCGGAGATCCGGGGCGAGGACGGCGGTCCGCCGGTGGTGGCTCTTCCGGCGGAACTCGTCGTGCGGGAGTCGGTCGGGCCGCCGGACGGGTCAGGCCGGGCCTGAGACGGTTTCGTCGCGCTCGGCGGCGAGCGCGCGGACCGCGTCGGCGATCGCGGCTTGGAGGCGTTCCGGCGGGTAGCCGTCGCCGAGGACCATGCGGCGCAGCTGGGGGACGGCGAAGGCCCAGCCCGCGACGGCGAGGGTGAAGAACACGGTGGCCCGCGGGTCTTCGACGTGCCCGGCCTCGCGTGCGGCGTCCACTTTGTCCTGGTAGTGCCGGGTGCGGGCGGCTTCGGCGGGCACCTGGGTGTCGCCCAGCTCGAGCGCTTCCCACAGCAGCAGGCGCATCGTTTCGGGATGCGCGGTGTGGTACTCGGCCAGCCGCCGGGCGTACCCCGGCAGGTCGTCGCCGGTGATGGGCACGGCCTCGGTGATGTGGCTGAGCTGTCGTTCCAGCACCGCGGCGAACAGGGCTTTCTTGTCGCCGAAGTAGTCGTAGAGCGCCCGTTTGTTGGCCTGGGCGTCGCGGGCGATGCGGTCGACGCGTGCGCCCGCGACGCCGTGGGCGGCGAACTCGGTGGTCGCCGCCTCCAGGATGCGTCGCCGGGTCGCCGCCGCGTCGTAGGCCATGGGTTCCAGGCTAACGAATGCCCGGTTTGACGACCCGGGGGAGCACCGCCTACCGTTCGAACCAACTGGTTCGTTCGAAAGGAGGTTCCCGAAGTGGTGGAGGCAGTCACCGCCCAGAGCCCGCCCAGACTGGGCCGCTGGGTGACACCGGTGATGGCGCTGGCCTGCGGGGTGGGCGTGGCCAACGTCTACTTCCCGCAGGCACTCACGCCGTTGCTCACCACCGGCCTGGGAGTGGCGCCGGACTCGGCGGCCCTGGTGGCGACCGCGGCGCAGCTCGGCTACGGCGCGGGCATCTTCCTGCTCGTCCCGCTGGGCGACCGGCTGCCACGGCGGCCGCTGATCGCCGTGCTGTTCGCGGTCACCGGGCTGGGCCTGCTCGCGGCCGGGTTCGCCCCGGCCCTGCCGGCGCTGGTGTCGGCGAGCGTCCTGGTCGGCGCGGCGACGGTGGTCCCGCAGATCCTGCTGCCGATGGCCGCGGGCCTGGTCGGCGCCGATCGGCGTGGCGCGGTCGTCGGTGTCCTGCAGGGCGGGCTGATCGGCGGCATCCTGCTCGCCCGGGCGTTCGGCGGTTTCCTCGGGGAGTGGCTCGGCTGGCGGGCCCCGTACCTGGTGGCCGCGTTCCTGGCCGTCGTGCTCGCCGCCGTGCTCGCCCGTGCCCTGCCCGCTTCCGGGCCGCCGGCCCGCACGCGCTACCCCGCCCTGCTCGCGGCCACCGTCCGGCTCCTGCGCGACGAGCCGGCGCTGCGTCGTTCCTGCGGGTACCAGGCGATGCTGTTCGCCGGGTTCAGCGCCGCCTGGACCTGCCTCGCCCTGCTGCTGCACGGTCCCGCCTACCACCTGGGCGCCGACGCGGTGGGCGTGATCGCCCTCGTCGGTGCCGCAAGCGTCTTCGCCGCGCCGGCCACCGGGCGGTGGGTGGACCGTCGCGGCCCCGACGTCGTCAACCTGGCGTGCATCCTCGCCGCCGTCGCCGCGGCCGCGGTCCTGCTCGCCGGCTCGCGCGGTGGCGTTGCGGGCCTGGTCGTGCTGGGCGCCGGGATGCTGCTGCTCGACATCGCCGTGCAGTGCGGCCAGGTGGCGAACCAGGCCCGCATCTTCGCCCTCGACCCGGCGGCCCGCAGCAGGCTCAACACCGCCTACATGACCAGCGTTTTCGTGGCCGGCAGCGCCGGTTCCTGGCTCGGCACCCGCCTGTACGGCGTGCTGGGCTGGGCGGGCGTGTGCGGGTTGCTCGCCGCAGCCGCGTTCGCCGCCCTCGCTTGGCACCTCGTGCGTCCCGGCGAACGATCACTCCGGAAAGGACAGTCCACATGACCGACACACTGCGCGGCCGGGTCGCCCTGATCACCGGCGCCTCCGGCGGCATCGGCCGGGCACTGGCCGGCCGGCTGGCCGCCGCGGGCTGCGACCTCGCCCTCACCTACGCCCGCAACGCCGAGCCCGCCGAACAGGCGGCCGCCGAGGCGCGGGAAGCGGGAGTCCGCGCCGTCACGTTGCAGGCCGACCTCGGTGATCCCGCCGCGGCGGACGCGGTCGTCGAGCGCGCCGCCGCCGAACTCGGCCCCGTCGACGTCCTCGTCCCGAACGCGGGCACCGCGACCCAGGCCGACCTGGCCGGCGCCGATTTCGACCTCTGGCAGCAGACGCTGGCGGTCAACCTCACCGCGCCGCACCTGCTCGCCCGCGCCGTCGTGCCCGGTATGGCCGAGCGCGGCTTCGGGCGCGTCCTGTTCGTCTCCTCCGTCGCTGCCTTCACCGGCGGGGCGATCGGCCCGCACTACGCCGCGTCGAAGGCCGGGCTGCACGGGCTGACCCGCTGGCTGGCCGGCCAGTACGCCGCGCGGGGAGTGACCGTCAACGCCATCGCCCCGGCCCTGGTCGAGGGCACCGCGCTGCTGCCGCCGGGGATCGACCCGGGCCGGGTACCGGTCGGCAGGCTGGGCACGACCGACGAAGTCGCAGACCTGGCCGCCACGATGCTCGCCACGGGTTACCTCACCGGCAAGGTCTACCTGCTCGACGGTGGCCTGCACCCCTGCTGACGGCTCAGCGGGGAGCTGCCGTGGAGTGGCGCACGACGAGTTCGGTCGCCAGCTGCATGTGCATGGCGGGCGGGTCCTGCTCGTTGATCAGCTGCGAGAGCATCGTGGCCGCGGTCGACCCCATCGTCGAAAGGGGCTGGCGCACGGTGGTGAGACCGGGGGACACCAGTTCGGCGGCCTCGAGATCGTCGAAACCGACGACGGACAACGTGCCGGGCACCGCGACGCCGAGGGCGTGGGCGGCCCTGAGGGTGCCGAAGGCGAGGCGGTCGTTGAACGCGAAGATGGCCGTGGGTGGCTCCGGCAGGCGCATGAGGTCCAGCGTCGCCTCGTAGGCTCCCGCGGGGTCGGTGTACCGGCTCTCGCGAACCAGGCCGGGTTCCAGCGGGATCCCGGCTTGTTCGAGGGCTTGCCGGACGCCGTGCAGCCGTTCCTTGGTGCTGAACAGGTATGGCTCGCCGGTGATCAGGGCGATCCGCCGGTGGCCGAGGTCCACCAGGTGCTCGATGGCACGCCGGGCCCCCATCGCGTAGGTCGAGGTGATCCACGGCAACGGGGCCGTGACCTGGTCGATCGGGTCGATGATCACGAACTTGAAGCCGCTGTCGTAGAGGGCGGAGATCTCCCGGTCCGACTCGGCGGGCAGCAGCAGGAGCGCGCCGTCGACGCCCATCTTCATGAACCGCTGGATGGCGTCGCTCTGCCGGCCCGGTTCGTGCTGGGTCGTCTCCAGGACCAGGCTGAAGCCGCCGTCGTGGATCACTTGGGCGGCACCGGCCAGGATGCGCGCGAAGTACTCAGCCTGGACGTTGGGCAGGGTGACGGCGATCCGCCCGGTGCGGCCGGACGACAGTGCCCGCGCGGGCAGGTTCTCGGTGTAGCTGTGCTCGCGGGCGAGCCGCGCGATGGCGGAGCGCGTGGCGGAAGAAACCCCGGGCTTCCCGCTCAGCGCGCGCGACACGGTGGCCACCGACACCCCGGCCAGCCGCGCCAGGTCCTGCATGGTGGCCGACCTGTCCAGCGTCATCGATGGCTCCCCTCGCACCGTGGTGGTCGTCGGTCGGCAGGTCCCCGCCGAACGCAACCGGTTACGTTCAGTATGGCACCGAGTCCAGACCGTTCGGCAACCCGTGGTCCGGCTTCCCAGCTGGGCTGCGGGCTTGAGTTCGTCGTTGACCTCGCGCGTTGCGTCCTGATACGTTTCAAATCCAACGTAAGCGGTTGCGTTAAAGTTGCGCTCCGCTGGTCCCGCAGGTCGGCGAGCACGGGACCGAGGGTCGAAGGAGAAGCGATGAAGCTTTTCGTGCGTGCGGCGGCGGTCGCGGCGGTCGTCGGACTGGGCCTCGCGGCCTGCTCCGCGAACAACGCCGGCGGTGGCTCGGACAGTGGAGCGCCGGCCGACGGGACGGCCGCGGTCAAGGCGAAAGAGCTGACCATCTGGTCGAACAGCGCTGACGCGCCCTATGTTCGCGACGCGTACAAGAACTTCGGGCAGAAGTTCGGGGTCAAGATCAACCTCGTCGAGGCCCCGGCGGACGACCTCAACTGGGTGCCGACCCGGTGGGCGAGTGGCGACCGGCCGGACATCCTGGAGTACAACGCCACGGCCTTGTTCTGGTCGCTCAACCCGGCGGCGAACATGATCGATCTCTCGAACATGCCCTACGTCAAACGCTCGGGCGACATCTACAAGAACGCGGGCTCCTTCAACGGCAAGGTCTACGCCGCGATCACCGTCGGCCCTGGGCAGTTCGGCATGTACTACAACAGGAAGGTGCTCGCGGACGCCGGGCTCGGCGCCCCGAAGACGTTCGCGGACGTCGAGAACATCTGCACCACGCTGAAGCAGAAGGCGCCCGGCGTGTCCGCGATCTACGAGGCTGGCGGGTCCCAGTTCCCGGCGCAGATCCAGATCATCGACTACCTGGCCAGTGTCGAAAGCCAGCAGGGTTACTCCGACCAGTTGCTGGCCAAGAAGGCGGCTCTCGACGACCCGCAGGGCCCGTTCGTCGCGGCGGTGACCGAGTACAAGAAGCTGCAGACGATGGGTTGCTTCAACGGCGACGCGACCACCGCCAAGACCGAGGCGTCCTACAAAGCGCTGGCGGACGGCAAAGCCGCGCTGCTGCCGCAGAACACCAGCGTGCTTCCGCAGCTGACCGCCGTCTATAGCAAGGATCTCGCCAAGACGAGCGCCGCGATCGGCTGGGCGACGCCCTCGGCCACCGGCGCGACGGCCGCGTGGTCGCCGTCCTACAACGGCACGTGGTACCTGCCGAAGACCGGAAAAGGCGACCGGGAAAGCACCGCACTGGCCTTCCTCCAGTGGATCACCACCGACGGGTACCAGGCCTATCTGACCCAGACGCAGCGGTTCCCGGCCTTGTCCGGCGCCCAGGCGGCCGCGCCGACGGGGCTCGTGCAGGAGTTCACGAACTCCTACGCGGGCCCGAAGGCCCTGGCCGTCAACTCGAACCTGGTCGGGTTCAGCGCCCAGTTCCCCACCATCATGACCGGCGTCCTGAGTGGACAGTACACGCCGCTTCAGGCGGGCGAGCTCGCCCAGAAGGCGTTGGCCCAAGGGGCGAAAGCAGCCCGCATGGCGGGCTGGTAGGCCATGTCCGAGACGACTTACCCGGCCGGTGACACCGTGACGGCGGACCACCGCGAACCCGAAATCCCCGTGCCACCCAAGCGGCGTCGGCCGCGCCGGCGCGCCGGGTGGTGGCCGTTCATCGTCCCCGCTTTCATTCTGGTGGCCGGGTTCTTCACCGTGCCGTTCCTGCTGAACATCCGCTTCGCGTTCACCGACTGGAGCGGCTATTCGGACGTGATCTCGTTCAACGGGCTGGACAACTTCCGGAGCCTGATCGACCAGGGCATCCTGTGGCAGTCCATCAAGGTGACGCTGCTGTACGCGGTGCTGGCCATGCTGGTCCAGAACGCGTTCAGCCTGTCGATGGCGCTGGTTCTGCAGCGCTCCGACCGGATCAACGGGTTCTTCCGGTCGTTCTTCTTCCTGCCCGTGCTGATCGCCCCGGTGGCCGCGGGCTACATCTGGGGCGCCATCCTCGCCCCGCACGGACCGCTGAACAACTTTATTTCGCTGTTCTCCCCGGGGTTCGACTACGCGTGGCTGGGGCACGGGACCAGCGCGCTGATCTGCCTGTCGTTCATCGACGCGTGGAAGTGGAGCGGGTTGGTCACGCTGGTGTACATCGCGGGGCTGAATTCCGTTCCCCAGCCGCTGATCGAGGCGGCCACGATCGACGGCGCGAACCCGTGGCAGCGGTTCTGGCGGATCCGGTTCCCGCTCCTGGCGCCGGCGCTCACATTCACGGTGGTGACGACGATGCTGGGGGCGATCAACGCGTTCGACCTGGTTCAGGCGACCACGCGGGGCGGCCCGGGCACCGCGACCAACGTGCTGAACATCGCCATGTTCAACCAGTACGGAAGCGGGTTCTTCGGCTCCGCGAGCTCACTGAACCTGGTGGTCACCATCCTGGTGATCGTCCTCGGGCTGCCGTTGATCACCTACCTGCGGCGTCGCGAGGTCGAAGCATGAGCGCCGCGACGAAGGCCCGCCGGCGCACCGCCGCGCGCGTGACCGTGCTCAGCCTGATTTCGCTGCCCTGGGTGGTGCTGCCGCTGTGGCTGCTCCTGGTCAATTCCGCGAAGCCGCTGGACGAGGCGTCGCTGCTGCAGCTGGGACTGCCGAAGACCTGGGCCCTGTGGGACAACTACGCCACGGTCATCGACCAGGGGAACTACCTCCAAGCCCTGCTCAACAGCCTGCTGGTGGTGGTGCCGACGATCGCGGTGGTCGTCGTCCTCGCCGCGATGGCCGCGTGGGCCTACGCCCGGTCCAGGTCGATGACCGCGAAGCTCGCCTACAACGTGACGGTGCTGTCGATCGTCCTGCCGCCGGCCATCCTGCCGACGATCTACGAACTGCAGACCCTGCAGCTGGACGGAACCCGGCTCGGCTACTTCCTGGTGATGGCGGGCACCCGGATGGGCACCGTGGTGTTCCTGGCGACCGGCTTCATCAAGACGGTACCGCGAGATCTCGAGGAGGCGGCGTCGATCGACGGCGCCGGCCGGGTGCAGATCTTCGTCCGGATCATCTTCCCGCTCGTCGTTCCCGTTCTCCTGGTCGGCTCCGTGATCTTGATCATCTCGACGTGGAACGAGTTCTTCTTCGCGCAGTTCCTGCTCCACGGCTCCGACACGGCGACGCTGCCGCTGGCGCTCTTTCAGTTCGCGTCGGCGTCGGCCGACCAGGCGGTGCTCAACTGGAACCTGATCTTCGCCCACGTGGTCCTCACGAGCCTCCCGATCGTGCTGGTCTACCTGTTCGTGCAACGGCGCATCATTCCCGGACTGTCCGCGGGCGCCCTCAAGGGATGAGAGGAAACGTGACGATGCCCAACGGTTTCCCGCCGGGCTTCCTCGTCGGGGTGGCCACGGCCGGCCACCAGGTCGAGGGGAACAACGTCGCCAGCGACTGCTGGGCGCTCGAGCACACACCGGACTCGGTGTTCAAGCACCGCAGTGGCGATGCTGTGGACTTCTACCACCGCTGGCCCGAGGACGTCGAGCTGACCGCGTCGCTGGGGTTCCAGGCACTGCGGTTCAGCGTCGAGTGGTCGCGCATCGAGCCGGAGCCCGGTGAGTTCTCGACGGCGGAACTGGATCATTACCGGAGACTGGCCGCGACGTGCCGCGAGCGCGGCCTGCGCACCTTCGTCACGTTCAACCACTGGACCACGCCGTTGTGGTTCGCCGCCGAGGGCGGTTGGACCAGTCCCCGCGCGGTCGACCGGTTCGCCCGGTACGTCGAGGTGACGGCGGCGCACCTGGCCGGCGAGATCGACTGGGCGGTCACGCTCAACGAACCCAACGTCGCGACGGTGGCTGCGGTCGGCGGTGGCGGCGTGGATGGCGCGGCGGCAGGCGATCTCGGCAAGGCGCTGGCGCACGCCACCCGCCGCCACTCGGCCGGCGCGGACGTGTTCCGGCCGATGATGCTGTGGGACGGCGACCAGCTCGGGGTGTACACCGAGGCGCACCGGCGGGCCCGGGAGATCATCAAGTCGCACGGGGACGTTCCGGTGGGCTGGTCGCTGGCGTGCGTGGACTACCAGGCGGTGCCCGGCTTCGAAGATCGCGCCACGGCGTTGCGGGACCAGGCCGTCACCGATTGGCTGGAGGTCAGCCGGGACGACGACTTCGTCGGCGTGCAGAACTACACGCGCCGCCTCGTCGGCGCCGACGGCGTCCAGAAGCCGTCACCCGGTGCTCCGGTGGACGAACTCGGCTGGGAGCTCTACCCGCAGTCGCTCGCCAATGCCGCGCGGTATGCGGCCTCCGTCTCCCGGCGCCCGGTCGTGATCACCGAGCACGGCGTCTGCACCTTCGACGACACGCTGCGCCTGGCGCACACCCGCCAGGCGCTCGAGTTCCTCGCCGCGGCGATGGCCGACGGCCTGGACGTGCGCGGCTACCTGCACTGGACACTGCTCGACGAGTTCGAGTGGTTTTCCGGGTACGACGTGACCTTCGGCCTCGTCGAGGTCGACCGCCAGAGCTTCGAACGCAAGCCCCGGCCCGCCGCCACCTGGCTGGGCGATCTCGCTGCCGGAAGGGCGCGCCTGTGATCCGCACCTCGTTCAACGACGGCTGGCAGTTCCGTTCGCAGGTCAGTCCCTTCGCCGAGCTGGCCAGTCAGCTGGTCCCGTTCGAGCCGGTGACGGTGCCCCACGACGCGATGCTCACCCGCGACCGCGTGGCCGCGGCGGACACCCGGGAGGGTGGCGCGTCCGCGTACTTTCCCGGTGGAGTGTACGAGTACCGCAAGACGTTCTCCGCACCCGAGGAGTACCGCGGCAAGCGGATCGTGCTGGAGTTCGAGGGCGTCTACCGGGACGCGGTGGTGTTCGTCAACGGGGACTACGCCGGCCAGCGGCCGTACGGGTACTCGCGGTTCTTCGTCGACGTCGGCCGGTTGCTGCGGTTCGGCCAGGACAACGAGATCCGGGTCGAGTGCCGGACCCATCGGGACTCCCGCTGGTACACCGGCGCGGGCATCTACCGCGACACCTGGTTGCTGGTCGGCGATCCGGTCCGCATCGGCCCGGACGGCGTCCGCGTCACCACCCCGGACATCGACGCCGAACGTGCGGTGGTCGAGGTCGCGACCACGGTCGAGAACGACTCGCTCGAGCTTCGCACGCACCAGCTGGTCACCGAGATCCGCGATGCCGCGGGGACCCTCGTCGCGTCCGATACCGCGCCGATCACGGTGCAGCCCGGCGAACCGGCCACCGCCCGCCGGCGACTCTACGTTCGCGAACCCTCGGTGTGGGGCCCGGATTCGCCCGCGCTGTACACCTGCACGGTGTCCATAACGGACATCGACGCCGCGGAGGCCACCTTCGGTATCCGGTCCCTGCGCCTGGATCCCGAACACGGGCTGCGGATCAACGGCGAGACGGTCAAGCTGCGAGGCGCGTGTGTGCACCACGACAACGGGCCGCTGGGCGCCGCGACGTTCGCCCGCGCCGAGGAGCGTCGCGTGCGGCTGCTCAAGGAGGCGGGGTTCAACGCGATCCGCATGTCGCACCACCCGATGAGCACGGCGATGCTCGACGCCTGTGACCGGCTCGGCATGCTGGTGGTGGACGAGGCGTTCGACATGTGGGCCTCGGGCAAGAGCCCCTTCGACTTCCACTTGAGCTTCCCGGAGTGGTGGGAACGCGATATCGAGGCGATGGTGGCCAAGGACTTCAACCACCCCAGCGTCGTCCTCTACTCCATCGGCAACGAGATCCCCGAAGCCGGCTCGGCGGCCGGGGCGAGCTGGGGGCGCAAACTCGCCGAGAAGGTGCGCGCGCTCGACGGCACCCGGTTCGTCACGAACGCGATCAACAACCTGCTGGCGCTGATGTCGGATCGCGCGGCCCTGCAATCCCCGAACGGTGAGGGGGCCGGCCTCAACACCCTGATGGCCGACAGCGGGTTCGACGTGAACGCCGTCGCCACCTCGGAGCTGGTGACCACCCGCACCGCCGAGTCCTACAGCGTGCTCGACGTGGCCGGGATGAACTACTCGGAAAGCCGCTACGAGATGGACCACGCGCTGTTCCCGAACCGCGTCATCCTGGGCGCCGAGACCTTTCCGACCCGGATCGACGAGCTCTGGCAGCTGGTCGAGCGGCACGGCCACGTCATCGGGGACTTCACCTGGACCGGCTGGGACTACCTGGGGGAGGTCGGCATCGGCCGGCCGCAGTACTCCACACCGGACACCCCACACCCGACGTTCTCCGCGCCGTACCCGTACCTGCTGGCGGGCTGCGGCGACCTCGACATCACGGGCCACCGGCGGCCCGTCTCCTACTACCGGGAGATCGTGTTCGGCCTGCGTACCCGGCCCTACCTCGCGGTCGGGCTGCCGCAGCACCACGGCAAGACCGTCGTGAGCAGCCGGTGGGCGTGGAGCGACACCATCGCCGGCTGGACCTGGCCCGGGCACGAAGCCGGCCCGATCACCGTCGAGGTGTACAGCGACGCGGACGAGGTCGAACTCCTGGTCAACGGCCGCTCCGTCGGACGCAACCCGGTCGGCGCTTTCCGCACCGCGTTCGAGACCGTCTACGAGCCGGGCGAACTGGTCGCGGTCGCCTACCGCGACGGCGTCGAGAGCGGCCGTGACACCCTGCGCACCGCGACCGGCCCCGTGGTGCTGCGAGCCGAAGCCGATCGAGACGTCATCACAGCCGACACCGGCGATCTCGCCTATGTCACCCTCACGCTGGCCGACCCGGCCGGAACAGTGCACACCGCGGCCGACCGGCCCGTGCGGGTGGACGTCTCGGGCGACGGCACCCTGATCGGCTTCGGCAGCGCCGACCCCTCGACCGAGGAACGCTTCGACGCGACCGAGCGCCACACCTACCAAGGCCGCGCGCTCGCCGTGGTCCGGCCGACCGGCCCCGGCAAGATCCGCCTGGTCGCCACGGCACGGGACAGCGACCCGGTCGAGGTGATGATCACCGTCGAGGAGCCCGCCCGATGAGCGAGGACCACCGCGACGCGAGCCTGTCTCCCGACGTTCGCGCCGAGCTGCTGCTGCGGCAGCTGACCCTGGAAGAGAAATGCGGTCAGCTCGTCGGTGCGTCGCCGTGGCGGCTGGTCCGCCCGGACGGCTCGGACGCCGACGGGGTGGCCGAGCTGCTTCGGCGGCCGCCGGGGCACATCGCGCAGCTGTCGGGTGACGACCCGGTGCGGCTTTCCCGGCTGGCCGGCGCGATCCAGCGGCTGCTGGTGACCCGCACGCGGCTCGGCATCCCCGCACTGATCCACCAGGAGGCGCTCAACGGTTTCCTGGCCGGGGGACACATGGTGTTCCCCACCGCCATCGGGCTCGCGGCCACCTTCAGCCCTGGACTCGTCCAGGAAATGGCGGACCTCATCCGCCGTCAGCTGCGCAGGCTGGGGTTCGCGCAGGCGTTGTCGCCGGTGATGGACGTCGCCCTCGACCCCCGCTGGGGCCGCGTGCACGAAACCTACGGCGAGGACCCGTACCTGTGCGCCGCGTTCAGCGTGGCCTACACGCGCGGGCTCCAAGGCGACGACCCACGGACCGGCGTGATCGCCACCGGCAAGCACTTCCTCGGGTACAGCCCGGCCTCCGGCGGCCTCAACCTGTCCGCCTACGAAGGCGGCCCACGCCGCACCCGGGACCTCTTCGCCTACCCCTTCGAGGCCGCGATCCAGCTCGCCGGGCTCAAGTCCGTGATGAATTCCTACGCGGACGTCGACGGCGTCCCGGTGGGCGCCTCCCGAGAGGTGCTCACGGAGCTCCTGCGCGACACGCTCGGGTTCGACGGATTCGTCGCTTCCGACTACACCTCCTTGCCGCAGCTGGTGACCCGCCAGCGGGTCGCCGCCACCCCGGGTGACGCGGCGCGCCTCGGGATCACCGCCGGGCTGGACGTCGAACTGCCCGATCCGTACGCGTACGGCAACCCCCTGATGGACGAGGTACGGCGGGGTGCGGTGGACGAGCGTGCCGTGGACGTCTGCGTCCGCCGGGTGCTGCGGGCCAAGTTCGAGTCCGGGCTCTTCGAGAACCCGTACCCCGTCGAGCACATCGACGTCACCGCCATCGCGGGTGAAGGGGCGGAACTGTCCCGGCAGCTGGCCCGCGAATCGGTCGTGCTCGTCAAGAACGACGGTCTCCTCCCGCTGGCCGCGTCGTCCGGGCTCACCGCCGCGGTGGTCGGGCCGCACGCGGACGCCGTCACCCTGCAGTTCCCGGCCTACAGCTACCCGGCGTACCGGGAGCTGCTCGCGGTCCAGGCGCACGGCCAGGCCGGCAACGCCGTCGGGGTGGCGCCGGCCAAGGCGGAATGGCTCAGTGGCGTGGTCGATCCCGTGGCGGCGTCCACCTTCGTCCGCGACAGCTACGGTGCCCGTCCACTGTGCGAGGAGATCGCGCAGTTCGCGAAAAGCGTCCACACCGAACCGGGGTGCACGCTCACCCGGCCGGCGGGCACCCTGGAACAGGCCGTCGAGGCCGCTCGGCAGTCCGATGTGGTGGTGCTGGCCATCGGCGGAGCGAGCCTGTGGTTCATCGGGGAGCGCACCGAGGGCGAGAACAGCGACTCCGCCGACATCGCGCTGCCCGCGGCACAGACCGAACTGGCCGAGGCAGTGGCCGCCACCGGCAAGCCGCTGGTCGTCGTACTGGTCCAGGGCCGCGCGTACGCGCTGCCCGAGGTGGTCCGGAACGCCCCGGCGATCGTGGTGTCGAGCTACGGCGGGCCCTTCGGGCCGAAGGCGGTGGCGGAAGTCCTGTTCGGCGCCGTCAACCCGAGCGGCAAGCTGCCGTACAGCGTTCCCCGGCACTCCGGCCAGATCCCCGTGTACCACCACCAGAAGACCGGGACCGGCTACCGCAACCCGCTGCCGTACGGCGTCCCCACGCACTACCTGGACATGGCGGGCACACCGCTCTACCCGTTCGGGCACGGCCTGAGCTACACGACATTCGAGCTGAGCGACCTGTCCTGCGACCCGGAAATCGACACGTCCGGCGTGGCGGGCATCCGTACCACGATCACCAACACCGGGCCGGTCGAGGGCGCGACCGTCGTCCAGCTGTACGTCCGCGTCGATTCCGCGGGCGGTGTCACGCGGCCTGCGCAACAGTTGGCCGGGTTCGGCCGGGTCGTGCTGGCCCCCGGCGAATCGCGCCGCCTCACCTTCCGCGTGGCCGCCGCGCAGCTCGGCTACACGAACCTCGCCCGTGACTTCGCCGTCGAACCGGGGCACGTCGAATTCTTCGCCGGTCTCCATTCCGACGATCGGGCGCTGTCCGGATCGTTCGAGCTCGCCGGTCCCGCACGCGTGCTCAGCAGCGCGGAGCGGTCCTTCCTGTCGGAGGTGACGATTGACTGAGTCCTACCAGGACTGCAGCGCGGTGTTCATCGGCGCGCGGGCCAGGCCGACCAGTGAGGAAGGCGACCCGGCGGTCTACTTCCGCCGTGAATTCGACGCCGCGGACGATCTTGTCTCCGCGACCCTGCGGGTCACCGCGCTCGGCGTCGTCGAGCCGTACCTGAACGGTGCCCGCGTCGGTGACGAAGTGCTCGAACCGGGATGGACGTCGTATCGCCACCGCCTGGTGGTCCGAAGTCACGACATCACCTCTCTGGTCCGTACGGGGAGGAACGCGTTCGGCGCGATCGTCGGCGAGGGCTGGGCGACCGGAAAGCTCGGCTACGAAGCGATCGCGCGGCGGCGGCAGTTCGCCGAGCGGGTCGCGCTGTTCGCGGTGATCGAACTGCGCTACCCCGACCGCACCGAGATCGTCGTCACCGACGAGCAGTTCCGGGCGGGGGAGGGGTCGGTGCGGGCGAACAGCATCTACGACGGCGTGACCATCGATGCCCGTCTCGAACCTGCGGGGTGGCATGAGCCCGGCTTCGACGACGGTGCCTGGGGACCGGTGGAGCCGATCGACTGGGACCCGGCCACGCTGATCGATCCGGTCGCGCCACCGATCCGGCGGATCGAAGAACTCGCGCCGGTGGCGGTTCGGCCGTCGCGGCGGGGGACCACGATCGTCGAGTTCGGACAGAACATCTCCGGCTGGGTCCGCCTCCGGCTCACCTGCCCGCGCGGACGCGAGGTCACCGTCCGGCACGCGGAAGTACTGGTCGACGGTGAACCGGACTACACCACCTTGCGCACGGCGCAGGCCACGGATCGTTACGTGACGACCGGTTCGGGAACGGAGGAGTTCGAGCCGCGGTTCACCTACCACGGATTCCGCTACGCCGAGATCGAAGGTCTCCCGCTCTCGCCGGACGACGTCCGAGCGGTGGTCGTCCATAGCGACCTGACGCGAACCGGATGGTTCGAAACTTCCCACGCACTCGTGAACCGTTTGCACCAGAACGTCGTCTGGGCCATGCGCGACAACTTCGTCGGGATTCCGACCGACTGTCCACAGCGCGACGAGCGGCTCGGCTGGACCGGCGACCTCAACGCGTTCGCGCCGACCGCGGTCTACCTCTACGACGTCTCCGACTTCCTGTGCTCATGGCTCGACGACCTCGCCTGCGAACAGCGTGACCGCGGGTTCGTGCCGTACGTGATCCCCGACGTGCAGCACACCTACAAAGCGCCCACGGCCCTGTGGAGCGACGTCGCGGTCAGCCTCCCCTGGACCCTCTATTGGGAGTACGGGGACGTCGAGATCCTGCGGCGCTGCTACGAATCCATGGCCGCCTTCACCCGGAGCGTCGAGGCGCTTCTCGACGACCGTGGCCTGTGGAGTTCCGGCTTCCAGTTCGGGGACTGGCTCGATCCCGCCGCGCCGTTGAACGATCCGAAACGCGGGAAGACCGATCCCCACCTCGTCGCCACGGCGTACTTCGCCAAGGTCGCCAGGGAAATGGCCGCCACCGCGTCCACACTGGAGCGCCGGGAAGACGCGCAGCACTTCACCGCACTCGCCGAGCGTGTTCGCGCCGCCTTCCGCGCCGAGTACGTGACCCCCAACGGCCGGATCACGAACGAGAGCGCGACCGCGTACGCACTCGCGATCCAGTTCGGACTCCTGGACGTGGGTCAACTGTCGGTCGCGGGCCGGCGTTTGGCGGACATCGTGCGGCGCGACGGATGCCGGATCTCCACCGGATTCGCCGGCACACCGCACGTCGCTCCGGCACTGACCCGCACCGGCCACACGGACGTGGCCTACGCACTGCTGCTGCAGCAGGAGGCGCCCTCGTTCCTGTATCCCGTCACACGCGGCGCGACGACGATCTGGGAACGCTGGGACGCGATCCTGCCCGACGGCACTGTCAACCCCTCCGGCATGACGTCCCTCAACCACTACGCTCTCGGCTCCATCGCGCACTGGCTGCACACCGTCGTCGCGGGCATCGAGCCGACGAGCCCCGGCTACCGCACCGCACGACTGGCCCCCCAGCCCGGCGGTGGCCTCACCTCCGCGAAGGCAGCACACGAGACCCCTCGTGGCCGCATCGCGGTCGAATGGCAGCGCAAGGATGAAACGATGACGCTCAGGGTGGTCGTGCCGCCCGGGACGACCGCGACGGTCGCTCTCCCGCTCCACCCGGCCGACGACTCGCACCGGGTGGGTCCGGGGCAGCACAGCTGGACCTACGCGGTATCGCGGCGGACGGACGAGCTCACCCTCGACTCCCCGGTCGAGGCCCTCGCCGGCGATGCTGCGACCTGGGGCAGGATCACCGCCATCCTGCGGCGCCACCTGCCTGATGTTCCCCTCCAAGCTCTTGTGGAGGACCACGCAGCCATCCCGCTGTCGGCGGTGCTGGACAATTTCTCCGCGCTGCCTGCAGACGCCCGCGGGGAACTCGCTGCTGCGATAGCGGTTTCGAGGTGATTTTCCGAGTGCGGTGCGCGCCACGAATGCGGGCCGCGTGTCGGCGAAGACGGAGGCGCAAGTCGTCCGGTCCGCCTGGGCAACTGCGGTGGCCGCCGAGGCGTGCCGGAGGCATGATGTCGTCGGGGTCCTGGCTGCCCGAAGCGGCCTTGTTGTGGCTTTCCCTGTTGTCTCGTCCGGTGGGCCGACGGTGGTGTGGGCCGGCGCTTCGATGCGCGCGGATGTGACCGGTCGGCTGGGCTGTTCCCGGGGCGGGTCGTCGCGACCGGGATGGGGGAGCACCGGATCGCGGAAGTCGAGTACGCCGGGCCCGACGGGCTGGGCAAGACGGAGCCCTTCGAGCACAACAAGGGTCAGGTCCGCCCGGGTTACCGGTTCCGCATCCGGGTGTGGCCGGACGAACGGCGGGCGGTATTCGACGAAGGTGACAAGCACACCGCGCCGATCGTGGTCGGCAATGTGTTCACTCTGCTCGGCGCGACCGCGACCGTCCTTGTTTCGTGTGGCACCACCGCGTACGGCGTCGTGCGTGAGGACGGGGGAAGCGTAGGGCGTGGTCTCTGCGTCCGAGGATGGTTCGCGCAGGAGGGGTGACTCTGCGCTACGATGAGCGCATGATCTCCCCGAACACGGGAGATATCCCACATGTGGGGGTTCAAGTCCCCCTTCGGACACTTCCCATAACCCCAACTGTGCGCATCGCGACTAGTCTCGATGCGCACTAGTCGTTTTCCGGGGTGGTAGGTCGCGTGCAGCTGGAGCTGCCGGTAGACCTCCGCCTTCCGGTCGATGTCGGCAGCGGCCAGCACGGTTCGGATTTCTCCCAGCCGCTGGACCAGGTTGCGGATCTGTTCTTTGCTCAATCGTTGCTGCTGGGGGCGCGCGACGATGCGTGCCTTGGCTTCGGCGCGGCGGGCTTGGGTTTCGGTGATCCATCCGGTGACGAGAGCGACGTCGGCGCCGGCTTCGAGGGCTGCGCGGTGGCGTCCGAGTGCCCGGTCGCACTCCTCGACTGTCTTGGCGGCGGCCGCAGCACCGGGATCGTCGTCCAGTTCGGGCTGGGCTTCATAGAGGGCGTCGATGGTGTCGTTGATCCGGTGCGGTGCGAAGCAGGTGCTGAGCCATCGGTCGAGCGGGCCGATGAGGTCCCGTTCGGCGAGGTAGACGTTGCGGGGGTGTTCGGTCTTGTTTGCCAGCCCGTACTCGTTGGGGTAGCGGCAGCGGTAGAAGAGCTGGTCGCGGCTCTTCTGGCCCTGCATGCGGCGGCCGCAGATCCCGCAGTGCAGCAGTCCGCGCAGGACGTAGCGGTGCTGGGTGCGGGTGCGTTCGCGGGTTTTGCGGCCGGTGCCTTTGGCTGCGGCGATCTCCTGGGCCTGCTGGAAGGTTTCGATGTCGATGATCGGTTCGTGGACGATCTGCTCGGAGAAGATCCATTTGTCGCGGGTGTTCCAGCGCATCTTGGTTTCGTGGCCGAGCCCGACGTCTTCGACGTCGATGAGGACCTCGTCTTTGCGTTGCTTGTTCCAGACCTGGCGGCCGGTGTAGCGGGGATTGGTCAGGATGACCCCGACCGCGCCTTTGGCCCACGCGACGCCGGTCCGGTGCCGGTTGCGGGCAGGGTCGTTCATCGAGGGCGAGAGGATGCCGTCCCGAGTCAGCCCCTCGGCGATGGCGAACTTCCCGCGGCCGCCGATGTACTCGGAGTAGATCCGCTGCACGACCGGCGCGGTGGCAGGGTCGGGTTCGAGCCGGTGCAACCGTTTGCCTTCAGCAGCTTTGGCCGGGTTGGGGTGCGGACCAGCGTCGGCGAGTCGATAGCCGTAGGGCGGCCGGCCCCCGAGAAAGCGCCCTTCGACGGAGGCTTGGGCGGCCATGGCGGCGCGGACACGGATCTTGATTCGGTTGCGTTCGCCCTTGCTCATCCCGCCGAAGACCGACATGACGAGATCGTGAGCTTCGGACTCCGGCTCGATCGGACCGCCGACCTCGGGCACCCACAGGCCGACGCCGTAATGGACGAGTACGGGGAAAGTGAGCCCGTACTGGTTGCCGTAGAAGGCGCGCTGCGGTTCACCGATCACGACGGCATCGAACCCTCGATTGGCGTCCCGCATCGCCGCAAGCAGCCGGATCGCCTCGGGACGGCGTTTCCAGGGGATCGAACGGGACTGCCCGATATCGAAGAACTCGGCGACGATCTCGCCGTGCTTGTCGACCAGCGCCCTGGCGCGGGCAAGCTGCCAGTTCCGAGACGCCTCCGGGTCCTGCTGGTCCTCGGTGGAGACCCGGCCATAGAACGCGAACCGCATGATCAGGCCGCCTTGTCGGCGTCAAGAAGCAGCCGCAGCAGAGCACCGGCGGCACCCAGCGTCAGCTGTGGCGGAGTCGTCGGCAGCAACACCGCGGGTGCGACGTCGTCGCGCCGACGACCAGGTCGAGGACGAAGTCCGGCGGCGTCGTGGCGCGCCGACGGTCGTGAACGGCGCGGTGCTGTGTTTGATCGCGGAGAGGTGTTCGGTGGAGTCGTCATGTCCGCCCCAGGGCCTGGTCGGTGTACACGGATCGTCCACGACACCGTCGTAGCGGCAAGAGGGGAAGTACCCGCTCAGGTCGACTTTGACGGCACGCGTCTCGACGACCAACTCCGCTCACGAAGCTGCGCGGAGACACCACGACACCAAGTTGTAAAGGTCATCTGGCTCGATGGCGCCGCCGTCTAAAGCTGGCTGGTGGCCCCGGCCCGGAAGCGTCGCCGTTTCGTCGCCATCCAGCCACCAAGCCCTCTGCTCCTCGACGACGGCCTGAGCCTCTGACCTGCGTGTTCAGGCGGTCTGGGGGAGCCTTCGCTACCCGGTGACCTCTTCCGTATCAGGGAAGTGCAATGCCTAGCTCGACCAGGCAAAGCGCGTACTGCCGCAGGTCATGGGCTTGGATTGCTCTCCGGAGGGGCGGGTTCGGTGCCGTTGCCTCAGGTTCCCGTCGCCGGGGAATCGCCAGGGTGCAGGCGCGGCCGTCATCGCGATGGGCTTGCTGTATCGGTCGCTTGTTGTGTTGTGATCGTCTCGATCGTGGCTGATCAACGAGAATGAGGACGTGGTTGGCAACACCGCTGGCCGGAGTGAACGGCGCGTAGCGGCGGTTGACGCTCGGTGTCGGCGTCGGACAGGGCGACGAGCTCGGCGACGGCCAGCGGGCGCCGCACCTTCTTGACAAGCGGTATCCTCGCAGGGGACACCCGGCCGGTCGAACCTGTGTGGAGCGATCATCCCAAAGCACAGCATAGGCGACGAGCCGAACCGGGAGTGTCGTCCAGGGCGGTCCCGAATTCCCGTGCGGGCCGACAACCCTGGTAAGCCCGGCGAAGGGGCCGATCCGGGCTTGTCCTACCTCACCGCGCTGCGCCGCTGGCCGGAGACCGCCGGCCTGAGCGATACCACGCTCGCGAGCGGGCTCGGGCGCGCGCGGAGCACCGTGTCGCAGCTGCTGCAAAACAGGCGATCTTGGACAGCCACCCCTGCGCTGCTCAAACACGCTCGCGCGATCATCCTGCTGTGCGGCGGCACGAGTGCGGACGTCGAGCGTTGGACGGCCTACCACTATGAAATGGTCACCTGGGGCTTGTCAGGCGCGCGGTTACCGCTGCCCACACCGCCGTCGCTGGTCGCGTCAGCGGCCGACGAGCGGCCGCAGGCGGATCAGGTGGTCATCGACCAGGAGATCGCCGTACACATGTTCGCGTACGCCGACGGTCCAGAAGCGGACGCCGGCTGGCAGAGTTTCGAGATGTTCTGGGCCCGCTGTCAAGAGGCTGGCCTGACCGAACCCGTCCCCGGCCTTGGCCTTTCCGCGGAACCACCCCAGCGCCGGGCCCGGCCCCGTCGGTCGGCCGTTCTTGCCGTCTGCCAGACGCCCGACGTCCGCTCGCAGGCCATCCTCCGAGTCGAACATAACGTTCTCGTCGCCTCGCTGCTTGTGAAGGCGCCGGACAGAACCTGGGCCGCGTTCGAACCGGAGCTGGCCGCGTTGGTCGGCGACCCCGAGGCTCCTGGTGTGTTCAGTCGCGCGCAGTTGTACCTCGGGAAGGTGGCCGACCCGGCGACGGCTTCGTGGGCGATCGACTTGACGCCGGGACCCTCACTGGATCGGGGTATCGACGCCGACCTCGGTTCCGGCGTGCGCGCCTGGCTGCTCGACGACGCGCGAACTACGCGCCGCATGGTGGTGCTTGCCCCGCCCTGTGAAGATCTAGAGCTGGGGCGGTGGACTTGGTCGGACACGACACCGGCCATGCCGGCGCTTGCCCGCTACCTCATGCATGTCGCGAAGTTGCGGCACCAGATGAGGGTGCACGCCGCCGCCGAGGGCATCCACGCTCTTTGTGACACCGTGGAGGGCTGGGTGACCCGGTTGATCGCCTCTGACGAACCCGATCCGATCATCCGGCGCCGGCTCGGCACGGCCGTGACCAAGGCTGCGCTGGTGGCATCCGAGCTACGCAGGATGCGGCGCAACGTCGAGATCGCCCGGCACAATGCTGCGCAGGCACTCGGCCAGGTGCCCGAAGCCGAGCCGACTTCCGGGCGGCGTACCTGGTTCGGTGATGATCAGGCGCTTGCGCGGTCCTTCCTGGTGCGCCTCGATGACGATCTCGCGTATCTGGAGAACCAGCTCACGACGGCCCGGGAAGTGGATGGCACAATCACCCGCACCACATGACAAGGGGATTCGACGTGAGCCTCGACGAGTTGGACGCGGATATCCGCAGCGACACCGTGGACATCATCGAAGAAATAGCCAAGTGGCGGCCAAGTGCGCAGCAATGGTCGAGGATCGAGCCGATTCTCGACCGGCTCGAGAAGGCTTTGCTCGAATCCGATCAGGAGAAGATCCAGGCTGCGGTCGTCGAACTGGAGCTGGCCAGCCCGTTCCGCGTCCCGCCGGTTCGTCGGCCGGAACCCGACAAAAACGCCGAGCGCGAACTGGCCGAGCGACAAGACCGGTTGGACCGGATGGTGCACAAGATTAGCGATGGCGGCCGCGACGACGATCAGCGACGCGACCAAGGCCGCAGGTAGCTGTCGGGGCTCGGGACGACACGACGCCATGGCCGAAGATTCCGACGAATTGCTCCGGACGACGATCAACCTGCTCGGCCGGGCACAACACACCGGTGACGTCCGGTTCGCGGACCGGATCATTCAGCTGCTCGACGACGGCCAGGCGGCTCACCGTCATCCCGAAGCAGGTGTGACCTACTGGACGGTACTGGGCTCGGCGCGACACCTCCGGTATGAGGTCACCGGCGATCTCGATGCCCTTCGTGCCGCCGCCACGGCCTTCCAGATAGTCGTGTCGGGAATCGAGCGGACCGACGCGCGCTGGCCGGCGAGCGCGTCGAACCTCGGCAACGTCCTCGTCGACGTGTACGCGGCGACCGGCGAGGAGACCACGCTCGTCGACGCGGTCGCCCTGCTTCGCGCAGCGCGTATCGCGGCCCCGGCCGACGACGCGAACCGGCCTGCGTTGCTGGCGAACCTCGGCAAGGCACTCAACATGCTCGCCACCGTCACCGGTGACGTCGAGATCCGCGAGGAGGAGATCGCGGTCCTGCGGGAAGGGCTGGCGTCCGCCGGGGCGGGCGACGACCCGGTGCTGCTCGGCAACCTCGGCAACGCGCTGGCCCAATACGCCACGCGGACCAGCAGCGAACCCGTCTTCGCGGAGTCGATCGCGGCGTACCGGGCCGCCATCGCCGCCACCCTAGCCACACATCCCGACCTCGGAGTTTTCCAGTCGAACCTGGGCAACGCACTCAGGGACTGGTTCGAGATGACGGGCGAGCTTGATCGGCTCGACCAGGCGATCGCGGCACACCGGGCCGCCGTGGCGAAGGGCAGCGAAGCCGATGCCGGTCGGCAACTCAGCAACCTGGCCACCGCCCTGGTGCGCAGGCACGAGGTGGCGCCGGACCCCGCCGGACTGACCGAGGCCATCGAGGCGCTGCGCGTCGCGGTGGCTGGCAGCGCCCCCGGACAGCCGGCTCGCACCGTCGGCCTCGTCAACCTGGGCAGTGCGCTGGGTACCCGGTTCGATCTCTCCGGCGGGGAATCCGACCTGATCGAGGCGATCTCCGCACTGCGCACCGCAGTGTCGTCCGCGCCCGAGCGCCATCCGATCCGAGCCACCGCGGAGTCGGCGCTGGGTGAGGCGCTCACCCGCCGCTTCGAACTGACCGGTGACGCCGCCGACCTCGACACTGCGGTCGAGACGCTGCGCTCGGCAGTCGTCAACACCGACGCCGGCGACCTCGCGTTCGGCTTGCGGCTCAGCAACCTCGGCCGTGCCCTGCTGCGCCGGTTCGAGCACGTCCGCCACCGCGCCTCGCTCGACGAAGCGATCGAAACAGCCCACCGGGCGGTCCGGGCCACCACGGTGGAGAGCCCCGCGCTGAGCACCCGGCTCGCCAATCTCGGCAGCGCGCTGACCACTCGTTACGTCCACGTCGGGGACGACGACGACCTCGAAACGGCCGTAGCCGTATTACACCAGGCCGCGGCGGCCGGGCGGACGAACCGGCCGGCCGGGTCGTCTGCGCTCGGCAACGCGCTCCTCCGCGCCCATCTGGTCTCCGGTGATGCGACCTTGCTGGCGGAGGCGGCGACCGCACTCCGCGCGGCGGTCGCTGCGGTGGCCGACGGCGAGCCCCACCGCGCGGCCTACCGGTCCAATCTCGCCAATGCCCTGCGCCGGACCTACGAACTGGGCGGCGCCGACGCCGACGAGTCTGCCGAACTGCTGCACCTGGCCATCCGCGACACGAACCCTGGCGACCCGAATCGTGCTGCCTACCAGTTCAACCTGGGCGCGGTCTACCGCGCTCGATTCCGCCGCGAGGGCGACAGCGCAGCCGCGCGAGACGCGGCCTCGGCGTTTCTCGCCGCCGCTGCCGTCCGCTCGGCTCCGACGTTCGTCCGTGCCACCGCCGCGTTCAACGCAGGCCGGATCGCCGCTGACGCCGCGCTCGCCGAGCTGGCTGCAGCCGGTTTTGCGGAGGCGGTCGTCCTGCTCGACCGGCTCGCCTGGCATGGCTTGCCAAGGGATGACCAGGAAGAGCTGTTGCGCCGGTTTTCCGATGTCGCCACCGATGCGGCGGCTTGGGCGCTGGAGTGTGGGGAGCCGGAGCGCGCAGTCGAGCTGGTCGAGCGTGGCCGCGGTGTGCTGCTGGCACAGGCGATCGACGCACGCTCACCGTATTTGCGGCTCCACGAAGCCGACCCTGCTCTCGCCGAGCGGCTCGCCGGGCTCCGGTCCGGACTCGACCGGTTCGACGCCACTCACCTCGGCGCCGACGACCTGCTCGAAGGGGGTCCGGCTTCGCGTTCGTCGGCGGAACGGCGCATGGCTCTCGCCGCCGAGCACGACAGCGTCATCGCCGAGATCGCCGCTCGTGGTCTGTCCGGGCTGCTGGCACCGCCAAGCTTCGAGTCGCTGCGGCGGGCCACAACGGGCGGTCCCGTGGTCCTGCTCAACGTCAGCCGCTACCGCTGCGACGCCCTGGTGCTCACGGCCGAAGGCGTCACACCGGTTCCACTGCGGATCACTACTGACGAGGTCGCCCGCCGCACGATCGCCTTCATGGATGCGGTGGACCCAGCGACGATGCGGGACGGCACCGACGAGGTGGTGAACGACGTGCTGCACTGGCTGTTCGACGACATCGCCGATCCCGTTCTGCGGCACGTGGGGTTCGTCGACGTCGCGCAGCCGGACGTCGCGCCGAGGCTTTGGTGGTGCCCGACCGGTGTGCTGTCCTTCCTCCCGCTGCACGCCGCCTGCCCCCGGCCGGAGCGCGCGTTCCCGGGCCGCCCGGCCGTGCTCGACCGGATCGTGTCGTCCTACACGCCGACCATTCGTGCCCTGCTCCACGCACAACGGCGACCGGACACGCCGCTGCCTCGGGCGCTGGTCGTCTCCGTCACCGAAGCGCCGGACCACGTGTCCCTGCCGGTCGCTAAGCGGGAGACCGCCGCGGTACAGCGGTGGCTTCCCGGCGCGAGAACGCTCGACGGACCGGCAGCGACCGCCGACGCCGTGCTCGACGCGTTGACCGAGCTCGACTGGCTCCACCTCGCTTGCCACGGACGGCAGGACCCCACCGCACCGAGCGACGGCCACCTCACCCTGTTCGACATGCCGTTGACGGTGCGCAGGATCGCTGGCGGACGCGATGTCGCCAGCCAGCTCGCGGTGCTGACCGCGTGCGAGACGATTCGCGGTGGCCCCGAACTGGCCGACGAAGTGATCACCATGGCCTCGGCCGTGCAGCTGGCCGGGTTCCGGCATGTGGTCGGCACCCTCTGGGCGGGCCGGGACAGCATCTCGGCGCGGTTCGCCGACTTGCTGTACCGGGATCTCGCGACCGGCGGACTGCGTGCCGACGGCACGGCGCGCAGCGTGCACGTCGCCCTCGTCGCTCTGCGGAAGCGCTACGGTGTTCCCGCTGCGTGGGCACCCTTTGCGCACGTGGGGCCGTGAAGTGGTCTCAACTGCCCATGTAGTGGGTGGCGGACCACGCCGAAGGGGAGCGGCGATAGCGATCGCGCAGGACCAGGACGCTCCGGTGGGTCGCCTCGGCGCCATTCCGCCCATCCGGCGTCAACGCGGTGTAGAAGGTTCGAGCCGCTTGCCTCGCCACCGAGTCCGGGACGGACCGGAACGTCCCGACGACGCCGCGGAAGCCGGACAACAGGAGTGCGGCGGTCGAATGGATCGCCTCGTCCGCCAGCCGTGCACTGGTCATCGTCGTCCCACAAGCGGAGAGGTAGCACAACCCGGGGTCCGCGGACCGTAGTTCCGCGAGTTCCCCGATCGACAGCGTTCCGCCCGGAAGGACGAGTCCGCCGGCCGAGGGATCGTGCGGATCCACGACAGCGTGCACGGCCAGGTGCGCCCCGCTGGAACGAGCCAACGCCGCGAGCAGGTCGTCTGTCGACCACGACGTGGCATCCACGTGCCGGACACCGAGCAGCTTGGCCACGATGTCGCACTCCACCCGCGAACCCGGCAACGGCGCGTCCGGGTAGTCCGCCCAAAGCACCAGCGGTTCGCTGCGCGGCTCGGTTCCGCGACGCCGCCGGGCGTGCTCCAGCGCCGTGACCGTCGGTGTATAGGACGACACCATCTCGTCGAGCGCCGAGTCCCCCGTCCTCGCGCACGTCGCAGCGTGGAGTGGCAACAACGCGAGCGGGCCCGTCGGCACCCACCACAACCGAGCGCCCGAGGGCACGAGGCGTCGCAGCGGCCGGCGGATCGGCTCGACCACCACGCGCCACAACCAGTCCAGCAGTTCTGTCATGTCCGCTTCGGTCAGCTCGCCCCGGTGCAACGCGGCCGCACGCTGCTCGGCTTCCGCCGCGTCGAAGTCCGGTAGCGGCACGTGTCCCACGCCCTGCCGCAGCATGACGAGCGCGTCACCGTGACGGGGGCTGGCATTGACGAGCACCACAGGGCCCGCTGAGGCGGCCCGGAGCAGTCGGGCCGAATCCGGCGGCCGGAGGAACTGACCGAGTCCTCGCACGCGTCGGACCTGGTGCAGAACGGCGTGGTAGTCCTCGACGGCTCGTATCCGTGACTCCGCGGGCGCTGACGTCAGGCTGTCGAGCCGGTCGCGGGCTTCGTCGAACGCGTCCGCCAGGATCTGGTCGCGCCGCCGGATCGGGGTGGAGTCCACTCGTACTCCCAAGGCCCGGTTGAGCAGCACCCCGCGCCCCAGTTCCAGCAGGTGAGCCGCCCGCCAGAACTCCTGGCGCTCGATCGCCAGCGTCGCCGCGTCGAGGGGCAACCCTCGCGCGTCGGCCAGGAGCCGTTGTACGTCTGATCTGGCCAGTCGTTCGGGGACCACGTCGGCCTGCAGCTGGACCGCCAGGCCGAGCGCGGACGCCGCCTCGGCGTGCCGGCCCAGCTCCAGCGACAGGTAGCCCTGCGCGCGGGCCCCCTCCTGGCGGACCTCGGGTTCGGCAGAACGGGCGGACGCGACCAGCCGGTAGTTGGCCAGTGCGGTGCGACGGTCGGACCGTCTCGACCGAATCCGGTACCTCCGGTAGTACGCCGATGCGAGGTTCGCCAGGTACATCGCCCGCACCGGATCGTCGTCCGGGGTTGCGGCCACCGCGAGTTCGAGGTGGTCGATCGCTTCGTTCAACGATCCTGTTTCCGAGGTCGTCAGGTGCAGCTGACCCAGCGCTTTCGCCAGGGTCGACTGCGCTGCAGGCAGGTCCGGGTGGCCGTCCTCGAGATGGCCGACTGCTCGCCGCCCGGTGGCCACGGCCTCCGCCGCGAGGTCCGGCATCGTGTCGGTCAGCGAGTTCAGCAATACCGTCAGGTTCTGCAACCGGACTGCCAGATCCGGATCGGCGTCGCGGATCGACGCACGACCCCGTTCCAGTGCCTCGTTCGCCAGGTCCGGGTCCCCGGTGAGCTCGAAGGCGTCCCTGAGGATCAGCGCGAAGTCACCGAGCTGGCGCGTCGAGGGCTCAGAGCCCTCGGCGAGCAGAGTCCGGTGGATGCTCTCGGCAGCCCGGAGGTCGGCTTCGGCCTTGAGCCGCTGATATCTGGCGTGCAACGTGTCGGCGTAGGCGAGGGCCAATTCCGTGGATGGGTGGGTGGCGTGGGCGATCCGTTGTGCCTCGACGGCGCCGTCGAGATCGGCGATCCGGCCGAACCGCTCGAACCGGGACGACAGTGACGCCCCGAGGTTCGACATGCGGTGGGCCAGCAACACAGGGTCGCCGTCTGTCGTGCGATCACGGATCCGGAGCAGGAGGCCGACCGACTCGTCGAAGTCGGTGACCGAGTCCCGCGCGCGAGCGCGCCTGCCCATGAGCAGGCTGTGGTTCGTCGCGATGGCGGTCCAGCCGGGGTGAGTGGCGGGGAGGTCGCCGAGCACGTGACCAGACAGCACCAGCACCCGCTCCAGCTCGGGCATCGGGAGATCGGGTTGGGACAGAGCGAACGCAAGCAGGTTCTGGACGATCGTCAGCCGATCTTCGTCGTCCTCGGCCGGCAGGTGAACCGCGCGCTCGCTGAGTTCAAGGGCCTCCCGGACCGCGTGGCGGTCTCCGGTCGCCAGGTGCTGTCCGTTCCTGATCAACGCCAGCGTTCCGAGTGCCGTCGCGAGGGCGGGGTGGTCGGGTTCGGCCGCGGTGACGGCCCGCCTCCCCACGAGCTCCGCGGCGACCCAGTCCGCCGGGCTCGCGGTCTCGTCGGCTCGATACAGCAGAACCTTCGCGCATAGCCGGAGGACGTCCCCATCGTCCGACGCCGCGGCTGCTTGCCCGGCGAGGTCGGCGGCTTGCGCCAGCAGACCGGCTTCGCCCTCCTCGTGGCGGGTCAGCAAAGCGCCGGCAGCGTTGACGATGTCGAAGGGATCAGCCCCGGCCGGTGGTCGCGTGGTTATCACGCGACCACTGTCATGGTCCCATGTGTATGTAGGCGGCCCAGGCCAGCGGATGGTCCGGGTAACGCTCCCGTGCGTCGAGGAGCGCTCGGTGCAGGGCCACGGGAACACGGTCGATATCGCTGTGCCGGGACAGATCCCAATATACCGCCCGGGCGATCCGGAACGCGGGACGGTCGGCGATCGCCCACAACGTCGCGACGACGTGCCGATAGCCCGCAACGTGGAGGACCGACGCGAGGTGGACAGTCTCATCCGCGAGCGCCGGGCTCGTCAGCGCTGTCTCGCAGGCGGACAGGAACGCGAGCTCACCGTCAGCCTGCCGCAGCCGGCTCAACGCGCCGGCGGTCAGCGGCGGTCTTCCGGCACCCAGCGGGATTTCGCCTTTGGACGGCGACGTCAGGTCGGCCTGGGCATGCCCGGCGATGTGGACACGGCCGAACCGGGCCAGCTGTTGGCAGTCCGACCCGAGAAACACCTCGGTCCGGCCGGGGAAGAGATCCGCCAGGAACCGCTGCTCCGTCCTCGCGGCCGGCAGCCCGGGGTCGTCGGAGGCAATCAGGAGAAGGCTCGCTCGATCCACTGACCTGGGGGTGGTGTCACGACGGGCGGCGACCAGTGCCCGCAGGCTCGGGGTCGTCGAGCTGATCACGCGATCCATCACCGTGTCCGCGGCGGAGCCGTGTCGCCCGGCCGCGTGCAACGGCAGGATCGCCAGTAGTCCCGTGGGGCACCACCACAACCGTGGCGGCTCGCCATCCCCGGTGATACCCAGAGCGTCGAGCACGGGACCGGCGATCGCGTCCCAGAGCCACACCAGGATGTCCGACATGGCCCGCTCGGCGTGATCGAGATCCTCTGCGGTCGCATCCGGTTCCTTCCGGACCGAGATCGACAGCAGGAACTGCTCGGCCTTTGCCCGTACCGTGTCCGGATCGACCAGCGGTAGCGGCTGGTTGGTGACCTCGCCGTTCGTGAGAAGAAGCGCGTCGGATCGGAACTGGCTGACGTTCACCAGCACGATCGGACCGCCGAGCCGTCCTACCGCGGTGAATGACGACTCCAGCTCCGTGTCCGGAAGCGCATGAGCGTGCACGATGCCACGCCCGCGTTCGAGCAGTTGCACGGCGGCGCGGTGGTTTCCCACCTGCACGGCGCACGCGGCGGCATCAGTGACCACACCGCCGAGCCTGGCGAGCTCGAACTCCTGGTCGTCGCGCGGAAGTTCGGCGGGCGAGACGTCGGCCAGCAACCCCACCGCGGCCGTGTAACCGGTCAGCGCTTCGGTCCGGCGTCCGGAGGTGGCCGCCCAGTGGCCCCACCGCACGGCTGCCCGGATCCGCACCTCCACCGGGCCGGCCTCGGTCAGGGCCGCGCGCCGGGTTTGGGCGATCGCCTGCTCGAGGTGTTCGGCCGCGGCCGGTTCGTCCTCGTGGCGCCGGTGCCGGGCAACCGCCAGGTTGGCCAAGCAATGGCTCAGGTGGGCGACTCCAGGCGGGCACAACCGAACCGCCTGCTCCTGCACGGCGATCACTTCGTCCAGATCGGATTTCTCACCCGTGAGGGCGTGCCGTGCCAGTAGCGCGTTGCCGAAGTTGGACAGGTAGTAGGCACGCCGCCGATGCCCGGTACCGGCTTCGGCCGCCGCACGCGCGCAGGAGATCGCTTCGTCGATGTCCACCTCTGCCGACGGTCCGCCGAGGTCGGCTCGGGTCAGCAAGGCATCGCTCAGGTTGGACAAGCGGCCCGCGTGGTCCGGGTGGCCGTCCGGGGTGGCGTCGATCGCCGCGCGCAGGTGGGCGATCGCGCGGTTCAGGTCATCGGTCGAGTCGTTGCGCCGGGCCCGCCGGTGGTAGGCCAGGCTCAGGTTGACCTTGACCGATGGCAGCTCCGGATGGCTCGGCGGCAACGACGAAACGGCCGACTCGCCGACCTCGACGGCACGGTCCAGATCGGCGGAGTTTCCGGTGTGGCGGTACCGGATTCGCAACGCCGCGCACAGGGTCGACTGCTCCGCGATCCGAACGACCGCGTCCGGGTTCGGCGTCGTCGCGGCCTGGTCGATCGAGGCCAGTGCGGCAGCCACCTCGGCAGGGTTGCCGGTGTCTTCGAACGAAGCCAGCAGCGCGGTGGCCAGATTGACCAGGCGCGATCCGCGCTTGCCGTCCGAAGCACTCGTCGCGGACACGGCCTCACGATGCGCTTCCAGCGCGGCGTCGAGATCGGCCCGCCGGCCGGTCCACTCGAACCGGCACGTCAGGGCTACGCCGAGGTTGGAGAGCCGCCCGGGACGGGCAGGGTCGCCGGCCGGTGTCGCCGCCACCGCCGCGCGACTCAGCTCTATCGCCTCGTCCAGCTCGGCCAGGTTCCCGCTGCCACCGGACTTCCGGCGCATGGCGACCGCCACAGCCACCACGGCAACAGTGCGGCGTGGATCGGCCGGGTCGAATGCGGTGATCGCCAGCCGACCGGCGCTGATCGCCTCGTCGAGCGCGGCGTCGTCACCGTTTGTCTCGGCCAAGGCCTGCGTCAGCATCGCCAGGTTCGCCAGGCACATGCCGCGTTCCGGGTCGTCGGGTGGAAGGGCGGTGACGATCCTCCGCGTCAACGCGACCGCGAGGGAAGCGGCCCGCACGTCGCCGAACTCTCTGGCCTGCTTGCCCAAGGTGTGGGCCGGGCCCTGCCAGACGTCGGTAACCTTCAGCGGCCCGGCTTCGTTCTCGCGGAAGTACTCGGCGACCTCTTCGGGGACCCGTGTCGCATCAGCCCGCCAAACCGGCTCCAGCAACGCCAAGGCGGATATCAAGTCGTCCGGTTCTCCGGTGCCCACCACGCTGCGGCACCACAACACCAGGCCGCAGACCCGCCAGACGTCGAGGTCGACCTCGTCGGTGTTGATCAGCGTGGCGACCTCCTCGAGCGCCGCCAGCTCGAGGACTGCCTCGTCGTCGTCACGCGTGTACCGGCGCAGCCGCGAGCGCAACGAATCGAGCACCGCTTCACGATCGATGAGCACCACCGCATTATGGACCGGCGTGCAGCCATCGAGCCGGTTCGGCTGCGGCCGGACTCGGCCCTCAGAGCACCGTTTCGGTCGCCGCGGGCGGCTGCCTCTCTCGGAAAACAGCCGCCAGCGCAGTGTCGTCCTCCCGTTTCGAGAGGAAATCGGCCCGCGGGTCGCCGTGCTCATCGCGAATTCTCGCCGCCTCGCGAAGGCAGCGGCGCGCGGTCTCGCGGTCACCCGTACAGTCGAGCGAGATCGCCGTCGTTTCCAGCACGTCGGCGAGGAACCGCTCGGTGGCGGCGGTCGCGCGGTAGAGCAGCTGAGCACGGTGACCGAGCGCGATGGCGGTGTGGTGATCGCCGAGTCCCTGTTCGGCGATCACCATGTTGTGCAGAGCGTAGGCCTCTCCCATCACGTCGCCGCATTCTTGTCGGAGTGCAAGCTCGCGCTCGGCGTGACCGAGAGCGTCCCCAGGCCGGCCGAGCCGGGCGCTGAGCTGGCCGAGGTTGCATTCGACCACGGCCTCCACACGCCCGCCGCCGCAGTCCCGCGTCAGCGGAAGGGCTTGCTGGTAGTACCACTGGGCTTCGGCGTAGCGGTGCTGGAGCTTGCGGTTGCGGCCCATTCCGCACAACGCTTCGGCCCGCATGGCAGGCTCGTCGAGTTCCCCGGCCAGGACGACCAGCCGTTCGAGGTCCGCGTCTGACTCGGCCCAGTGCCCCATCATCTGGTGGGTGTCGGCCCTGCTGCCGCACAACGCCGCCTCCGCGGCGAGATCGGCGGCCGCCCGCGCCGCGCGTAGGCCACGCGTTTCGGCGGCCAGCCGGGCTCCCCACAGCACGCTCGGCCGCAGAGCGAGGAACCTCATCGCTCCACCGAGAGCGACGGCTGCTGCCGCCATATCGTGGTCGTCCGCGTATTCCAGCGCCGCGAGGAGGACGTCGCACTCGGTGACCAGCCACGACCATGCCTCGTCGCGTGTTGTCAGCGTGATTTCCGCTCCCGATCCGCCAGGTGCTGCAGGCTGCCCCGGGAACACCAGTCGGTCGGCGGTCGCGGCGGCCTGGGTATACCAGGTGACCATCGCCGCGAGCGCGCGGTCTCGGTCCGCCGAAGTGTCTTCGGCTTCAGCGCGTTCATTCGCGTGGACGTGCAGGAGGCAGTGAAATCGGTACCGCCCACGGCCGACGTGTTCCAGCAGGTGTACTTCGGCGAGTACTTCCAGGTTGCGCCGCACCCGGTCGGGATTCAGGCCGGTGAGCGCGGCGGCGGCGGAGACACCGAACTCCGGAACGGGATGCAGTCCGAGACGACGGAAGACGAGTGCCTGCTCGGCGGACAACCGGGCACAGGACCAATCCAGCACCACTCGCACCGCGGTGCTGTCGTCGGCACCGCTCAGCCGGTCGAGGCGCGCGCGGGGGCAGGCAATGTCGGCCACGACATCGGCCAAGGTGGTGTGGCGGTTGACGGCGACGCGACTGGCTGCGACCCGTACCGCCAAGGGCAGCTTGGCACACAGCCGGGCGAGATCGGCGGCCGAGTCCGGTTCGGCCGCGACCCGCTCCGCGCCGACGACCTCCGACACCAGCAGGATGGCTTCCCGCAGGGTGAACAAGTCGAGTGCGATCCGACGCGCGGCTTCTCCGACGACCAATCCGGTCATCATCGCCCGGCTGGTCACGATCGTCACACAGTCGGGTGCTCCGGGCAGCAGGGGACGGACTTGGCCGGCGCTCGCCGCGTCGTCCAGCAGGATCAGCATTCGGCGACCGGCAACCAGCGATCGGTACAGCCCGACCAGGACATCCAGCCCGTGGGGCATCCGCTCCTCGGCGACGCCCAGCGAGTAGAGGAAGGAAACCAGCGCCCTGGCCGGTTCCAGCGGTGCACTGGGACCGTGTCCACGAAGGTTCACGAACAGGATCCCGTCGGGAAACTGGTCTTGCCGGGTGTGAGCCCAGTACACCGTCATGGCCGTCTTGCCGACTCCGGCGGCGCCATCGACGATCACCACTCCGGGCGCGGCCACCGCGGTGGCCGCGTCCAGCGCGGCCAGCGGTTTCTTCCGCCCGACGAAGTCCCGCACGGCCAGGGGCAACTGCCTGGGCACGCGAGCTGTCCCATGGTCAGGCGCATTCCGCACGGCTCGCACGCTCGCCAGGACGGGGAGCTCTGGTGGTTGCCCGGCCACCGGTGGCGCCACGTACGGCGGCCTACGGTGGATGACCCGAAGAAGCTCCTCTGCGCCTTGCACGGTGAATTCGGTGACGGCGAAGAAATTTGCGCTGTACGGCTGTAGGAACACCGGAATTTCCGCATTTTCGTGACCGGGCAGCAGCACCGGCAAGATCTTGTGAAGCCAACGTTCGCGGTCCTCGTGGATCATCTCCCGCAGGACGTCGGCTCCCGATCGCACGCTCCCGTGCCGGTTCCTGCCGTAGCCGTCGGAGACCGAGCTGTAATTCTCCGACGCGACCACGACGACGTAGTCTGCTTCCGTTATTCCCCGGAGGGCCCACGAGTACCAGTCCCGGCGCTCCACCTCGAGCCAGGCGTCGAGCACCGTGGCAATGCCCTGCTGGTGGAGGAAAGCGGCGAACTCGATCACGTGGTCCCGGTGTTCGGCCGATTCGTGGGTGTACGAGATGAACACACTCGGTGCTTCCGGCATGGCGGACCCTCCTGCTCCAAGGAATCCTTCGCCATGCACGATAAGCCGGTTTTCCGAAAATTTCGGCTGTCATTGGACGAGCCCGCGGGTTATTGACAGGCCGAGCAGCGGGGATGCCGGGTTTCCGGCCCGATGACAAGACGCTCGAGGCGGTCGACGAGGTTGAACTGGTAGATTCGGTTCACCGGTACGCGCGGCGGACCGATGAGCAGGCTGACCGCGGCCTCGGCGGCGAAGGATCCGGTGATCGTGACGGTCGCGAAGTTCGCGGCGTGCGGCGGGATCTCACCGATCGCGGGCTGCCACTCGGTACGCGCGGGTGCCGCAGCCTTGCGTTCACGTTCTGCGGCCTCGGCGCAGTCGTAGCACGGCCCGGCCCCCGGCCGGTACGCGCCGACGGTCATCAGTGGACCGTGGTAGCCGCCCCAGACCCACGGGATGCCCAGCGCGAGGCAAGCGCGGTTCGTCCACGACCGGATCTCCGGCGGACCGTCTGCGGCGAGCGCCACCAGGTCGAATCTCTTCGCGATCGTCGTGATGGTGTCCAGGCCGTCGACGGTGCGCCGATCGCCCGTGACCAGGACGTCCGAGTTGCGCTCGCGTAGGCGGTGCACCGCTGCCTCGTCCTTCGGCCGCCACCGGTCCCGTTCGGTGTAGAGGACTTGCCGGTTGAGATCGGAAAGGGCGACCACGTCATGGTCCACGCAGTGCACGTGCCCGATTCCGGACGCGACGAACGCGGCGGCGATGACGCTGCCTACACCGCCGAGACCGATCACGATGGCCTTGGAACCCTTCAAGGTCACCTGCGGCGCCCAGCTGTTCGTTCGCCAGCCGGTGTCGATGGACAAGAACAGCTCTCGGCTGCGGCTGTAGCGCTCGCGCTCTCGCGGCGTCAGGTCCTCCGGAGCTGGCTCATCGGCATCCACCAGGTGACCGGTAAGACGCAGTCCGTCGATCGCCGCGCCGACGTCGCTCGGCGGCCGGTGCGGGAACCGGGTGCACACTGCCGTGGTCACCTCGGCCACGGTCCGCGACCCGTCGAGCAGGTTCACTAGGGCCCACAACCACCCGTCCGGGTCCGCGACGTCGAAGGCGAGCTTGTGCACCGCGCCGCCGACACGCACCACGTCATCGCCGACACGCACCGGCCGGCGGGAGACCTTGATCCGCGGGCGACTCATCGGTGCGCTCACGAGCGCACCGCGTCCGGACAGAGCGCCGGCTCCTGCAGCGCCTCGACGAATCGGAGCAACGCCGTGACCACGACCAGCCGCCCGTCAAGCTGGCGGTGGACTACAACCGGCAGAGCGCAGGCCTCGGTAACCTCTGGGTGTCGGTTTTTGTGCTGGTGCACTGTGGGCCTCCTTGGACCGCGGCAACGGGTACCGGCACAGGAGAAGCCCAAGATCAAATAATCGTCCAGCTGCGAACAAAGCCCGTCGCGCTGACCAGCATTGTTCGGAAGGGAGCGAACAATGTCGAGGCATATCGTCGAAGACGAACTTTGCGTTCTGCGGAGCGGCCGCAGACGGTGTTCGCGGTTCTGAGGACAGTCCGCGGGCATTCGAATAGCCGCCGGCGGGCTTCGTCCGGCGCATCGCGCCTGAAGAGGATTCGTTCGGAGTCACGGCCGACACTCATGCGCCCAGGCTGACGACCAACGTGGCGGTCCGCGCGCAGTCGCCGCCTTCGATCGCGGCTGCGTGGGCGCATCGCGGCTGAGTTGCGCACCGCGATCGAGCAGTTCGCAGCGGCCGAAGACGTCTTCTTCCGGCCGCTGCGGTCTGTGATCAGCCGGGGATCCGATGACTGAGGTATCTCGTGGGCGCCACAGGCGGCCGGGGGGATGGGACGCGGACCGGTTATGACCTCCGTTGGCCCTTATCTTCGACGCGCCCGAGCCGACGCTATTCATCTTTAGCCAGGAGTGCTGCTGCAGGAACCGGCGCGCGGTTAGGATCCGCTCGTGGAGCTCGAGAACCGGTTGGCCGGGTTGCTGACTGCCACTGGTGGTGGCGGCGAGGTCGCGTCTGTCGACGTCTCGCTGGTCGCAGCCTTGGCTGAAGCGCTGGCGGTGGATTTGGCCGAGTTGGCGGCGACGGTACGGACCCTGGTGGAGGTGCACGCCGGGCCGACGGCGGCTGCCGGGATCCACGGCGTCGAATGGCGCGTCGATCTGCTGCCCATGACGGCACGGGCGGTCGTCTCGGACGCCCTCATCATCACGTTTCTCCGGCAGTTCGGCATCGAGAAACTCTCCGTCGCAGCGCTGAGCGCCGCAGTGAACCCGTTGTTCTTCGTGGACCGGGTCGAGGTCGGCACCACCTTGAGCGCCCTGCATTGCACCGCATCGAACACGGAACCGAGCACAGACGAGCAGACCGAGGTCATCGAGCTCCTCGAACAGGCTGGACTGCACCGATCGCGCGGCGGAGAGATCACGCTGCGGCCGGCTGGGAGCGCACGGACGATCCAGCTCGTGTGCCGCGCGCCAATGTCACCTGATCGGGTGAAGGTTTTCGTTTCGTACGCTCACGATGACGAGACGCACAAGGTCACCGTCGGCATCCTGGCGGAGCTGCTGGTGCACAACGGTATCGACGTCGACCTGGACTTGTGGGCCGGTCCCGCGCGCAGAGACTGGGGATCGTGGGCTATCGGGTGTATCGAAAACGCCGACTTCGTCCTGATCGTGGCGTCGCCGAGGTACCGCCACGTCGGCGACGGTCTGGTGGCCACCAGCGACAACCGCGGCGTGCAAAGCGAGGCAGCGCTCATTCGAGACCTGCTCCACCGGGATCGCGCCGTCTGGACGGCCAAGCTGCTCCCGGTGGTGCTACCGGGCCGTTCGATCGACGAAATCCCGTTGTTCCTCCAGCCCTACTGCGGCGGCCACTATTTGATTCCGGCGGTGACGCAGGCCGGGATCGATGAGCTGCTGCGCACGATCACGGCTCAACCCGGTCACGTTCGCCCTCCGCTGGGTGAGGTGCCGGTTCTTTCGCCGTATTCCACCGTGGCTGGTGAGGTCACGGCACAACCGCCGCTGCCCGCCACGGTCCGGCCCGGTCTGCCGCTCGTGTCCGTCGAAGACCTGGATCCGTTCGAACTCGATGTCCATCGTGCCATTTCGCTGGATGTGGGAAGCGACGTGCTACCAGCCTTGCCTCGATACGTGAAGCGGCCACACGACCGAAAGGTTCTGGAAAAGGTGCGGCAAGCGATCGCTGGTACCAGCGGTATGGCGATCCTTGTCGGGGATTCCTCCACGGGCAAGACCAGGGCCTGTTTCGAAGCTGTGAAACAGTTGCCGGCGGGCTGGAGTGTCTGGCATCCGATCTCGCCGACGCCGCCGCAGGCGCTGCTCGACGGGCTCGCCGAGGTACCGCCCCGCACCGTTGTCTGGCTCGACGAGCTCCAGCAGTACCTCCTCACGTCCGATCCGAGCCTGGGCGAAGAGATGGCGGCCCGGCTTCGGGCCCTGCTTCGAGATCGTCGTAAAGCACCCGTCCTGGTCCTCGGGACCATCTGGCCGGAGCGGATGCGTACGATCACCTCCGTGGATCCGGCGGCGGATCTCGGCTCCTGCACCCAAGCGGGACAGCTCGTTAAGGGCATTCAGATCGCGGTGCCCTCGCGCTTCGACCAGGCGGAGCTTGCGGCGCTCGGCGAAGCAGCGCAGAGTGATCCACGGCTTCGCCAAGCACTGCATACCCAATCGCGCGAAATCACCCAATATCTCGCAGGCGCACCTGCGATGGTCGAGCGGTACCAGGTCGCCCCGGCAGCCGCGCACGCCGTCATCGACGTCGCCGCCGACGTCCGCCGGCTGGGTTACGCCGGCGACATTCCGCGGTCGTTCCTGGAGCGGGCGGCTCCGGGCTACCTGTCGGACACCGAGTGGCTGGCGACCGGCGAAGACTGGCTCCACGAAGCACTTGAGTTTGGCCTTGCGCCCTGTCGCGGCGCCGCAGGCCTGCTGGTGCGGAGGCGTCCCAAACCCGGCCACGCTTCGGCGGGCGAACCCGGGTATCGGCCGGCCGACTACATCGCCCGTTGGGTCGGTGGCCGGCGTTCCTTCGACGTTCCACCGGTGGCGTTCTGGGACGGTGCCTGCGCACACCTCGATGCTGACGCGCTGATGGTTCTCGCCGGTGCTGCCGCGGCCAGGGGACGAACTCGGCACGCTACTCTGCTTTACGAGCAGGCCGGACAGCTCGGCAGTTTCACCGCGTACGCGCACGCCGGCCGGCTGTATCGCGAAAGTGGGAACGCGAGACTGGCGGAGATCTCCTTTCGGGGCGGCGCCGAGGCGGGTGACGCGGCCGCGCAGATCGAAGTCGCGCGCTGTTGCGACGACCGTGGAGACACCGACGAAGCGGAGCGCTGGCTCGCCTTGGCTGCAGAACAGGGCGACTATGTCGCCTTCGAGATGCTGGCGCAGCACGCCGAGTCAGCGGGTGACAACGTTCGCGCGGAACACTTCCTGCGGGAAGCTGTCACAGCTGCCGGGGTCTACAGGGGGCGCCCGCTTCGCCAGCTGGCTCGCCTGCGCGCCGATGCTGGGGACGCGGAGGAAGCGCAGGAGCTCCGTGCAGCTGCTGCCAAAGGTGTCCAGACCTTTGTCCGACGCCCCCTGCACGACATCCAGCAACGCAGTGGTGGCGCGGCCGAGCTGGAAAGATCACTCCGGCAGAAGATCGCCGAGGCGGAGGACTCGGGGAGCCGCCCAAGCAGTCACGACCTCGAGCTGCTGAGCGAAATCTGCGAGACCAACGGCGAGTACGACGAGGCGGAGCGTTTGGCGGACCAGGCCGCGCGCGCCGGGTATCCCGTGGTTTACGGCGGCCTCGTCGCTGCGCGAGGCAACCGAGGCGAGGTACGGCAAGCTGAAGCTTTGGCGTTACGAGCCGCGAACGCCGGAGATGCCGAGTCACTGTGGATGATCGCGGAAGCCTGCCCGGAAAACTCGAGGTGGCAACAGATTCGGCACTACGGGCTCGAGCCGGACGGCACTCCCAGCACTGCCTGGTGGTGACAGCTCGACGGCGCAGCTCAACAGACCCTCGTGCAGGCTTGGCCGCGCGCTCCAACCCGCTTTTCGGAGGGGATTTGCCGCCCGTAGTGAACGTAGTCCGCCGATCCGGCTCTGGCCGAGCGCGGCGTCGAGACCCTCCGGAGGTGTTTCGTGCGCGATCTTGCGCGGAATATGTCCGCTCCTGCGTACTGGGCTTCGGGGTGCTCGATGGCGATCTTCGGCTTGTACAGGTCGAGCAGCTGCTGGGCCAGGCGCAGCGCGTCGCGCTCGGTCGGGCCGGACACCGCCAGCCGCCACCAGGACCGCACGCGGGTGGCCAGCGCGGTGAAGCCCGACGTCATCTCGTCGTCGATCTCCAGCACCCGGCCGGCCTGGCGCGACAGCGACTGCGGCGGCTCCAGCTCGTGCTCGTCGGTGTAGTGCTTGACCTGCGAACGCACCTTGTTCATCTGGCGCTGCAGCTCGCTGGCGACCTCTTCGGGGCGCCGGACGTAGATCCGCGCCGACACCTCGACCGCCGCGGGCAGCCG